>JAJRVV010000063.1 GCA_024277135.1 Chloroflexota bacterium | reverse complement strand
CGGGCAATAACCCGCCCTCATCTGAACTTTAACAATTGAGTGCAGGTTAAATGCGGCCAAAGCGATGGCCTGTGATGAACAGCCCGGCAACGGCCGTTTCCAAGCGGCCGAGAGCTGCATGGCGCGCCGGGGAGCGCGGAGTTATGTCAACAGACCCTCCTCCAGACACGCTTGCCGACCTTTGTGCAGCAGGGCAAAGATCAAACGCACGGCCTTACGCGCCGTCAAGACGATGGCGCGCTTATGATGATGGGAGTGAGCTTCACGATACTTCTTCCAATAGAACCGCTGATAATCAGGTTGGTATCGTTGCAAAGTATGAGCTGACTGAACCAGCCAGTAGCGCAAATAGGGATTGCGCTCGCGGGCGAGAAAGGGTTTCAATCCTTGCACATGGCCGGAGTCGTGCCTGGGCCACCAAAGACCGGCCATCTTGGCCACGGCTGCCTGACCATCGCGGTAAGTTCGGGGGCGGCGCTGTTTGAGACGCTTGTCGAACTTATCGCCAGTGACAAAGCGAGTGGTATCCTGGATTTCACTGAGACAGCCGGCGACCAAAATGGGGCCAAGTCCCTTAAAATCCAGAGCCATCTGAGCTTCGGGAAGCCCGCTTAGTTCCTGTTCAATGTGCTGCCGATACGCTTTTTGGTTGTCCGACAAAAAGCGAATGTGAGCCAGCGTATGTTTAATGGCCTGATGGAGCGGCCCGGAGAGGTGAGGTGGAACAGGATAAGAATGAGAAGCCACATCGTGCAGTTTACGGGCATTGGCTTGGGGGTCAGGGAGCGTATTGGCCGAAAATTGCACCAGCAAATCGGTCAATTTGTCCAGCGGGATGTCGGCGACAGCCTGAATGTCGGCGAATTCGTCCAGGATATGTTGGCTGGTCGCCCCCAAGAGATTGGAGAAGGGTTTTTCCTTCTTATGTCGGTACTCGCTAGACCAGAGGTAAAGAAGCGAGAGAAGATACGCTTTTTCAGAAGCAAGCGAGTGAGTCACGCGAGCATAAGCGCGGGTGAAGGTACGCAAAGGGAGATACCGGTCATAAAACTGATGGGGGTGTTCCACACCCACGGCGCGGTAATACTGGTCAATGAGACGGGCATCATCCGGGTCGGACTTGTCTTGTTCCGGGAGCGCCTGGCGATACCTTTTGACACGAGCGGGATTGAGCAGAGCCAGTTCAGGTGAAAACGGCTGTAACTCATCATCGTGGCTGAACTGATAGAAGGCGTGCCACCAGTAAGGGCCGGTAGATTCACCCACAGCGGTCAGGCGTACTGGACGATGTGGGTCAAGCTCGGACAGCAGCTCTTGTTTGAGCTGCTGGTAGCCAGACCAATTGTTGTCATAGGCCTGGTGCGCCCAAATCCACTCGCGCCCGTCGCCGCGCAGAGAGACATCGAGCCGGTCGAGGCTGAAGTCAATAGCCAAGACCATTTCGGTTGGCTTACTGCCCGCTATTTCAGGGATACGATTGGTCATAGAGAAACCTCCTTATGAGATGGGTTATTAAGTCGGCCGCATAGGGGTACACCCCAACATCACCCGCCGGCAACAGCCTCGTGCTAATAAGAGCTTGCCTGCCAGAGCGGGGACAACCACCGGTTCCGGCCCGGCCGGACTGCTACAGCCGGCGCCGCCCAGGTAGGTGCACACAATCCGTGTTAGAAGCGCACGGCGGGGCGGGGGTTACATACTGTGAAAGAAGACACCGGTTCGCACCGGGCTACAAGGAGAAAGAGAACACCCTCGCCGCCGACAATTTATCGTCATAAATTGTATACGATGTTGGGATGTACCCCTATGATGCTGACCTGTTATTCAATTGTTTGGGAACTATTTATGGAATTACTTTATACGAGGAGTAAACCATGACCGATTGGAGTAAACGAAAACGGCTGGAAGCCGCCATCGCCGGAGAGCCGACGGATCGGACGCCGGTGGCGTTGTGGCGGCATTGGCCCGGCGATGACCAGGATGCCGAAGCGTTAGCCGCCGCCCACCTCAAATGGCAGCAAGATTATGATTGGGATTTGCTCAAAGTTGGCCCGGCCAGCAGTTTTGCTATCACCGATTGGGGCGTGGAGGATAGATGGGTTGGTTCGCTGGAAGGGACGCGAGAATACACCCGCCGCGCCATCGCCCGGCCGTCTGACTGGACCGAATTGAAACCGCTAGACCCCGCCAAAGGGATGTTGGCCGTCCAGATTGAAGCCTTACGTCTCGTTGGCGCAGGCGTGGGCGACAGCGTACCCTTCATCGCCACCATCTTCTCGCCGCTGTCTCAGGCCAAAAATCTGGCGGGAGAGGCGCAAATGTTGGCGTACATGCGCCGCGACCCGGACGCTTTCCGGCAGGGGATGGAGACGATGACGGAAACGACGCTGCGTTACATCGAAGCGGCCAAAGCGACTGGGATCAGCGGCATTTTTTATGCGGTGCAGCACGCTCGTTATCCCTTGCTCAGCCGGGAGGAGTTTAAGACGTGGGCACGGCCGTATGACCTGCGTATCCTGGAATCTGTCTCTGACCTCTGGTGCAACATGGTGCATGTCCACAGCGCCGACATTATGTTTGACCTGACGGCCGATTACCCGGCACAGTTCATCAATTGGCATGACCGGGAGACGGATGTGCGTTTGGCGGATGGCTTAAAGCAAATCAAGGGAGCGGCCAGCGGCGGCGTGTCCCGCTGGAGCTTGCATGAGGAATCGCCGGAAAAGGCGTTGGCGGAAGCAGAAGAGGCATTGATGCAGACAAACGGCCGTCGCCTGCTGCTGGGCACCGGCTGCGTGACCATGATCACCACGCCAACGCGGAACATCCGCGCTCTACGGGAGTCAGTAACTGCTCATTGACAACCGCATCTCCTGACGCACACTTTCGTCGGTTTCTGATTTGAGGACGTGAGCCACGGCCGTTCTCGCCCTCTTCCCTCCAATCTGCCCCAAAGCCCAAGCGGCGTGGCCGCACACGATGGGTTCCGGGTCGGAGAGGAGGGTGATGAGGGAAGGGACGGCCGTTTTGCTGCCCCAATTCCCCGCCGCCACACACGCATTCCGCACCAGACGGGCGCGTTTGATGCGTTTGATGGGGCTGTAAGCGAATCGCTGGTTGAAGGTTTCTTCATCCAGTGTCAGCAATTTGAGCAAGGGGGGAGCGGCTTGATCAAATTGTGAATTGTGAATTGTGAATTGTGAATTGTGAATTTTTGTTCCGGCAAAGCGGTTGAAGGGGCACACATCCTGGCAGATGTCGCAGCCATAGACCCAGTTGCCGATGAGCGGCCGTAAGTCTCGCGGAATCCACCCTTTTAACTCAATCGTCAGGTAAGAAATGCAGCGGCGGGCGTCCAGCACATGCGGTTGGGGAAAAGCGTTGGTTGGGCATGCATCCAGGCAGCGATGGCAGGAACCACAAGTAGGGAATTGTGAATTGTCAATTGTGAATTGTGAATTATCAATGGCTAATGTGGTCAAAATTTGGCCGAGGAAGAAGAAGGAGCCGTGACGGGGGTGGATGAGCATCGTGTTTTTGCCGGTGAAGCCGAGAGCGGCCGTTTCTCCATGATCTCGTTCCAATATCGCGCCGGTGTCCACATACGCTCGGTTTTGGACAGCGACGTCCGCCTCCGCCGCCAACCAATCCGCCAACGCCAGCAAACGCGGCGTCATCACCTCATGATAATCCACCCCCCAGGCGTAATTAGCGATGCGTCCTCGACTGGGATCGTTAGCAATTTCTGGCGGCAGCCGACCCGAAAAATAATCCGCTGCCACACAAATGAGACTTTGCACGCCGGGCAAAATCACATGCAAATCCTGGCGGCGGATGACCCGATCTGGCCGGGCCATGTAGCCCATTTCCCCGTGCATCTGCGCCTCAAGCCAACGCTGATACGCATCCAACCGCACCGCCGGCCGAGCCGGGATAATACCCACCCGGTTAAATCCCAACTCGAATGCTTTTTGTGTTAGTTGCGTTGCCAAATCGCCGCTCATATGGCAAACTATAGCACGTTTTTCGCTTTGCGTTTTACGTTTTAGGTTGGGGGTGTGCTATAATCCGCTCCGCGAGTGATGATAAATTCACAATGGTTGGATGGAGGTTTTTCATGAGTAGTTTGAATATCAGTGTGGAATCCATGAAACGGGTAGACTTATTGCGCGTTGCCGGCCGGGTGGATAGTAGCAGCGCCCCGGAATTGGATGACAAGTTGAAGGAATTAACTAACAACGGCCGTCATAACATCGTGCTAGACCTTTCTCAGGTTGATTACATGAGCAGCGCCGGTCTGCGGTCGCTGGTGTCGGCTAACAAAGAATGCAGACGTAACCGGGGCGATGTCCGTATCTCCAGCCCATCAGAACGAGTTGCCGAAGTGCTGGATTTGGCCGGATTAAACGAACTGTTTCAGACATATGAAAATACCACCCAGGCAGTTGGCAGCTTCTAAAAACTCATTCGTTTTTAACTTGGTCAAACTCCAAATAAAACGTAAAACGACATGATTTGCAGGTTGTTTTACGTTTTCTGCTTTTGAGAATGGGCCCACAAAACGTCCTCACCATCTCTGGTCGTTTTTCCGAAATCAAACGGTTGTGTCAATTCGTCACCGCCGGGGCAGCTCAGGCTGGCTTGTCCAAAAAAGAGATTTTTCACATCGAACTGGCCTGCGACGAAGCGTGTACCAATATCATCGAACATGCTTATGGCGGTGAGAACAAAGGCTCTATCCGCGTCATTTGGGTAGCGACGGCCGATAAATTTGTCGTCACCCTGCATGATAACGGCCGTGCCTTTCGCCCCGATAAAGTAACCGCCCCGACCAAACCCAACCCCAACGCCGTACAGGATATGAAAGTCGGTGGATTGGGCATCTATTTCATGCGCCAACTCATGGACAAGGTCATTTATGAATTCAATCAGGATGGCAACGCCCTGATTATGGTCAAGTTGATCAAACAATAGCGGTTATCAGTATTCAGTTGGCGGTTCACACTGAACACTGAACACTGGATACTGTTTTCCGAGTACTTCCTACGCTTTAAGTTGACCCGAATGATTCACATGAACATCCAGCAAAAAACCTTACCCGCCAACGTCAAGCTAGTCTCTGTAAACGGCCGTCTCGACCAAACCCTCTCGCCCCAACTAGAAGCGGCGTTGAACGAGATTCTGGATCATGAGCAGTACCAGATCGTAGTTGATCTAAGCCAGGTCAATTACATCAACAGCGGCGGCTTACGCTGCCTGGTCAGCGCCTGGCGTAAAGCCCGTCAGCAAAAAGGGGATGTGATGTTGAGCGGATTAGACGACCGGCTGACGGAAATTTTTGCCATGGTCGGCTTCGACAAGGTTTTCCACATCTTTCCCACTCCCGAAAAAGCCCAACGCGCCTTCAAAGACCTGCCAGGTTTCCGTTAAAACCTCGCCGCTCCCCTGAATACTGAGAAGATACTTGATATGGCAATCAACAGAGACATCTTAGGCGGCATTTCCGGGACGGCCTTCGCCATCGCCGTTTTATTTGCCGCTATGTCCCTGCTTACCTTCATCCTGTGGCGGCGCTACCAATCCCGCCGCCTGCTCATGCAGCGTATCGCCGAACTGGAAACACTAAGCCGGGCGGGTCGGGATATCGTCGCCGCCGAACTGGATGTCAAAGCGTTATGCGCCCTCATCGCCCAATCGGCCGGCCAGGTGATTGACAACAGCATTTTTCAGGTAGGATTGCTGGAAGATGACTTGTATCACATTCTTTACTGGTCAATTGACGGCCGTCCCCAAAAAACACCCCGCACCTTCGATTTAAGCGAAAACAGCGGCATGGTGGGCTGGGTGCGCGACACCCAAAAACCCCTCCTCGTCCGCGATTTCGCCCGGGACATGCACCGCCTGCCCGCCCAACCCCGCTACATCAGCAGTACGCCGCCCCGCTCCGCCATGTTCATCCCCCTGGTCAGCGGCGAAAAAACCATCGGCATGGTATCCGCCCAAAGCCAGCAGCCCAACCGCTTCAACGACGAAGATTTACGCCGGTTGATGATTTTGGCCAATCAGGCGGCGGCGGCCATCGCCCACGCCCAGCTTTATGAGCAAGAGCGGCGGCGGGCCGCCCAGTTGGAACTGGTGAGCCAGATCGCGCGTAAAATCAACCTGATTCAGGAACGAGAAACCTTGTTCCCCTACGTGGTGCAGCTCACCAGCGATCGGTTTGGCTTTCATCCAGTCACTATTTTCACGTTGGACGCGGACACAGGTAAACTCATCGCCGAGGCCAGCAGTGAAACCATGCTTACGGAAGAGCGGGTTTGGGTAGCTGTGGGTGAGGGACTGGTGGGCACGGCCGCTGCCGATATGGAAACCATCGTCATCAACAACAGGGATGAGGACGGCCGTTTCATGCAAAATTTTACCGATGACCTGGCCCGTCTCACCGATGCCACCCGCGCTGAAATGGCGATTCCGCTCAACGTCGCCGGCGAACTGCTGGGGGTGTTGGACGTGCAAAGCGCTGAGCCGGGTGTCTTCACCCCGGCCGAAAAAACGGCGCTGGAAGCGTTGGCCGCCGAAATCGCCACCGCCATTGATCAAGCCCGCCAGTTGGAGTGGCAGCGGGAGCAGGCGTGGATTACAACCGCTCAATTCCAGGTGGCTCGCGCTTTCAGCCAAAGCAACGAACTAGGCGATCTGCTCACGGCCATCACCCGGCTGACACCCATGCTGGTGGGCGTGGATTTTTGCGGCGTGCTATTGTGGCAAGCAGAAACCGACGTTTACCGGGGCGCGGCCGTGCATGGGCTGGATCAGACGGAAACAGAGCGGTTCAATACGCATGAGTTCCCCATCGGCGAATGGACGGCGCTGGATGCGGTGCATGTCGGCCAGCAAATGATGACATCACAAACCATCCCGGTCTGGCTGAAAGAAGCGCTGGCCCCAATGGAAACGGCCGTCCACCAACTCACCCTTTTGCCCCTGCGCACCAAAACCCGCTGGTTGGGCGTCATGGTCATCAACAAACTGGAAACCAGAGCCAGTCCAAACGGCCGTTACGGCCCCGGCCCCCGCCGCCAGGAACTATTGCACAACATCCTCAGCCAAGCGGGGCAAGCCATCGAAAATGTCTATCTGCGCAATGCCCAGGAAGAGGAAGCGTGGGTCAACACCGCCCTCTTACAAGTCGCCGAAGCAGTCAACAGCCTGATTGACCTCAACGAAATCCTGTACACCATCGTCCGTCTGGCGCCGATGCTGGTTGGCGTGGAGTCGGCGCTCATTCTCATCTGGGATGAAGAGCGGCAGGTATTCATCCCCGGCCCCAGTCACGGCATCAGCCCCATGGGGCGGGGGCTGTTGGCCACGCTGGAACTGGAGCGGAAAGATTTGCCGGTGATGGCCCAGGAACAGGTGGATACATTGACGCCGTACGGCCGTTACTATGACTTGAAACTGACTCCCTGGCTGGAAAAGGTATTGAGCGCCCCCACTGCCTACGCCTTCCCCCTTCACGCCCGTGGCCAACTCGTCGGCGCCATGATCGTCGGCGCTCATTTGGACAGCGGCCGTACTCTTTCCTCCCACTCCCACAACATCCTCAACGGCATCGCCCATCAGGCGGCCACGGCCGTGGTCAACAACCAGCTTTACTTGGAAGCGGCCGAGCGGGACAAACTGGAACAGGAACTTGACGTCGCCCGCGAAATACAAGCCACCTTCATCCCCGATGGCAGCCCCGATATTCCCGGCTGCGCCATCGCCAGTTATTGGCAAGCCGCCCGGCAGGTCAGCGGCGACTTTTACGACTTTCTGCAGCTGCCAAACGGACATTGGGGCATCTTGATAGCGGATGTGGCCGACAAAGGCGTACCGGCGGCGCTGTTCATGGCGCTCAGCCGCACCATCCTGCGCACCGTCGCCCTCAGCCGCACCGATCCGGCCGAAACGCTGGTGCGGGCCAACGAGATCATCAACCATGATTCCCAATCCGACCTGTTTGTCACCGTCTTCTACGCCATCTGGGACCCGGAAAACTGCACGCTGGCCTATGCCAATGGCGGGCATAATCCGCCGCTGATGCTGCGGCGCAATGGCAAGGCGCGTTTGCTGCCAGCCAAAGGGATCGCGCTGGGCGTGCTGCCTGACATCGAAATTGAAGGTCATACTTCCCGCCTGTATCCCGGCGATACGCTGCTGTTTTACACCGATGGGGT
Source organism: Chloroflexota bacterium (assembly GCA_024277135.1). Lineage (GTDB taxonomy): Bacteria > Chloroflexota > Anaerolineae > Promineifilales > Promineifilaceae > JAJRVV01. The sequence continues at coordinate 34,543 of JAJRVV010000063.1, read as the reverse complement.
GACGGAAGCGATGAATGAGGATTACGACGAGTTTGGCCTGGAACGGCTGCGAATGGCGGCCCGCGCCGCGCATGAGCAGAGCGCGGCGCAGATGGTGCAGGCCATCACCGACGCCATCCGCGACCACGCCGGCGACACCCCCCAGTTTGATGATATTACGCTGGTGGTGATGAAACATGTACGGCCGTGAGGCTTAGTGTGTTCAGTATTCAGTATTCAGTAATCGGTATTCAGTCGTTATTCGCGTGATTGGCGCAAATGTTACCCCAGGAAATCTATATCTGCATACTTGCACACCTGCATACTTGCATACCTGTAATCATGCTATACTAGCGCAAAGCAAGCCAGACAAAAGGAAGCAAATGAGCAGCAACTCCCTCAACCGGGCCGCCCGTAGCGGCCAGCGCACTGAAGATGAAAAGCTCCTCAACCCGCCTACGACTGAGACGATCTCGTTTACCCAAACCGATCCCTGGCGCGTGATGCGCATCATGGGCGAGTTTGTGGAAGGATTTGATGCGTTGGCCGACCTGAGCACGGCCGTGACCATTTTCGGCTCAGCTCGTACCAAAGCGGGAGAACCCCATTACGAAGCGGCCGTCGAGGTGGCCCGGCTGTTAGGTGAATCTGGTTTCACCATCATCACCGGCGGCGGCCCCGGCATCATGGAAGCGGCTAACAAAGGAGCCAAAGCGGGCAACGCCGTCTCCGTCGGCCTGAACGTCGAACTCCCCTTTGAACAGCACCTCAACCCATATGTAGATGTGACGGTTGATTTCCGCTACTTCTTCGTCCGCAAAACCATGCTGGTCAAATATGCCCAGGCCTTCGTTATATTCCCCGGTGGGTTTGGCACGATGGATGAGCTTTTCGAGTCCCTGACTCTCATCCAGACTGGTAAAATCCAAAATTTTCCGGTTATTTTATTTGATTCAGCCTACTGGGGCGGGTTGATTGATTGGTTGAAAAACAGCATGCTGGCCCAGGGCAAAATTTCGCTCGATGACCTGGATTTGCTGTTGGTCACCGATTCGCCGGCAGAAGCCAGAGACCTTATTTTGTGCTGCCGGGAGGAAGATGAATGGCGGCTGAGCCAGGAAAGCGGCGCCCGGCACACCACCCGGCAGGTATTGGGGCTAAAGAAGTAAGATTGATGGTAATTGACGATTGGTATAGTTGGCATATTGATCAAATACACAAATAGTAGCCGCGGTATCCCTACCGCGCAGTAAACGCGGTAAGAAACCGCGGCTGAAATGAAACACACCCATAAACGAATTATGACTCCTGAAAAAATTGGCCGGTACGAAGTTAAAGCAGAATTGGGCCGGGGCGGTATGGCAACCGTGTTCACTGCCTACGACCCCATGTTTGAACGCACGGTGGCGATTAAGGCGCTGCCCCGTGAGTTTTTGCATGAGCCGGAGTTTCAAGCGCGGTTTGCCCGCGAAGCCAAAACGATTGCGGCGCTGGAACACCCGGCAATCGTGCCGGTGTATGATTTTGGCGAGGACAATGGACAACCGTACCTGGTGATGCGTTACATGCCGGGCGGGTCGCTGGCTGACAAGTTGAAGGATGGCGTGGTTCCCATTGAAGAAGCGGCCGTTATTCTCAAGCGGCTGGGGTCGGCGCTGGATCATGCCCATACCCAGGGGATCATTCACCGGGATTTGAAGCCGGGCAACATTTTATTTGACCAATATGGGGATGCGTATCTGGCTGATTTTGGCATTGTGCATGTGGCGGCTTCGACCGAAGCGTTGACCGCCAGCGGCAGCCTGGTAGGCACGCCGATGTACATGAGTCCGGAACAAGTGTATGGCGACAAGGAACTGGACGGCCGTTCCGATGTATACGCGCTAGGCATCATCCTCTTCCAAATGTTGACCGGCGAACTCCCCTTCACCGGCGACACCCCGGCGCGGGTGATGATGAAACACGTCATGGACCCGGTTCCCGCCATCCTGGAAAAACGGCCCGACTTGCCCCGCGACACCGAAGAAGTCATCCACAAAGCGCTGGCCAAACAGCGGGATGACCGCTTCTCCTCCGCCACCGATTTATCACAAGCCCTTTCCAAAGCCACTCAAAAAATTCCCCGACCCGACTTATCCATCCTGGAAACGACGGCGGAAAAGGATGAAACGATGGTAGCGCAGGCAGCGCCGCCCACGCCTCCTCCGGCGGAAGTTGCCGAGAAGAGAACCGTTTTTGAGCCGCCGCCGCCCGTGGCGGCTCCACCACCGCCACCGCCCCGCGTGTCTCCCCCGCCCCAAAGCCAACCCCGATTGGAAGCATATCCACCGGCGATTGAAGCTAAATCTAAGCGAAAGATCCCGTTATGGGTTATCGGTGTGGCGAGCATGATCCTGCTCCTTTGCGCCGGCGTAATTGGCGGCGGCGTCTGGCTGGTGACGCAAACGGATTTCCTGTCTACCGCCACACCCACCTGGCCCAGCGTTGTTGCCGCCGTAGAAGATACCGCCATAACCCCAACCAGCGCCGCCGCCGCTGCGCCTGATAGCACAGCCACCGCGATTTCTGAAGCGCGGGTGGCAACGGCGACGGCCCAGGCAGCGGCCATCCAACCCATCGCCACCACCGAACCGCCGCCAACCAACCCGCCCCCGGCCGCAGACGCCACCACGGAAAGCATTCTGGCAACGCGGGCAGCTTTGGCCGCAGAATCAGGCAATGCCACCGCCACCGCCCGACCCATCGTAGGAACGGCGAACGACGATCTAATCGCCCTGGCAGGGCCGTTAAACGGCGCAATAGCGCATGAAGATGACAGTCTGATTGAGACGGAATATCTAGAAATCAGCCCGGCAGATTTCATTTTGCAGGCGACATTTGAGAATCCGTTCGGTGCGGCAGACGGCCGTTGGGATGCTGGTATCATCTTCCGTCAGGCGGGGGGTGACGATGAATTGCGGCTGGTTTTCCGTTCAGATGGGGTGTGGAACCTGAACAATCGAGTGGACTCTGAAGACAATTTCCTGGCCGAGGGAGATTTGTCCGCTTATCTGGACTCGTCGGCCAACGGCGAAAACGAGGTCGTCCTGGTCGCTTTGGCAGATGTGGGTTACTTTTTCCTCAACGGCAATCTCGTCTCATTTCTCACGTTTGACGGCCGTGTCAACACCGGCAATATCGCCATCGGCACCGGCTTTTACAGCAGCGACGAGGTGGCGGGGGAATCTACCGGCTACCGCAACTTGACGGTATGGTCGGCCAACCCGCTCTTTGGCCCGCGCAGTAACCAGTTAGATCATGTGGATGATGGCTTGATCAAGGTACGGCCAGCGGAAATCAACCAATTCAACTTCATCGCCGACGCCGTGTTTGTGAATCCATATCCCACCAGCGTCAGCAGTTGGGACATTGGCCTGTCTTTCCGGGAAACGGCGTATGACAGCCAGATGTGGCTGGTGGTAGGTTCAGACGGCAACTGGCGGTTGATAGATCGGGTATCGGGCGAGGATATTGACCTGGATGAGGGTCTGGTTGACGATTTACTGGATACGTCTGATGACGCCGCCAACCGGATCACGTTGATCGCTTTGTTTGACCGGGGCTATTTTCTGCTCAATGATTCCCTTGTGGCTGAACTTGATTTATCCAGCCGCCCCTTTTCGGGAGATGTGGCGGTGATCACGGCGTTCTTTGTAGAGGATGAGGTGTTCGGCGAAGCGACGGTCTACGAAGATTTCACGATTTGGGGGCTGCCGTAACCAGTTAACTGTTAACTGGTGGCTGTTAATTGTTCGCTTTGCGTCAGTTGTCTTTCCTGGTTTTGCTGTTGGCTGTGGGTTGTGTACGGCCGTCCCCCAACCCCCTCCTCAATCTCCCCCCAACTTCCACCCCAGAAAAGCGCATCACCCCTACCCCGACGCTGGCCCCCACCGGCGTCCCCGCGCCGACGGAAACGCCGACGATCATCCCCACCATCGCCGCCACCGTCACCCCGTTTTACACCGGCCCGCTGTCGCCGCCGTGCGGGTTGACGCTGCCCATCTTGCCGGAAACGGCCGTCCCCCTCACTGCCGAACTCAATCCCGATCCCGACGCCCTGGCTGAATTACGAGAGGCTGTGCCGGAAACGGCCGCGCCCGCCCTGGATCGGCTGCTGCTGCGTCCCGATTTGGCGGGATTGGCCGCCTATCGAGTGGGACAAGAAACGGAAGGGGTGTACCTGAACGCCGACGCCCCCATGCCGCTGGCCTCCGTCGTCAAAGTCATTACCCTGGCCGCCTACGCCGAAGCCGTCGCCGCCGGGGAGTTGGGTGGAGAGACGCCGGTTCCTCTGGCCGACCTGGAACCGTTTTACCTGCCCGGCCTCGATTTGGGAGCGCACGAACGGGGATTGGCGGCGTTGGCCAAGGCTGGTCGGATTTTGCCGGACGAGACGATCCGGCTGGAAGATGTGGCCCGGTTGATGATCGAGTTTAGCTCGAACGCCGCCGCCGATTACCTGCATTTGCTGCTGGGACAGGAGCGGATCGAGCAGACGGCCGTCACCCTCGGTCTCGCTACCCAAACCGCCCCCTGCCCGTTTTTGGGCCAGTTTTTGGCGATGTCCAACCACACCCGGCGGGAGTTGAGTGATTATCAGGCGCTGGACGCTTATCTGGCTGAACCGGCGGGGTACGGCCGTGAAGCGATGCTGTTGGTGGATGCGTTTCGCGCAGACCCGGCGTTTCGGGCGCTGTATGCGGAGCGGGGACAACGGCCGTCCTTGCCCGTCCAGCGCCGCTTCAGCGACACGCTGAACCCACAAGCCAGCGCCGGCGACTATGCCGGGTTGATGGCGCGGCTGGCGCAAAACGGGTTGAGCGGCGGCGACAGTAGTTTCATCGCCCGCCGCCTGCTGGAATGGCCGATGCAGTACCCCGCCAACCAGGAATTATTCAGCAATCTCGGCTTCAAAAACGGCGCTTTGCCCGGCGTGTTGACGGTGGTATATTATGCGTATCCAATCGGCGAAACGACGCCAGTGGTCGTGGCTCTTTTCTTTCGGGATGTGCCCAACCAGACGTACCAGCGCTGGCGGCGGGCTGATTTTCCGCCTCATGATGAACTGGCGCGTTGGCTGCTGGTTGTTCCGGCAGCGATCCCAATTTTGCGCCGCGCGATTTCTCCCTGACGTCTTTTGCCGCTAAAATCTTGGGGCTAGTACCTCAACTTTATGATTTTGTAGGGTGATTTTGCAATTCGCCCAGGCTGGCGATTTACAAAATCGCCCTACAAAGTTTCGAATTGCCACTCTCGGAGGTTCGGAACCTCCGGGAGGATTAAGGCAGGTGATCCCGTGAAATCAAGATTGTTGGTTGTCTTTTGCTTGAGCGCCCTGTTAGTTTGGCTGGTAGTCGCCGCGCCGCGAACGGCCGTCACCTCCACAAAAACAGCGCCCCCCTCATCTCAATCTGATTCGGTGATGACGGCCGTCCTCACCGACACCCTCTACCTGCCCATCATCCAAAAACCAGCCATTGACCTGGCGATCAGTTGGCTGGAAGTGACCCAGGCCAGCCAAACTGCCAGCAACAGCGTGCCCATGGTGGAAAATCGGGCGGCCGTCGCCCGCGTGTACGCCTACGTGGCTCAAGGGCAAAATTCGGTCAATGGCATCACCATCACTTTGAGCGCGGCGCGGGACGAGGCGGATTTGGGACTGATGTCCATCGTTTCGGCCACGATTCCCAACAATATCAACCGCAGCGACTTCAACAACAGCGCCAACTTCCAACTGCCCGCCAATTGGCTGACCGGAACCGTGACCTTGACGGCGACGATTGAAACCGCCAGCGCGCTGGCGGAACCTTCCCTGGCAAACAACATTGTCAGCCAAACCCTCACCTTTAACTCCGTCCCCGCCCTCGACCTGAAACTGGTTCCCATCAACTACACCCATCTCCCCACCGGCGCTTATTTCCCCGGCCCCGCCACAGACAACGAAAGCGGCTGGCTGATGCGCGGCTACCCCCTGTCCGCCGTCAACGTCTCCTTCCGCGCCCCCCTCGAATTTCAAGGGGATTTGTCCCAAGCAAGTGAGTGGAACCGATTGTTGAGCGTGATGGCCAGCCTCAAAAACGGGGATGGATCCCCTGCTGGACAGGTGTATTACGGCGTCATTCCCACTTCCAACAGCAATGGCGACACCTATCCGCGCGCCTGGGGCGGCTACGCGGCGATTGGCTGGGTGCGCGCCGGCGTCGGGGTGGAAAAGGCCTCCCAATTGGCCGCCCACGAAATCGGGCATATGTTCGGCCGTTCCCACGTAGATTGTGGCAATCCGGCCGGGCCTGATCCAAATTACCCCTACTTCAATGGCAGCATCGGGCAGTATGGTCTGGATGTAAGCTTCTCGCAGGTTTATTCGCCGTTTACCGCCAAAGATTTGATGAGCTATTGCTACCCGCAGTGGGTGTCAGATTACACTTACACGGCGCTGTACAACGATCAGCGCAGCAAGGGGCTGCTGGCCCGCGAAATCGCGCCCGGCTTGTTGATCCGGGTGAATTTTGACGAACCGGCTCAGCCACTTATTGAGCCGGTTTATGCGTTGACGACCGGCCTCACCCCATTACCGGAAAACAGTGAGTTTGCAGTGGAATTGATGGGCGCGGACGGCCGTCTGCTGGCAACCTATCCCCTGGCCCTGTTCAACGCCGCAGAGCCGGGGCTTTCCATGCGAGCGGCTAACGTGGTTTTGCCCATGTCATCAGAACCAGTGGCTGAAATTCGACTGGCAGCAAACGGCCGTCTGCTCGCCACTCGCTCTTTGCAACTCCAGGAAAAAGCCGACTTCACCATCGCCAGCAACGAATGGGGACGGCCCGAACTGGTATGGTCGGAAACGGCCGTGCCCGCCCTCATCCGCATCCAATCTCCCGGCAGCGACGCCTGGACAACCCTGGGCATAGACATCATCGGTGGCAAACTGCCGTTGGCTGCCCGCTACTTGGAATCTGGCGGCCAAATCGAAGTCATCCTGGCTAACACAATCACCAGCGAATGAGCCAGACCTGCGAGGTTTTGAAAACCTCGCAGGTCTCTACCGCAGTGGTATAATCCCACCACAATTTTTCTAAAAAGGAGTTTTTAATGGCAGGTAAACAGTGGAAAAATCCACCCGAAATGAGCATTGACAGCGACAAAACCTATCTGGCGTCAATTCAAACCAACAAGGGCACGATTGAACTGGAGCTTTATCCCAGTTATGCCCCGAAAACGGTCAACAATTTCGTCTTCCTGGCCGAAGATGGATTTTACGATGGCGTGGTTTTTCACCGGGTCATCAGCAATTTTATGGTTCAAGGCGGCGATCCGACGGGAACGGGGCGCGGCGGGCCGGGCTACCGCTTTGAAGATGAGTTCGCCGGCAACCCGCTGAAGCATGAAGCGCAGGTGATTTCGATGGCGAACGCCGGGCCGGGGACGAACGGTAGTCAGTTTTTCATCACCCATGCGCCTCAGCCGCATCTGAACGGCCGTCATACCGTGTTTGGCAAAGTCGTCAAAGGCCAGGACGTGGTGAACGCCATCCGCCAGGGCGACAAAATGGAAGGCGTAACGGTACGGATCAAAGAATAATCCAAAATCCAAAATGGTGACTTTACTTCGTGTTCTCATCGGCGCCGGATTATTGACGCTGGGCCGCCAGATGTTCTGGCTGTTTGTCGGTGGCGTGGGCTTCGTATTCGGCATTAACTTTGCCAAACAGGCGCTCACCGACGCCGATGACCTGACAATTGTCATCGCCGGTTTAACGATTGGCGCAGTGGGGGCGGTGTTAGCGCTGGTTTTGCAACGGGCGGCCGTCAACATCGCCGGATTTTTTGCCGGCGGTGTGCTGGCGGTCAACCTGGCGCAAATGTTAGAACTTGTCCCCGGCCGCGGCAATTTGTTGTTTGTGTTTCTGGCGGGGGCCGTCCTCGGGTTTATCCTGGTGACGGTGTTGTTTGATTGGGCGTTGATCCTGCTGTCGGCGGTGACGGGCACGGCCGTCATCCTGCAAACCTTTGATCTGGCCCGCCCCATCGCCCTGGTTTTGTATGTGCTGTTGACGGCCGCCGGCATCAGCATCCAGGCCCGGCGCATGAAAAAAGACGCGATTTAACTCCCATGACCTGCCGGGTTTCCCTCATCAAAACCTGGCAGGTCTTCGGCGACAATGAGCATATCGGCCACCACTTCGCCCAAATTCAACCCGCTTCCCCGCGCCAGCGCCGTCTTCACCTCCTCCGGCGACAGAGCGGCCTTGATCTGCTCGGCCAACGCTGCCGCTTCTTCTTGAACCCGCTGCCACGCTGCCGGGTGAGACAACGGCAGTTGCAGCAGCGCCAGCGCCCCGGCGCCATCTGTGGCCGCCCGCAGTTGGGCCATACCGACCAATGCCGCCAGCTTGAGCGGCGCCAGCGATAGATTGGCAGCCAATTGTAACGCCTGGCGAAAAGCCGCTTCCGCCGCCTCAAATTCATGCATTCCCCAAAGGGCATGGCCTAAATGGATCAAGGAAAAAGTCATGCCCCTTTCGTTGTTCAAAGCCTGTTTGATGCGCAGGCTTTCCTCCAGGTAGGCCCGCGCCTGTCTGTATTGGCCCTGCAAGTTGGCAATATCACCCAAATTATTGAAGATGATGGCAAGCCGGGAGCGGTTCCCCTGATCTTCTTGAATCTGTCGCGCTTCTTTGAGGAGGGAGACAGCCGTTTCATATCGCCCTAAAGCGGTTTCCACCAGACCTCTATTGGCTAAAGCGGCCGCCAATTCTGGCTGGGTTTCTATTTGCCGATGTAATCCAACAGCCTCTTGCAGATAACCGTTGGCCGCCTCATTTTCTCCCTGACGGTGCAGCAGCAGGGCATATTGATTGAGCGCATACGCCAATTGTCGCGGCGCGCCCAGTTTACGTCTCAAGCGCAGGCTGCGCCGGTGAGAAAGCGCGGCTTTTTCGTACTGGCCTGCCGTTTCCCAGTAACGTCCTAAATGGGTGAGAACGGCCGCCGTCTCCACATCATCCCGTTGCGCTTCAAAAATTGCCAAAGCCTCTTCATAAAGTTGTAAAGGGCGGGCGGCGCTCTCTGTGCCCTGCTCCATGAGAACGCTGCCCAAATCCAGGGCAGCAGCAGCGACATAGGCGGCGTCCTGATCGGATGAGAAAGCGCGGTACATTTTTTCCAGCAGCGGACGCGCTTGCGGGTAACGGCCGTGCCGGTACAAAAAATGCGCCTGCCAATACCTCAGACGATTTTGCGCGGCCGGTTCCAAACACCCGCCTTGCTGCGCCAACAGAGCCAGCGCGTCCTCAAAAAAGTGCAGCCCTTCCCAATATCGCCCCTGGCCGCCCCAAAAACGGCCGAATCCCGGCATCATTTTATCTAAGCCGGCGCTGTCACAATGGAGCAAAAACCAGCGCCACGCCTGGCGTATGTGGGCCAACTCCTCATTGATGGCGGTCAGCGCCGTGCCTTGATTAGCCGTCGTTAGATTTGCCGCTTGCCGCGCCAAAAATCCGGCGTAATAGCGGGCAAATCGGGCGTGGGTTTCAGCTTCGACGTCCGGAGCGGCCGCCAACGCTTCGGCTGCGACTTGCCGCACCAACTCGTGCAGGGCGTACCGGCCCGGACGCGCCAGGGTGAGCCAGGTGCGGTTTACCAGGTTGACGATATGGGACAGGGAAGCATCGGTAACGGCCAATATCGCCTCCCGGTCAAACACATCGCCAAACAGCGACGCCTGAGCCAGCACCAATCTTTCCGGTTCGGGCAGGAGCTGCCACCCATAATTCAAAACCGCTCTCATGCTGTGCTGCCGGGGCGGCGCATCGGGGCTGGGCGAGTGGAGCAGGTCTAAATTGGCGCGTATGGCAGATGTAATTTCTGACAATGGGTAATGGTTGACCAGTTCCGCCGCCAGTTCTATCGCCAGGGGCAGTCCGGCCGCCAACCGGCAAATTTCGCGCACATCGGCCGCATTTTGATCGTCTAATTGGAAGTCCGGCTGATGGCGCTGCGCCCGTTCCATGAATAGCCGTAGGCTGGCTGCCGTCCCGCTGTCTGGCAGCGGCAATCCGGCCAACGGGATCGGCGTTTCTGCCCGGCAGCTTAACTGTGTCTGCGAGGTGGCGATGATCTGCAACTCCGGCGCAGTTTCCAGCAGGGCTAACACAAAAACGACCGCTTCAGGCAGCAAATGCTCCAGATTGTCTAAAATTAACAGCATTTCTTTCTGGCGCAGATAGGCTCGCAGTTGATCCAGCGGCAGCTCTGGCAGGGTGACGCTCTGATGTAAATTGGCGAGGACGGCCAGCGCCAGAGTGTGATCAAATTCGGCTGCGGAAACGGCCGTCTCCCCCTTCTCAATCTCCGCCATGGAAACGAACCAAACGCCGTGTTCAAAGCGGGCTGATTGCCGCCGCCCGGCCGCCAATGCCAGGCTGCTCTTGCCCACGCCGCCCAGCCCGGTCAACGTGAGCAGCCGGGAGGATGGTTGGGCCAGCAGGGCGTCAATGCGGGCCAATTCCGCTTCGCGGCCGACAAAGGAAGTTTTGACGGGCGGCAGGTTGTGATTAGCGGAGAGTTGGGGCGAGGGGACGGCCGTCTTCCCGGCAACGATTTTTCGGTACAACGCCTCTGTTTCTAGCGCCGGTTCTATCCCCATCTCTTGACTTAACAGACGGCGGCAGGTTTCAAATTGGGCGATCGCCTCCGTGCGCCGTCCGGTCGCTGCCAAGGCCGCCATTAATGCCCGGTGCGACTGTTCCAGCCAGGGCAGTAAAACGAGCTGGCGGCGCAGGTAGGCGATCTCCTCTTCCCGCTCTCTCCGCGCATGGGCGCTCTGGGCCAACCAGCCTAATGTGTGCAGAACTTTCTGATGGTAATGCTCCTGCTGTACCAACCGCCAATCATCAAATTGGGGGCCGGCGTTAAGCGCCTGCAAATCCGCCAGGAATTCTCCCTGGTAAAGGGAAACCGCTTTTTCCATCCGGTCATGGCATGGTTTACAGGTGAGCAGAGATATATGTGGATGCCGATCACAGGCGGCAACCAGGTTTTGCAACTGGATCGCGTCCACCCAAACGGATTCCAAATCAACGTGCAGCCGGACTGTCCTGCGCCCGATCTCCAGCGGCGGCGGCGAGCCTGCCAGCAAAGAAGCCAGAAGTTTGCGCCAGTTTGAGAGAGCCTGACGCAAGCTGGCCCGCGCCGCTTGTTCTTCATCTTCGCCCCAGAACAGCGCTGCCAGATTTTCGCGGGCGCAGGGGCGGCTCTCCTGGGCAGCCAGATAGGCCAGCAGCGCCCGGCTTTTATCGGAACGGAACCCTTGCAGTAAACGGCCGTCCAACGTGGCCTGAAAAGGTCCTAAAAAATGCAGTCGTAATATCGCCATTCGTTATTCCCGAACCATCGTCACATTTTCGTCACGTTCGCCTGCTAATGTTTAGCCAGGCAACCCGCTCACCATTATCAACGCTGGAGAATGATATGACCAATCCAACCGGTTCTGGTTTGACATCTTATCACACGTTCATTGTACGCATTTGGCTGGAAGAAAATGAAAAAGTGCGTGTGGTTTTGATGGATACGACCACCGGCGAGCGATGGGTGTTCACTCAATTCGAGGCCTTGTCCGATTGTCTTCGACAAAAAGCCGGGGGCGGGATGTAGTTTATCGCAAAACCTCTTGGAGGTATTTTTTTATTGAAGGAGTATGTCATGAAACAGAAAACAAAGGTAACTTTTCCCCTTTGGCGCCCCCTCTATCAAAAATCCAGGTGGCGGGGATTGTTTAGTTTAATCATTATTTTGGCAGCTTTATTATCGGTGATGTTTCTTGCTGTGCGGGTTTCGGCAACGGCCGTCGCGCCCCCGCCTGCCAGCATCAGCCAACCACTTTCCCTGCCGCCATTTCCTAGCGCGCTTCCTAGCGCGCTCCCGGCAGCGCAAACGGCGATTGATTGCAATGTCAACCCGTTTGGCGCGGTGCATGATTTGATGTTGGAGCAAGAAATTTTTGTCAGCGTCACCGCGACTTTTGGCATGAATCCAAATGTAACTTCCGAACTGCTTGACGAAGGAATGCCGCAAGGCACGGCCGTCAACCTGATGGAAGAAGCCCTCTACTACGAAAACGCCAATTCCAACGGGATGGGCGTCACCACCCATGCGGCAACGGCGGCCGATCTGGATGGGAACGGCAGAAGCGAATTCATCCAGACATTTGCCAACGGCAATGACGAGTGGTATCTGGCGTACTACAACGATCCGCTGCCCGCGCCGCCCAATCCGGTGCAGCCAGTGTATTACCGGGTGAGCAGCCGCCGGTACACCCCCGTTGTCGCCGCCGCCGGTTATATTTCGGACGCGAACGGCGGCCGGGAACAGATCGTTCTGGCCGGTGTAGACCAGGTTTCAGGCAAAGTCAACCTGCTGTTATGGGACGGGGCGAACAGCGGCGGCGGCATCATCGTCGCCGGCCGTTGGTCATCCACAACCGGGGGCCGTTCATTTGCCACGCTGCTCGATCTAACCATCGGCGATTTTACCGGCGACGGGCAGGATGAGATCGTCCTCTTGATGAAACAAAGCGACGGCGATATGGAACTGGTGCTGTTGGACTACGACGCCAGCCAAAACAGCGGCAGCGGCGATGACGTGGCCTATCGCTTAAAACCACTGGCGAATATTGAATTCAATCCGGCCGATCTGTCGAGAATACAGGTGATGAGCGGCCGTCTCAACGGCGACCTGCGGGATGAGATCATCGTCGCCTTTAACGACATCAATGCCGATGATCAATCCATTCTCCTGTTTGCCTTCGAGTACGATCCTCTCAATTTTTCGCTAACGCAATTGACCAGCTATAACGAGAATATCACTTACGTCGCCGGCAGCTTTGACATGGCCGCCGGGATGGGGGAGGTGAACGGTGATTTCCTGCGGGAGGAGGTGGTTCTGAGTTATCCAGACGACAATGGGCTGCACGTTCAGGTTTTTGGCGCGCAGGCTTTGACGACAACCACGCCTTCTTTTGCCATCATTTACGATTGGTATTACCCCTGGAGTACAGCGGACGGTATTACCGACGCTCGCTATCTTAGCCTGGATGTAGGCGATATGAATCAAGATGGGCTGGGAGAAATTGTGGCGGCGTTTGATGACGGCCGCGGCCTGCGCGTCATTGATCTCAGCCGGGACAACCTGACAGCCAACACCTTGACCAAACACATCAACCTGGACCCGGCTAACCTGAACACTCGCACCGACATCGTGCTGGGTGATGTGGAGAACGACTCCATTCGCGCCGTTTATAACGGTGACTGCCGTGTCATCAAAGAGGATAACGTGGACAGCGTCATCTATCGTCCGCCTATCTGGCAAAACATCCAACAGCGCGGTTTCGAATCATTTGCCACCGGGTTCATTGGCCGCAGCAATCAAAACGCAACCACCCAGGAAGAGAAGTTAGGCCATGAGCGCAGCACCACCATCTCAGGTTTTGTGGGGGTTGGGGTGGAAATTGGCCCCTTCGAAGCCAACGCCCGCGCCACAATGGCAGAGGAGTATATTCGCAGCGGCGCGCAAGGTTCCTCGCAAACAACCAGCATCACCGACGCCATTCAAGACAGCAGTGGGTTCAATTTTGTGGTCGGCGACGAAGCCACGTACTATTGCTATGGATACCAGGTGATGCAAAATGGCGCTCCCATTACCAACACCACTTCCATCCGCAGTTGTGAATTAAAAAGCTCCGTCTTTCAATCTACGCCGTTGGCGGTGCGGGACGTCAGCGCTGCCATCATACCCACCAGCGCCAACCAGTCTCTGGAATGGACGCCAACGGTACGCGACTGGGAAAGCATCGCTTTGTTTTGTGATTCTTGCATCAGCCAGAGCAGCACGTCCAGCGGCGCAGTCGCAGCCAAAGCAGTGGATGGCATCCTCGATGGTGAAACGACTGCGATGACGGCTACTACGGTTGAAAATTACCCCTGGTTGGAGATTGATCTGGGACAGTCGGAAGCTATCAGCAAAATTCGGCTGTGGCATAATGATCAATCAGCTTGCCAGGCGAATAGCTCCTGCGCCCCCCAACTCAAGGATGTGTATGTGTTTGTCTCGGACACACCTTTTGCTCCTACGGACACCCCGGCTGATCTTTTGAATGACGCGGCCGTAAACAGCTACTCCCTGTCCACAATCAACACTGCGCTTTCTCCGACAGTCGGCACAGATTTTCCGGCTGGCCGCGTCACCACATTTCTAACATTACAAACTAACTTTACTGTCACTTCACCGATACAAGGCAGATACATTCGGGTACAGATTGATCGCCCCAACGCGGCTTTACATCTGGCCGAAGTTCAGGTGTTTGGCCCGGATCACGTCGAACCTAACCGGTATCCTTTGGCTGTCCGTTCCGGTGGAACAGACTACTTTGAAGTCCAGATGTATGATCCCCGTTCAGGACAAAACAAATGGGTACAGATACGCGGCCAATTATTGTGGAATGGGCAAAACAACAGTGGCAACCTGGTAACCCGCTCGGTGGGCAGCGGCGAAACCATTTCGCAGTGGTCACGGCTCAGTGAACAAACCAACAGCCAATTCACCCAAAATTCCATTGCTGAAAACCGAAGCGTGGGTGTTGAATTTGACCTGGCTTTGGGTGGCATAGCCAAGGTTCAGGCTGGCGGCGGGGTTGAATTTGGCGCGGGTGTCTTCTCTGAAACAACCCATACCGCGTCATGGACAAGTTCGTTTGAGTTGGGTGGTTCGGTGACCGGCTTCCCCCAAGTTGGAAATGGAGGGACGATTGTGTGGCCCACAGCTTGTAACTACAACATTCACCCATACTATTACACCTTTACCGAGGAGTCCTCGTTTGGGTACAAAAGCCAGCGAACGGTATTGGATTACTTCGTCACCGGTCTGGACAGAACGGCCGATCTCTTTAATTGTGAATCAGGCTACTCCTACAACCCCACCTCAAATGCCAATAATGACACCGCTGCCGGAACCACCACTGGCAACATCTTCATTTATGCCCTGGCCAATGATGGCGGCACAGCAAATTTACGCATCACGTTTGTGAGCGATCCCCCCCATGGCACGACGACTTTTACCGATAGCATCATCACCTACACGCCTGACGTCGGTTTTATTGGCGATGATACCTTCACCTACACGATTGGCGATGGCGTCACCAGCAGCACCGGCACGGTGACGGTGACGGTCAATCCGGTTCAGGTTTTCCTGCCAACGGTAATTCGTTAAGGGTTCGTTATTAACTTCCCTGTCTGATTGAGAGGTCGGAGACTAGAGACTAGAGATTATCAGTCTCCGGTCTCCGGTCTCCAAATTTCTCTCGATTATTTCCAAGCTGTCGTCTCGTTCAACGCCGCTTTTTCCTCGGCTGTCAAGCGAATCTCGGCCCCTTTTGCCGTATCTTCCAACTGCGCCAGCGTGTTGGCGCCGATGATGGCCGAAGTGACGGCCGGATTGGCCAACACCCAGGCGATGGCGGTTTGAGCGATGGTGGCGTTGTGGTTTCGGCCGATTGCTTCCAGTTTGTCTACGGCCGTAAACCCCTGTTCATTCATATACCGCTTCTGCACCCCTTCGGCCCGTTTGGAATCTGGCAGCGCGCTATCCCGGCGGTATTTGCCCGTGAGAAAACCGCCGGCCAACGGGCTGTACGGAATCACGCCAATCCCCTGATCCAGGCAAAGCGGCTGCAATTCTCGCTCAAACTCCGCCCGATGCACCAGGCTGTAGTGAGGTTGCAAGCTGTCGAAGCGGGCCAACCCCTGCACATCACTGATCCAGAGCGACTTAGCCAGCAGCCACGCCGGATAGTTGGAACAGCCGATGTAGCGCGCCATCCCGGAGCGCACCAGATCATTGAGCGCGATCAATGTCTCGTCCAGCGGCGTCTCCTCATCCGGCCAATGCACCTGGTACAGGTCAATGTAATCCGTTTGCAGCCGATCCAGGCTCTCCTCCACGCCGTCAAGAATGTGCTGGCGGGACAACCCCTGGTCGTTTGGTCCCTCTCTCATCACCCCGCGCACTTTGGTGGCGATGACCAGGTCTTGGCGGCGGACATGCCCTTTCATCAGCCAATTGCCGATGATTTGCTCGCTGACGCCGCCATCATTCCCTTCTACCCAGCGCGAGTAGATGTCGGCGGTGTCAATGAAATTGCAGCCCAACTCGATGGCTTTATCTAAAATGGCATGGCTGGTTGGCTCATCGGCCGACCAGCCGAACTGCATCGTCCCCAAACAGATGGCGGACACTTTCAGGCCGGTGCGGCCTAAACGACGATATTCCATAGGTTTCTCCTTTTGATTTTTGGCTACTGGTTGTTGGCTTCGTTGGTAGATTCAGATTCTGGTGGTTGATCAACGGCCGTTTCTGCGGCTGCGGCTGCGGCGCGTTCTCGTTCTTCAGCTTCCCGGTCGGCGCGAACATCCGGGTCTTCCAGATTGGGGTTGTCAAAATTGAAATAATTGTAAACCGCCCGCGAAACCTCCCGCAAAATGGGAAAACTAACATCATAGTTCAGCCAGTCGGAGTCGGGATCCGAAAGATATTCGACGATGATATAGTCGCCGCCGGGAGACAAAACAATGCCGGCGTCGCCATGCGTCACAAAATCCCAACCATGCTTGTGCGAAACGGGCACATCTTCCGGCACGCCAAAGCGGATGATGTTACCCTCCTCGTTCAAAACCATCAACTCAATGATAGCCTGACACTCTGCCGGGGTAATTTCATCGGGATAGGCTGCCAGCAGCGCGCCGCCCCCCTGGGCGCAGTAGTAAATCATGGAGAGCAACGTGCCGATTTCTTCGGCGGTGGTTTGCATAGCCGGGTCTGGGCGGGTAGGCAAGTCAGGTCGGGAGTTGGCCGGGGTGACGTAGGTGTTGGGCCGGGTAGCCGGAGGGAAATCCACGTCATAGGGCACGGCCATGAAGGTGTTGACCAACCCCAACCGGCGCATGGATTGGGTGAAGATGTCAGCGCCGCGATAGGTGTTGTTCTCGCCGGCGACGACGTGCAGCAGCAGGTTGGCGCCAAAGTTGGAGGAGCGCACGGCCGTGTCGTAGAACAACCCCTGCACATACTCATTCGGCGGCCCGTCCAACACCCGGTACGTTTCCAGAAAAATACCGATCTTGAGGATGCTCAACCCGGACATCGCCACATCCCCATTGATGCTGATTTCTTCGCCCGTCTGCAAATCCATCACAAACACGCTGCCAAAACCGCTAAACGCATCCAACTGTTTGCGAATGTTTTCTTCCTGGTAGGTCATATCTAAGGTTGGCGCATCCTGGTCAATGACCACCAGCGCCGCTTCTCGATTGTCAGGCCGGTACAACGCCGCTTCTACTTCGGGCAAACTGGCCGTCACATCTGTGACGATTCCGGGTTGACCCAACGCAAATGTGCCGGAGGCGGAGAGCAGTTGGGGAGATTGGGCCGGATCGTCCAGGAATGAGGCGATGGTCTCCAACTGCGCCATCAACGCTTCCCGGTCATGGGTGGCTCGCAGCTCTATCGTCACCGGCTCAATGGACCGTCCCAGGACAAACTCGACATATCCCCGCCACCATTCCTGTTGGGCTTGGTACGCTTCGGCTTCGGCCAGCATCCCCTCCAGGTCAAGCTGGAAACCCACCTCAGTTGGGACAATTTCGACGCGCTGTTCCCGGTGGTAGATGGGGATGGGGGATAGGTAACGGCCGTTCAACGCTTCGATCACCTCTTCCCGCGACAACTCCGACACATCCAGCCCGGCAATCGTCATGCCCTGCGGCATCAACACCCGCATCCGCATGTAGAGCAGCCCTTGATAAAGCAGGTAAATCCCGCCCACAATGAGCAAACTACTGAATAAAAATCGCTGAATCGCTTTGAGCATCGAATTAGTTGGTGTTGCTGACGCCGTTCAGGTACGGGTTATCAAAGTTGAAGTAATTGTAGGCAGCACGGGAAATATCGGCCAGCAAGGGGGAGCTAATCTCCCATTCCAGCCAGTTCGGCTTATACAAAAATCCGGCGATGACATAGTTGCCGCCAGGGGTAAAGATGATACCCACATCGCCATGCGTATCGCTGATCCAACCATGCCGATGGGCGACGGTCGTATCCGCTGGCACGCCTTCTTCCAAC
This sequence comes from Chloroflexota bacterium, assembly GCA_024277135.1. Taxonomy (GTDB): domain Bacteria; phylum Chloroflexota; class Anaerolineae; order Promineifilales; family Promineifilaceae; genus JAJRVV01. The sequence continues at coordinate 16,355 of JAJRVV010000063.1, read as the reverse complement.
AAACTGTCAATACTGTTCGCCGCCAGGTAATTCATAATTTCCTGACATTCCGCCTGCGTCACATCGCCATCATAAGCGGCGGCAATGGCGCCGCCCTGTCCCTGGGCGCAATAGTAAATCATGGACAGCAGCGTGCCCATATCTTCGGCGGTGGTTTGCATTTGTGGCGTGGGATTGGTGCGTAATCCTTCCTGGGAATTGGCGGGGGTGGCTAGGGTGTCACGGCCGTCCTCATCATACGGAGCCGTCATAAACGTGTTCACCAATCCCAGTCGCTGCATGGAGGCCGTCACCAATTCCGCTCCCAAAAACGGATCATCTTGCCCAGCCACGATGTTCAACAACGCATTGGCGCTTTCATTATCGGGACGCGCCACTAACGTATTGGAAATCAATTCCTGGTGCGTCAGCGTCGGCCGCCGATCCAACACTCGGTACACTTCCAGCACAATTGGCGTCTTCAGCATATCCATCCCCGACATAGCGGCGTTGGCGTTGATTGCGATTTCATCCCCAGCCTCCAAATCCATGATGAACAAACTAGCCACGCCATCCGTCGTTTGCTCAAAATCTTGCAGCCGGTTGACCAATAGGCGGGTCAATAGATTTTGCTGGGGGCGGGCCGGCAGACGGGGCTCCACTACCAGGCGGGCTTCTCGCTGAGACGGCCGATACAATGCCGCTTCGATGTCGGCAAAACTGGCTTCCACATTCGTCACCGTGCCGGCCTCGCCATATTGGAAGCTGAGCGTTTGGGGAACAGGTTGGGCGGGCTGGGCTGGTTTGTCAGCTAAAGTAGAGATGTCTAGAATGAGTTCGCGGAGCGCTTCCCGATTATGGGTAGCCGCCAGCGGTACCGGGTTGACCTCGACCGCCCGCCCCCACAAAAAGCCCCAAAACCCCGCCCAAAAATCTTGCTGGCTGCGCTCCTGATCGGCCTGACTGAACATCGTTTCCCAATCAAGCGTGAATTCGGCTTCGGAAGGATTAACGCTGAATGATTCTTCTTCATGAAAAATCGTAACTGGAGCTTCGATATATCGGTTGGAAATAGCCTCCCCTGCCTCTTCCCGATCCAGGCCGCCCACGTCCACGCCGCCGATTGTGAGGCCGGTCGGATAATAGGCGCGCAGTCCGGCATATTGGTACAGTTTTGCTAACAAAAATATGGTGGCAGCCACCATCACGGAGACGGTGATCCATTGGCCTAATCCAGGCGATGATCGTCTGTTCATCTTATTCCTCTGCCTTGATGGGTTGAGCGGCGTGTGGCTGGGCCACGGCCGTTTGCCGCCCGGCAGACTGCCGCCACTGTCGGTTTAGCGACAATCCTGCATGAATGGCGCTCTGCACAAACGGCAGCAACGGGGATGGCAGCGCATCCATTTCAAACCAGGCCGCTTCGATTATTTCTAAACTCAGGGTCATGGAGCTTGGTTGGACACGGCCAAGATAAGCGATTCCCACATGAACCGGGCTTGGCTCATGCGCCACGCAAACCACCGGGCCTAACACGGCCGTTAATCCCGTCTCTTCCCTTAACTCCCGCAACACACCCGCCGCCGGGTCTTCGCTGCGTTTCAGCCACCCGCCCGGCAGACCCCAGGGAGCAAATGGGTGAAAAACATGCCGCAGCATCAAAACCCGATCATGTTCATCAAAAGCAACCAGGCTGGCGCCGATGCGCTGGCGGGGAACCAGCAAATTGATTCCCAACACCATCAGCCGGTGAAGCATGGGCTGCTGCATCAACCGCAAAGTCGCTTCCTGCCATTTTCTCGTCTTCTCAGGCAATTATAACCGCCCACTTTATTCTGGTTCAAAATTTGCCCGCCAGCCATGCTGACGGCTGCCAGTCACGCTGGCGGACAGCAGGTCAGTATAACAAAAACCCGTTTCCAGACCAGCGCCCGTATCCCAATCATCGCCTGCCATTTAGCCCCCACTCATGTTCTTTCAGCCTGCAACTTTCAAAAAAGGCAGGCGTATAGCGGGTGAAACTTTCAAAAATTGGAGGTAAACATCATGTCTCAAGCAAAATTGACGCGCAGTGACACCGACAGGATGATTGCCGGCGTTTGCGGGGGTCTGGCGACTTATCTGGGCATTGACTCCGTTTTAGTCCGATTGGCGTTTGTGGTGCTCATATTCGCCAGCGGCATCGGCTTTCCCATCTACTTCATTTTATGGATCATCATGCCCACGGAAACGGCCGTGGCCCGGTCCGGCTCCGAAGTCATTCAAGAAAACATCGAAGAAATGGGGCATACCGTCTCATCCGGCGTCAGCCGCATTGGCCGCACCGGAACCATCGGCACTCTGCTCATCCTATTCGGCGCCTATTTCTTGTTGCAAGAGTTTGGCTTAATGGGCTGGCTAAGCGGCTTTTTTTGGCCCCTGATCATCATCGGATTGGGCGTCTACCTGATAGCGCGCCGCCGTTAATCATCCATCGGCTTACGCATTGTCAGCAGCCGCAGAGCCGGACGAACCAAGTCGCCATTCTGGCTTTCCGGCGGTGCGGCAGACTCTTCAGATGAAGCAAGGGGAAGGGACACGGTAAAAGTGGTTCCTTCCCCTATTTCGCTGGTCACAACAATGTCGCCGCCGTGCGCTTTAGAAATCCACTTGGCAATAGATAACCCTAACCCCGATCCCCCCTTGGCGCGATTACGATCCTTTTGCACCCGATAAAATCGGTCAAAAATAAAGGGTAAATCTTCCGTCGGAATCCCCATCCCCGTATCCGCAATTTCAACCCGCGCCCAACCATCCGATTTGGAGAGGCTCATCGTCACCCGACCCGCTTCAGGGGTATATTTGATAGCGTTATCCACCAGATTAATGAGCAGTTGCTTCAGCCGATCCTCATCTCCCAACACACACACCTGATCGACATCTTTAACTGCCACTTCCACGTTTTTTTGCGGACGGCGCATCTGCCGGTACACGTCAAAGAAAAGGTTATCTAATTCCACTTCGGCGCGAGCCAGAGGGAAACCACCCGCGTCTGCCCGCGCCAGCAGCAACAAATCTCCAACCAGCCGGGTCATCCGCGCCACTTCATCCACAATGATGTCCAATGATTCCGGATCATTGTTTCCCATCCGCCGCATCAAATCAAGATTGCCGCGAATAGCCGTCAGCGGCGTCCGTAGTTCGTGAGAAACGTCGGCCAGCAGCCGCTGCTGCGCCCGGAATAACCGCTCCAATCGTTCTAACGTCTGGTTGAGCGCCCGCGCCAGGTCGCCAATTTCGTCGGTACGGCCGGTATCGGGCACGCGGCGGCTCAAATCGTCGGCGCGGGTGATTTGACGCGCCACAACCGCAATGTCTTCCAACGGCCGGAACAGACTGGGAGTCAGCCAAATCGCCAGAAACAGGGATGCGGCGGCGGCGACAAAACCGATGAGCAAGGCGGTGAGCAGCAACCGGTTGAAGCTGTCAAAGTTGTCCAGGAGCCGCCCCACTTGCAAATGACCGATGATGATGTCTTCGCCGCCGCTGGACACATAAAGCGGCGCCGTCAACACCCGCAAAAGAGTGTCGCCGTCGCTGCGAACCAAGCTGAAATTGTTTTCGGGTAGATTGCCGTTCGGGTCGAGATACCCTTCATATTCCGCTAAGTTACTTGACCGGGCGATGATTTCCCCATTGGCGTCAATCAGCATAATGAAAGTAGAAGCCGTTTCCAGGGTGGCTAAATCTTCGGGGATAGTAATGGTCAAACGGCCGCCTGAATCCAACTGAGTATTTCCCGGACGCACTTCCGCCGCCAGCGCTTCTAAATTATGATCAATTTGAGTCAACAGACGATTACGCGGCAAAAAATAGACCGTCAACGCAATCAAAACCTGCGCGGCCGTGAAGATCAACGTATAGATAAGCAACAACCGATTTTGGATGGACATCAGTTAAAACAATGTAACCATTACTCATCCTCGCGCAGCACATACCCAATTCCGCGAACGGTGTGGATCAGGCGAGGAAGGTCGCCAACCTCAGTTTTCTGACGCAAATAGCGAACATAAACCTCAATAATGTTGCTCTCCCCGCCAAAGTCATACTCCCATACCCGGTCAAAAATGATTTCGCGCGTCAACACTTGACGGGGATGGTGCATGAACAGTTCCAGCAACTCATATTCCTTGGCCGTCAAGTCAAAGGTACGGCCGCCGCGGCGACCCTGCCGCGTGCCTGTGTCCAATTCCAAATCGCCAAAGCGGTAAACCTGGGGTTTGGCTGGGGCCGCCCGGCGCAACAGCGCCCGAATGCGGGCCACCAACTCATCAAAAGCAAATGGTTTAACCAGGTAATCATCCGCCCCGGCATCCAAACCGCGCACCCGATCCTCCACCGTTTCCTTGGCAGTGAGCATCAAAATGGGCACTTCGCTGGCGGTGCGGATGCGACGGCATACTTCCAGCCCATCCATGCCAGGCAGCATGATGTCCAGCAGCACCAGGTCTGGCGGGTTTTCGCGGGCCAACTCCAGTCCCGCCTGACCGTCAGCCGCCACATCTACCCGGTAGCCATCAAAGCTTAACCCACGCTGCAAAAATTGACGGATACGTTCTTCGTCTTCAATTATCAGGATTCTAGCCGACATTCATCGCCTCCATTTTGGGTTCCGATTGCAACACATCAATGTGGCCTGATTGAATTCTCCCAACCGGCAAACTCAGCACATCCAGAATCTGCCACGAATTGCACAAATTTCACGAATTAAGAACTTGTTTTTCGTGCAATTCGTGTCATTCGCGGCGAAAATCTCGATCTACTGAAACTCAGTAGATCCAAAATCTGCCACGAATTGCACAAATTTCACGAATTAAGAACGTGTTTTTCGTGTAATTCGTGGCATTCGTGGCGAAAATCTTGATCTACTGAAACTGTATAAATTTAGCAAACATAACCTCATATGGCCTTGATTATAGTCCGCCAGAGCGGGGATGCAACCGGTTTGCTTGCTTGGATGGCCTAATGATGGTTACAATCTAACTGGGAAGAGTGTAACCAACACAGCCCGTCGTTGACGGTAGGCGGCGGCACATACACAGGAGAATTGGGATGGACGCAATCTTTGAATTTGGCCTGGGCGTTACCCGGTGGATGCAATCAACGTATCCACAGCTAACGTCTTTTTTTGAATGGGTGAGCGCGCTGGGCCGAGAAGAGTTTTACCTTGCATTCCTCCCTCTGATTTACTGGTGTCTGGATAAAAAGTTAGGGAAGCGCCTAGCGTACCTGTTTTTGATGGCGACGGGGCTGAATGGGTTGTTTAAGCATGGGCTGCGGGGGCCACGGCCGTTCTGGCTGGACAATAGCGTTCAACTCAGCGCCGAATCCAGTTATGGCGCCCCCAGCGGGCATGTGCAGTTGGCGGCCACCGTTTATCTGCTGTTGGCCGGCTGGTTCAAGCGATCCTGGGGCTGGCTGCTGGCCGTTCTCATGATCATTCTGATGGGCTTCAGCCGGGTTTATCTGGGCGTCCATTTTGTCCATGATGTGTTTGCCGGGCTGGGGCTGGCGATTTTGCTGCTGGTCGGCTACCTCATCTGGGAGCGGCGATTTGCCGCCGGGTTTCACAAGCGGATTTTGGGGCAAAAATTGTTGGCGGGGCTGCTGGTTCCGCTCATCTTGACGGCGGTTTATCTCATCGTCCGCCTCATCATCGGCGAGGCGGATACCGGTGTGGCCTGGGCCGCCTTTGCGCCGGAGGCGGAGTTGGAGGGGCTGGAAAGCGTGGCTACGGCCGTCGGCGCGCTGCTCGGAGCCGGGATTGGCTTACTGCTGGAAGGGAGCCGGGTACGGTTTCGCGTGGATGGGCCGGTGTGGCAGCGGGCGCTGCGCTTCCTGTTCGGCATGGCGGGCGCGGTGGCTGTCTGGGGCGGTTTACGCGCCGTTTTTCCCGCCGATCCGCTCTGGCTGGCGATTCCCTTGCGCATTATCCGGTATGGGTTAACCCTGTTTTGGATCGGTTATACCGCGCCCTATTTGTTCGTGCGCCTGCGTCTGGCGCAGGCGGAACCTGATCCGGGCATTCAAATGACGATTTAACGGGGAGCTAACGGGGCGCGGCCGTCACCAACAACCGGCTGCTCTCCTCAGAAAACGGGGATTGATCATATTCGCCCGCCAAGTTCGCTAACCGAAAACCGGCGTTTGCCAACAGCAGCTCCATCTGGTGCGGAAACAGGTAATGATACGCGGCGGACACGGCCGTGCGCCGCACCATCCCCCCAACTGACGACACATCATAAATCCAGGTAATATGCAAAATTTGGGCGCCGGCATCCAGCCGGTTGGCGGCCAATTGCAGGATGAGATCGCCTGTTTCCGGGTCGGTGAGGCTGTTTTCCAGAATGAGGGCGTTATCATTGGGCGTCGCCGCCATGATGAAGGGGTTGGTCAGGTCAATGAAGAGACGGCCGTCCGCCCGCAACACCCTTTTTACCCCCCGCAGCGCTTCCGATTTCTGCGCCGAATTCAAATGCAAAAATGTGTTGTAGGGGATGAGCGCCAGTTGGAAACGGCCGTCCGCATCCAACAGCGGCAAATTCGCCATATCCCCCGCCGCCAACTGCACCCGGTTTTGCGCATCATCCGGATGGGCCGCCAATTTTCTCCGGGCCAAAGCCAGCATCGCCGCTGAATTGTCCACACCGGTGACGGAGAAACCCGCCTGCGCCAACGGCAGCAGCAACCGCCCCGTGCCGCAGCCCAATTCCAGCGCCGGGCCGCCCGTTTGCGCCGCCAACGACAGGATGAAAGCCACATCTTCGGTCAGCGAATTGTGCGTCAGGTCATAAAAACGGGCGATTTGATCGTACATAACAGTTAACAGTCAACAATTAATAATTAACCGATAACGCCAACCTGATCCCTTTTCTAACCGGCTACGCTGTGAAACTGCTGCGGCCGTTTACCTTTGACGCCTTCATAAATCGCCTGGAGGCGGGGCATGTCCTGTTCGATATTGCCGGTGGGGATGAATGGCTGGCAAACGTTCACGATTTTACGGCCATAATCCATCGTAAACGGCACAATCGGCGCCCCGGCTTGATAGGCAATGTGGTAAAAGCCGGTTTTCCAGCGCGCCACTTTGTCCCGCGTCCCCTCCGGCGCAATGCCCAGAATGAAATCCGGCCGTCGCTGAAACTCGTCCACCATTTGCTCGACGACGCCACTCGCCGCCCGCCGGTCAATGGGCACGCCCCCCATCCAACGCCAGATATGACCGAAACGGCCGTTGATAAACGTATGTTTCCCCATCCAGGCAACGCGCAGACCCAAGGCAAACAACACCGTCATCACCAGGGGAAAATCCCAACTGGAGGTGTGCGGCGCGCCAATTAAGACAAATTTGGGGATGTCGGGGAAATGCCCCACGATTTGCCAGCCGAAAACGAGCAAAATAAACCGGCTGATGGCCCGCGATAATTTGTTGCCCCGCTGCGGCACAGCGTCCCCCAGTTTTGTAATTTTCATGGAATTGCGAAATCCTTCATGTGAATTTGTTGCTGGAACTTTACCTGATGACGGCCGTTTCGTCACTGGTACTCCGGTTAACTCTTTAACTCTAACCAATTATACCCCACACTCGCATCCACCTTCAGTGGCACATCCAGCTTAAACGCATTCGACATGATGCCCATCATCAGCGGCTTCACTACCTCCAACTCATCTTCCGGCGCTTCCAATACCAATTCATCATGCACCTGCAAAATCATCCGCGTCCGATAATGCGCCGTCAACTCCTGGTGCAGCCGGATCATCGCCAGCTTAATGATGTCGGCGGCCGTGCCCTGGATGGGATGATTGATCGCCTCCCGCTCGGCGCGGGCAATCGCCTGCTGGTTGCCAGCCCCGCCCCGCACCAAAAACACTGGGAAATAACGGCGGCGGCCAAACAACGTCTCTACATACCCATCCTGCCGCGCCTTCTGCTTCGTCTCCTGCAAAAAGCGGCGGATGCCGGGGAAGCGGGCGAAATACGCCTCAATATATTTTTCCGCTTCCGACAAAGTCAGCTCCGAATCCCGCGCCAGCCGGTACGCCCCCATGCCATAAATCAGGCCGAAATTGACCGCTTTGGCAAAACGGCGTTGATTATAAGTCACTTCTGCCACCGGGATGCCGAACACGGCCGCCGCCGTCGTCCGGTGAATATCCTGATCCTGCAGAAACGCCTCAATCAACGCCTCATCCTGGCTCATGTGCGCCAACACCAGCAGTTCCACCTGCGAATAATCGGCCGCCAAGAAAATCCAGCCGGACCGGGCCACAAAGCCGCGCCGAATTTGCTGCCCCACCTCGCTGCGGATGGGGATGTTTTGCAAATTGGGGTTGCTCGACGCCAGACGGCCGGTCACCGCCCCCGTCTGGTTAAAACTGGTATGAATCCGCCCCGTCTTCTGGTTGATGAGTTGAGGCAGCGCATCCACATAAGTATTCTTCAGCTTGCCCAATTCCCGGTACTCCAAAATGGCGGCGATGATGCCCGACTTGTCCGCCGGTTTCAACGTTTCCAACACCGCCGCCGCCGTGGAAAAATGGCCGCTCTTCGTCTTCTTCAACCCTTCATGGGGCAAATTAAGCCGTTTGAACAGGATGTCGCTCATCTGTTGGGTGGAATTGATGTTGAACGGCGTGCCGGCGATCTCATGAATCTCCCCCTTCAACTGCGCCAGCCGCGCCGCCAAATCCCGGGAAAATTGGCGGAAAAAGTCAGCGTCAACCCCCACCCCTTCATCCTCCATCGCCGCTAACACCGAGATGAGCGACATTTCCATCTCCACCAACTGCTCCAGCCCTTTTTCCTTGATTTCCTCCTGGAGAGGCGCCGCCAGACGCAGCGTCATGTCGGCGTCGGCCGCGCCGTAGGGGGCGGCGTCTTCAATCGGCACTTCGGCAAAGCTGATCTGCTTTTTACCCCTACCGATGAGCGATTTTATTTCTATCATTTCCACGCCTAACCGGTGACGGGACAAATCTTTGAGTCCCAGATGTTTACTGGCCGGGTCGGTCAGCCATTCGGCAATCATGGTATCAAAACCGATGGGCGTCACTTCCAATCCGTGATGGTACAGCACCCGGTAATCGTATTTGGCGTTGTGGGCGATTTTGGGGATGGCCGGGTTGGTCATGGCCGGACGAATGGCATCCAACACGGCCGTCATCAGCAATTGTCCTTCCGCCAGGGTAGGTTCGCTAGCAAAAAGCCCCATCTGGCCGCTGGTAGCCTGGGCTTCACTGGCCAGATGACCCACTGGGATGTAGTAACTGACAGGCGCTTCCACACAAAGGCAAATGCCAACCAGTTTAGCAGTGATTTCGTCCAGGCTGGTGGTTTCCACGTCAAAGGCGATGGCTGGGGCGGCGTTTAATTTCTGCACTAAATCATTTAGCTGCTTTTGGCTGCGAACGGTGACGGTTTCGGTAGGGGGCTGGCCGGTAGCAGCGGCCGTCTCCCCCAGCGCCCCGCCTCTATCCACCAACAAATTCGTCAGGCTGCGAAACTCCAACTCGCGGAACAGTTCCAACACCGGCACGGCGTCAAAATCGGTGGTCACACACGCTTCCAGGTCAAGCTGGATGGGAGCGTCAGTGATGATGCGTGCCAGCTTCTGGCTAAGATAGGCGCTGTCCTTGCCCTCGGCCAACTTTTTACCCATGGCCCCTTTAATGTTTTCCTGGTTGGCGTAGATGTTGTCCAGGGTATCGTATTGTGCCAGGAGTTTGACGGCCGTCTTCGCCCCAATCCCCCGCACCCCCGGAATGTTGTCGCTGGAATCCCCCACCAACGCCTTGTAATCCACGATTTGATCCGGCCGCACCCCCATCTTGGCCACGACGCCGTCCGGATCATAAACCTCTTTAGGCTGACTGCTTCGCGTCGGCAGTTCCACCTGCGTATTTTCATCCACCAGTTGCAGCAAATCCCGGTCGCCGGTGATGATGTGAACCGGCACGGCCAACGGCTTCGCCTGCCGCGCCACCGTCCCCAGCACATCATCCGCCTCAAACCCCTCCAGTTCCAGGATGGGGATGTTCAACGCCGCCGCCACTTCCTTGATGCGCTCAATTTGCAGGCGCAGTTCATCCGGCATTTTCTCTCGCGTCCCTTTGTACTCGGCAAAAATATCGTCGCGGAAAGTTTTACCCACGTCAAAGCTGACCGCCAGATATTGCGGCGGATGGTCGGTTAGGATGAGGTCGAGCAGGGTGCGGCTAAAGCCGTAGGTAGCGTTAGTCGGTTCGCCTTGCTTGGTGGTAAATGCAGACAGAGGCAGAGCGTAGAACATGCGGTATGCCAGGGCGTGGCCGTCTATGAGGACGAGTTTTCGTGTGGTCATGGGTATTGCCTTGAAAGACCTGCGAGGTTTCGTGCGACCTTCGGTCACCAACCTCGCAGGTCTAGCTTGATTTCATGGAACAAATGGGCGATGTAATTGAATGAATTTTACCACAGAAACGGCCGTAAGCAGACCGCCAACTTGCGCCAAACCCACCCCTTGTTAAGATCAACTCAGATTTTAGACCCTAAGGGTTTTGAAAACCCTTAGGGTCTCTCAAACTTCATGGCCGAAATTCTAATCAATCTGGACAAAATCAGCGTCACCCTGGCTGGTAAGCCCATATTCAGCAAGCTCAGCTGGGAAATTCAAGACGGCCAGCGGGTGGGACTGGTCGGCCCCAACGGCGCCGGCAAATTCTACCTGCTCAAACAACTGTTGCAACCGGATGCCATTAACAGCGGCCAGGTCAAAATCGGCCCCATCAGCCAGATCGGCTACTACGCCCAGGAGCATGAAACGCTGGACTACGATCAGACCCCGCGGTGAATCCGCAGCCACAACCCCGTCCCACGCCGCCAGCAAATCCACCGCTTGTCCGGCATCGCCCGCCGCCGGAACCGCCAACACCAATTCCCGAATCTGGCGCCAGGGAATGGAAACTTGATCCATCTGCAACACCATCGCGTCCGCCAGCGTCCAATCATCCCGCGCCGCCAGCGATTCGGCGATGCGCGCCAGTCGGTAGCCGTCAATCCAATCCGCGCCCAGGTATAGCTCCACATCATCACTGATTGGTTTGTTGTTGGCCGTGGCCACAAAGCCGGTGTCAGGATTCAGCGCGCGCGGCATCTGGGCAAAAGGCACGCCCTCCGCCTCCCAGCCATTGGCCGGGTCGGCCCCAGACAGGGGGATGGTTCCCCAGCCTCGTTTGCGCCGGGGGGATTCGCCCACCAACTGCCAGCCGATGTTGCCCTCGGCGTCGGCGTAGGCCATGTTCAGCGGCAGACCCGGCCAGTCAGCAAAGTTTTGCCGGAACGCCTCAAAATCGCGTACTTTGTGCGCCATGAAGAAACCCCGCACCGGCTTGGTCGCCAGCCAGGTGGCCTGCATGGAAATCGCCCCCAATTCTGCCGCCAGCGCCGGGCCGACGATGGGGCCGCGCGGTGTTTCCACCGCCCGATCTTCCACCGGCTGTCCCCCTTTGACGCGGATCACTTCCACCCGCACCGGACATTCAACCCATTCGTCTCCCTGGCGCACACGGCCGTCGCCCGCCACCTCTTCCACATACAAATCGGTGTTATCCGTCAGCCCGGCAGTGATGCCCCAGGCGCAGTGCCCGTCAAACCCGGCCGGGAAACCGGGTGCGCCCACGAAAGAGGCGCCGGCCACCGCCCATTCTGGCGTGTACACGTGCGCCAAATACCAATGGGGCGGCAGGGAAGCGGCCAGGTGCGGGTCGTTCGCCAGGATGGGACGGCCGCTCGCCGTTTTATCCGGTGCGATGGCCCAATTGTTGGCACCGCCGCATTGCCCGGTGACGGCCGTCATCAACCGCAAATCCGCCGCCAACCAATCCACCACCTGCCCCGCCGCCTCTCCCGGCGGGATGGTCAGCGGCAGCCAATCGGGATACGCCGGGTCCAGCGCCGCCAACGCTTCCGGCCCATCTGCCAGTAGCAGTTTCAGCCGCATCAATTCCGAATCCCAGTTAGAAGCCAGCAGGAAAGAGATGAGTTTGAGCATTCCCAACACGTCTGCGGCCGTCCACGGCGTCGGTTCTGCCCGCAGCAAGGTGAACTCATGCGGTTTGCGTCGCAGCCCCTTTTTCATCCCGTCATTGATCCCGCGCCCGAAATCCTCCGCCATCTGCCGCACTTTGGCGTCCAACACCGCCATCTGTTTTTGCGCCGAATGGGCGAAGCCGATACGCCGGGAGAGCCGATCCACCGCCAGCCCGTCCGGCACCACCATCTCCGCCAGCGTCCCTCGCACCACCCGCGCCAGCCCCTCCAGTTGGAACGTCCGATCCTGCCCTTGGCAAAAACCCAGCCCATACCAGGCGTCCCGGTCATTTTCCGCTTCAATGTACACGATGCCATATTCGTCCCGGCGGATCAAAACCGGCGCGTTCAGCCCCTCAATCGCCAATTCGCCGCCGGTGATGGCAGCCGCTTCCCCAACAAACCCTTAAAAACAGCGCGTACAATACTCATGTCGTCTCCTTTGAGCCGGTCGCTCATTCACGCCACCACATACCCCACATACCGTAGGGGCGAGACAGGCGGGAAACCACCTTTGCCCCGCGTACGGCCTCCTCTCCCGCCTGTCTCGCCTGGCTCCCTGGCCGCATTCTGGGCGAGACGGGCGGTCGGTGAGGCGCTCGAACCGCTCGGAGAATAGGCCGTTCGTTTCCGACAAGACCACCCCGCGCCGTTTCGCCCCTACCAAATTTTACGCGATCCGCGCCTGCGGCGCGGCGGCCTTCCCGCTACCGCTCCCAGACCGGACAGAGATCAGCGGTCTTGATGAGATGGGGAACGACGCGCCGCCACCAGCCGAAAACCGAGGTTGTAGTCACGACTGCCGGGCGAAAGGCCGCCACGGAAAGCCGCGCGCGCGCCGTAACGGTAGCTGAACCACGAACCGCCGCGCACGACGCGCTCTGCTTTCTCATCGTCATACCAAGAATCTGTCCACTCCCACACATTCCCCGCCATATCCACACACCCATACAGGCTGTCCCCCTGCGGCGAATACCGTCCTACCGGCGTCGTCCCCTTCATGTTCTTGCCATAATTGCAACGAAAAGGGGTCGGCTCTTCATTCCCCCAAGGGTATTCACGCCCATCAGTCCCCCGCGCCGCCTTCTCCCACTCTTCCTCTGTTGGCAGCCGCAAACCGGCCCAATTGGCAAAGGTAGCGGCGTCATCCCAGCTAACATACACCACCGGATGATCCAGTTTGTCGGCAGGCAGTTTGCCATTTTGCCAATGTTTTAAATTTTTCTCGATGTCCACCATAAATTGACCAAATTCTTCCACAAACTTGGCATACACAGCATTCGTCACCGGCGTTTTGCTGATCCAGAACTCATCCAAACGCTTCTTTTCTTTCTTCTTTCCATACAAAAACTCCCCCGCCGGAACCCGCACAAACTCCAGCCCCGTCTTTTCGTGAATAAACGAATCCTTTTTTTGGCGGCGAACCGTTGGTGTTGGCTTCTCCCGCTTTAACCTGGAATCGTCAATCTTTCCTCCCGACCACTCCCCATCCAACGCCGCCATCAACGTTATCAACCCCGCTTCATACCCCCGCCGCATAAAGGAAATCCGCTGGTAAGTTCGCCACAGAGCTGGCAGTTTGCACACCTTCACCAACACCGGCAGAGAACGCATCTCCTCCTCATGCTCCAATTCCACCGCCACATCCGTCTCGCTGCGCACCCAGCGGGAGGCCGCCGCGTCCGGCGTCAACAGCAGCACAAAAATGCCGCTCTCATCCAGCCCCCGGCTGAATGCTGTCCGGCGCTATCCACACAGGGTAGCCTTCCGCCTCCAAATCCGCCGCCAGCCGGCGCGCCAGCTCCCCGTCCTGGTGAACGTGGCTGAGGAAAATCGGGGTTGCGCGGCTGGGTCAGTACCGCCGCTAGCGCTAACGGTTGGCGGCCAAAACGTTGATCATACGCTTCCGGTCGTTCCTGCGCCAAATTCTGCCGCAAATTGGCCGCCAGCCCCCGCCGCTGGCAATACTCAAGCAGCAATATCACCTTCTGGCTCTTTTCCATCCCTCTGGTAAATTCCTGCTTGATGCCGGAAAAATAATCGAAACAAAAGGTATCTAACTCGCCATCGTGGAAAAACTCAACAATGAATTTGCGCATATCGGCCTGGCCTGGTCCTCGTTTGCTCATTGCTCATTCCCAAATGTTTGTTGCGACGATTACCTGGAGTTCTCTCAATCCCATTTTGCTATGGCACACTGATTTTCCAGTTTTCCACAGATTTCCAGTATCATCTCAGTATTTCGGGGCTGTGGCCGCATCTCAGTCCCGAAGGGCTGCTCTCCTGACCGCGCCACACCGGGCACGGTCAGGAGACCGGCCCGAGCTTCCCCAAGTTTTTGAGAAGATACGATCTCCAGACCAAAAAGAGAAAATCCGTGAAAATCCTTCCAATCCATCTTATCCGCGCACCTCTCTCTGCCCCAAATCATACAACCCATACGCCGCCGCCAAAATTTCGATGGGGTGACGGGAGGGTAAATCTGTGCCATGCTCCAACTGCCAACGGCATGTCTCCGAATCGCATGCCGTCATCCCCACATCTCCCTGCGCCATCACAAAGTCAAACAGTTCCGCGCCTACGTCCATGCCAATCTGGTACTTCTCCGCCTTGTAACCATACGTGCCGGCGATGCCGCAGCAGCGGGCGCGGCTCTCGCGCACATCCAGGCCGGGGATGAACCACAAAATGTCCAGCGCCGGTTTACCCACCCGGTGCGCGCGGTACTGGCAGGGGGCGTGGTAAGGCAAAACCATCGCCATCCGCCGAAAATCAGTTTTCAACTCGCCCGCCTCATGCCGCGCCCACAGCCACTCGAAGATGTCCCAGGTCGCCATTTTCAACTGGTTTGACCCCTCATCAAACGCATCCAGCAGTTCCGGCGCTTCTTCTTTGAGGGTGAGGGTGCAACTGGTGCTGGTTCCCACGATGTCCAGCCCCGCCTGGGCGTAGACGCGCATCTTGCTCACATTGTTGTGGTGATATTTGGCCGCCTCATCAAATTCGCCATTGCTCAACAGGGGCAGGCCGCAGCAGTTTTGCGGCGGCACAATCACTTCGTAGCCGTTGTGCTCCAGGACGACGACGGCCGCTTTCCCCACAAACGGCTCATAATACATGGTGGCGCAGCCATGAAAATAAACCACCTTCTTGTCCGATTTCAACCGTCCTTCTTTGGTGCGCTGGAACCAATCGCCAAACGTACCCGATTCGGAGAAGCGAGGCAGCGGCGCTTTGCGGGCGATGCCAACGATTTTCTCGGCCAGGACTCGGCTGACCGGGTTGTGCAGGCTCAGATTCGCCAGCCGGGGGGCGATTTGGGCCAGTTTGCCCAGCGTTTCGTTGCGCCCCAACAGCCGGTTGCGCAGCGGCAGGCCGTGTTCGGCGACGATTTGGGCGCGGGCGCGGGCGTTGAGTTCGGCGATTTTGACACCGGTGGGGCAGACTTCGTTGCACACCCGGCAGCCGGAGCAGTAATCTACGGAATGGTCGGGACTGTGCGGCTGGCCGTTTTGGCGGAATCGCTGCGCCTGCGGGCCGGCGTATTTGGGGCCGGGGAAGCGGTCGGTGACGGCCGTGACCGGGCAATAGCTGGCGCAGATGTTACATTTGATACAGGCGTCCAATGAGGGGCCTACGGAATGCCATGATTTAGTGTGCATAGGTTTTGGTTTTCAGTAACCAGTATTCAGTGTTCAGTAACCGGATTACAGGCAACTGATTACTGAATACTGAGCACTGCTTCCACAATCGCTTGCGCCGCCGCCACGCCGGTGACGACGGCCGTTCCCGACAAACTCCTTTCCAAAATCGGGTCAAAATGGGCCAATGCGCCGCCCGCCGCCCACACATTCGCCGGCCCGCCCACCGGCCGAAAATCGGGGCCAACCGCCACCCCGCCGCTGAAAACGGGATGACCCTGCGGGTCAAGGAAGGCCGGGCGGAACCAGCCGCTCCGTTTCTGCGGTGCAGTCAGCGGCAAGTTGAAGATCGGTTCGCGGACACGGCCGTCCATCTCCCCCACTAACCCGCCGCCCAAAATCCCCCCCGTCGCCAGCAAAAAGGCGCGGGCGCGGTGGCGTAACGGCCGGGCGCTCGTCTCCGTCGCCACCCACTCAACCCGGTTATTTGTTAATTGTTCATTGTTCATTGTTAATTGCTCATTATTCATTGTTAATTGCTCATTATTCATTGTTAATTGCTCATTATTCATTGTTAATTGCTCATTATTCATTGTTAATTGCTCATTATTCATTGTTAATTGCTCATT
>JAJRVV010000062.1 GCA_024277135.1 Chloroflexota bacterium | reverse complement strand
TGTTTTTTATGGCAAAATTCATAAGAAGGTGTCTCTGGTGAAGTGGGTTATCACCATAAACTTTGCCACGAAGGAGGCATCTTCGCCACCTTTTTTCTCTCTATTCGGTTTTTAATGTGCGAAATATAGGTTAAGTCACTCACAAACTTTAGTCACTTTTTAACCATGACCCACAAACAAATCCGACTCACCGCCTACGCCTCGTGCGCCGGTTGAGCGTCTAAACTGAGTCCTGAGGACCTGGCGCAGGCGCTGCGACCATTACGCGAGATTTTTGACCCGGCCGATTACCCCGATTTGCTGGTTGGTTTGACGCGGGCGGATGATGCGGCCGTTTACCAGATCAACGAAAACCAGGCCATCGTCTCCACCACCGACTTCTTCCCGCCGGTGGTAGATGATCCGTATGATTTTGGCGCCATTGCCGCCGCCAATGCGCTGTCGGATGTGTATGCCATGGGGGGACGGCCGTTACTCGCCATCAACCTGGTGGCGTGGCCGGACGATTTGGGCAGCGATATTTTGCAGCAGGTTTTGCGCGGCGGCGCGGACAAGGTGAAAGAGGCGGGGGCCGTCATCGCCGGCGGCCACAGCGTCAACGACAAGGAGCCGAAGTATGGCCTGGCCGTCACCGGGCTGGTTGATCCCCGGCGCGTCCAGCGCAAAGGGGGGGCGCGTCCCGGCGACCAACTGTACCTGACCAAGCCGCTGGGCGTGGGCGTGGTGACGACGGCGTTGAAACGGGAAATAACGGATGCAACGCATGTGGCAACGGCCGTATCCAGCATGAAACAATTGAACAAACAGGCGGCGGCGGCGGCGCAATTGGCAGGGGCCACGGCCGTCACCGACATCACCGGCTTTGGGCTGCTGGGGCACGCCCACGAGATGGCGCATTTGGGCGAGGTGGATTTCCGCCTGCACCTGGACAAGCTGCCCTGGCTGCCCGGCGCGGTGGCATATGGCGAAGCGGGCGCGTTCCCCGGCGGCATGGGCAATAACCTGCGCTATTTTGGCCCCTGGATCAATTTTGACGAATCGGTCAGCCAGTTGATGCGGGATATGCTGTGTACCCCGGAGACCTCCGGCGGTTTGCTGACGGCCGTGCCGCCGCAAAACGGCGATTTATTTACAGAACATTGTGATACGGCCGTGCTGGTGGGCGAAGTCCTGCCCGGCGATGGGCGTATTCATATCAATTAAATGGAGATTAGCGCCAGTGTTCAGTAATCTGTATTCAGTCGTCAGTACGGCCGGCCTCTGGTAAACGTCCACTGAATACTGAATACTGAATACTGAATACTGAAAATGGATCGAACAGTCCCCTCCTCCGGCAACGAAGAAATCAACCTGTATTTACGCACCTACTACTCGTTGCTGCGCAGCAGCCGCGAGGTGCAGATCAAAACGCTGATCGAGGCGCATAAGCGCATCAATTCGGCGCTGCACGTGGCCGCCGACGAGCCGCAGCCGGACATGGCCGCCTTCATCTACGCCATCTTGCGTATGCCAGACTGTTTGTGGCATACGCGGCTGGTGGTGATGGGGCAGTCCGACCAGGTGTTTGCCCAACATGGCTATCCTGATGTGGAGTCGTGGCAGCAGGTATCGGCTCCTGGCCGCCGCCGCCGCAGTTTTTTCGACGGCCGTGACACCTTGGCCGTCTACATCGCCAGCCGCTCCGACATTGACGACCTCATCCCTATCCTCACCGCTTACCAGATCGAGCGGCGCAAGCTGCACGAGTCCCTCAACCGACCGAGCCTCATGCAACTGCTGACGGCGATTGGCGATGACGGCCAGGGCCGGCCAGAGCAGGATGAGCTGCAAAAGTTGGCCGATAAGAGCGGCATCCCCCGGGAAGACCTGGGGCGGCTGTGTCAGATTTGGGGGGAGGCGACGGCCGTCAAGCTGCGGCACATCGCCCAAAACAAGCAGGAATTGGCCGTCCGTTCTCTGGCCGGTTCGCTGGCCGATTACAAACGAGCCACCCGCCGCTGGTGGCTGAACGTGGAACGCAGCGTGCCGGACGTCGTTTTTGACCAGCGTCCCGTTTACTTCGTTTCCAGCAACACCCACAGTCTGGCTAATCTGCTCAGCGGTTTCGCCTTGCAAAATGAAGCGGCGTTGCACGCCTTCGCCCACGAGAACGGGGATGCTGATTTGCAGCAAGAGTATTACGACATCCTGCAGCAGCACGTGCCCAGCAGCCGCGAGAATTTTCTTTACTACGTCCTCAAGAAATATGAGCGGGCCAATCCTACGGCCGTCGCCCAACGAATCGCGCAGGAAAGAGAAATCGGGCTGGTGCGGGTTCCCAGCCTGCATGCGTTTGATATTGAGGTGCAGGTGGCGCAGCTTAATCAGTTGGACGCTGCCTGCTTGGACGGCCGTTTGCGGCTGCCCGGCATTGAATCTCTGCGAAACAGCGATGCCCTCATCGTCAACATTGATTATCCGTTGGGCATGGCGGCGTACCAGGTGCTCACCGAGATCGCGCGCAACATCGCCGAAATTCGGGGGGTGTACATCATGGGCAAGGCGGCCACGTTGAACGGACGTATCGGCGATGTCATGATCCCTGGCGTGGTGCATGACGAGCATTCCCTCAACACCTACCTGTTTCAAAACTGCTTCAGCGCCGACGACGTGGCCCCTCATCTCGTTTATGGCACGGTCATGGACAATCAAAAAGCGATCACCGTGCCCGGCACCTTCCTACAAAATGAGGAGTACATGGCTGTTTTTTACAAAGAGGGGTACACCGACATGGAGATGGAAGCGGGGCCATATCTGAGCAGCGCGTATGAGATGACCCGGCCCAAGCGCCATCCGTACAACGAATTGGTCAACCTGTACAACGCCCCCTTCCCCATCGGCATATTGCATTACGCCTCGGACACGCCGTTCAGCAAAGGCAAGAACCTGGGGGCGCACAATTTGTCCTATTTCGGCATGGATCCGACGTATGCTACGATGGTGGCGATTTTGCGGGCGATTTTGGGGACGGAGATTGGGAACGTAGGATGAGGGGAAGGGGAGGACGGTATTCAGTATTCAGTAAGCAGGATTCAGTTTCCAACCTCGAAATCGCTGATATTTTGTGTTTGTTGTTTTGTTTTGGGAGATACTTCTAATGTCTACGCGAAGTAATGTTCATGAAGAGCGGCTGACGGCCGTGCGTCACAAACTGGCCGAGTGGGGAGTGGACGGGCTGTTGGTGAGCGACGACGTCAACCGGCGCTGGCTCAGCGGCTTCACCGGGTCGGCGGGACAACTGCTGATCACCGCCGACAAGGCGCTGCTGGCGACTGATTTCCGCTATTGGCGGCAGGCGGCGGCGCAAGCGCCGGCCTTTACCTTGTTTAAGCACAGACGCGCGCCGGAGGACGGCCGCGCCTTCTTCAAAGCGACCGCCGTCAACCGGGTAGGCATCGAAGCCGACCACGTCACCCTGTCCGCCGCCCAAAAGCTGCGCCAGGAAGCTGATTCCGTCGCCTTCAAACCGATCAACTCAGCCATCGAACCATTCCGCGCCATCAAAACGGCCGCAGAGATAGACGCCATCCGCGCCGCCGCCGCCATCACCGACGCCGTCATGTCCCAGGCGAACGACATCTTCCGCCCCGGCCTCACCGAAAAAGCGGCGGCATGGGCGTTGGAGAAACGGATGCGGGAGTTGGGCGCGGACGGCATGGCCTTTGAGGTGATTGTGGCCGCCGGGGAAAACGCGGCTCTCCCCCACCACCGCCCCGGCGGACGGGAACTGCGTCCAGGCGATCCGATCATCGTGGACATGGGCGCCAGGCTAAACGGCTACCATTCCGACCTAACCCGCACCTTTTTTTTGGGAGAGCCGGATGAGCAGTTTTGGGCGATTTATAATTTGGTGTTGGCGGCGCAGACGGCCGTGTTCGACCACATCCGCCCCGGCCTGAACGCCAAAGAAGCCGACGCCCTGGCCCGCGACCTCATCGCCGCCGCCGGGCACAAAGAGCATTTTGGGCATGGGCTGGGGCACGGCGTCGGCCTCGGCATCCACGAAGCGCCCGCTCTCTCGCCCCGCGCCCCAGAAAAGAGCCGCCTGAAAGCCGGGATGACGATCACCATCGAACCCGGCGTTTATCTGCCCGGTTGGGGCGGCGTCCGCATCGAGGATTTGGCGGTATTGACCGATGATGGCGCAGAACTCCTCAGCCATTGCCCCAAAACGCCGCTGATTCCCGTCTTTCAAA
Organism: Chloroflexota bacterium; assembly: GCA_024277135.1. Classification (GTDB taxonomy): domain Bacteria; phylum Chloroflexota; class Anaerolineae; order Promineifilales; family Promineifilaceae; genus JAJRVV01. The sequence goes on along the minus strand of JAJRVV010000062.1, from coordinate 30,426 downwards.
ATTGACCGTCTGGGCGAGGGCGGGATGGCGCGGAGACAAGATTATGTGCTTTCTTTAAGGCGATACCGCGCCTTCCCGTCCCCGCCGGCTCGATAAACGATCTCGAATTGGGGGATGACGTGGCGCCAATCATATTGCTGGACGAATTGACGGCCGTTCCTCCCCAACCGCTCTCTCTCATCCTCATCCGCCAACAAACGCAAAACAGCAGCCGCCATCTCCGCCGCCCCTTCCGCCAGCGCCAACTCCCGCCCATTCTCCACCGGGAACCCCTCCGCCCCCACCGGCGTGCTGACCACCGCCTTGCCTGCCGCTAATGCTTCGATGAGTTTAAGGCGCGTCCCGCTACCTACGCGAAGCGGCATGATGACGACGCCAGCGCCAAACAGGTACGGCCGTACCGACTCTACCCATCCCGTCACCGTGACGCCGGGCAATTCCGACAACCGCGCCAACCGCTCATGCGGCTTTTGCCCCACGACGGCCCAGGTGGTTGACGGCCGTTCTCTCCGCACCAACGGCCACGCCGCATCGGCAAACCAGAGCGCGGCATCCACGTTGGGCCGGTAATCCATTTTGCCCACGAACAGCAGGTCGAACGGGTGAGTTTGCGGCGGCGGGGTGCGGTAAATGGCCGTGTCTATGCTGTTGGGGATGACGGTGATGGCGGGCAGCGGGGAGCGGGCAGCGGGAGAGCGTAATTTTTGCAGATGGCGCTTGTCAGTCTCGGAGACGGCCGTCACCCCATCCGCCTGCTGGCACGCCCACCGCTCAAACCAGGCCAGCCGCCCCACCTGCGCCCCGGAGTAGGCGGCGGCGATGCAGCGGCGGGGGCGGCGCAAATCGGCGAGGAAATTACGCCGCTGCAACTCCGTTTCAGCGTTGTGATTGTCGAAGATGATGCGACATCCCCCATTCGCTACACGAATTATTTTAATATATCGCGCCAATTCAATCCCTTCCACCTGCACCACGTCAAATTGGTTTTCCGCCAACAACTCCCGCAACCTGGCCGCGAAGTGGGGCGACCAGAGCCGGTGCGCCATGTCGGGCAGGCGCGAAGTAAAAAGTTGGATCAGCCGCTCCTTTTTGGCGCGAATGGGGGCGGGAACGGTGTGGACGGCCGTACACAATTGCAAGAGCGGCTGGATTTGGTCGGGCACGGCCGTCTGCTCCTCCTCTAAAAAGCTGAGCAGGACGATCTCATGCCGCTGCGCCAGCCCGCGAATGATGTGATAATTGCGCAGGCTGGTTCCCTGGTACGGCGGGTAAGGAAGTTGGGGGGTCAGGATGAGGATTTTCATTTCGTTTTTCGTTTTACGTTTCATTCTCATACAAAGCCAACGTCATCCGCGCCGTCCGCTCCCAGGTAAACGTTTGCGCCTGGAGACGGCCGTCCGCCGTCATCTTCTGCCGCAAATCCCCATCCGTCAACACCCGCTCAATGCCATACACCCACGCTTCCACATCGTCCGGATCAAGCATCATCCCCTGCGGCCCCACAATTTCTGGCAGAGAGGCCCGGTTGCTGACGATGACGGGACAGCCGCTATGCATCGCTTCCAGCGCCGGCAGGCCAAACCCTTCGTAATGGGAGGGCGTCACCAACACTCCGGCCCCCCAGTATAAATGCGCCAATTTTTCATCAAAAACGCCGGTCAGGTGATGCACGTGATTCCCCAATTGCAGCGATTCAATTTCGGCAAAAATCTCCTCATAAAGCCACCCCTTTCCCCCCACCAACACCAGCGGCGCATCCACCCCCCGCTGCCGCAGCCGGGCATACGCCTGGATCAGCATCGGGTAATTTTTGCGCGGTTCCAGCGTGCCCACCGCCAGAATAAAGCCGCGCGGCAAATTGTACTCGGCCAAGGTGGCAGAAACGGCCGTCTCCGCAAACACTTGCCCATACAACGGATTCGCCGCCAGCGGAATCGTCGTCACCTTATCCGGCGGCACAGCCAAACGCTCGATCAAATCCTGGCGCGTAGCCTCGCTGTCCGCCGAAATGGCGTCGGCGGCGCCCACTGCCCATTCAATCTGATCGTTGTAGTAGCGGCGGCTGGCGGCCGTCAGAAATTGCGGATAATACAAAAAATTGAGATCGTGTACGGTGATGATGCGCCGCCTAGCGCCAACCGCCGGCGGGATGAAATCGGGGCTGTGCAGCACATCCAGCCGGCGCGGCAGCAGCTCCGCCGCCAGCGTCCACCGCTCCAGCCAGTGATGGCAGGGCGTCCACACATCTTTTCGTTGGAAGTTGGGGGCAGAAGAAGGGGCGTAGGTACGGCCGTCCCGCCCATGATGAAAAACCAGATACCGATTCTCCCCATCCAAAGCCGCCAACGCCCGAATCAAAAAAATCGTGTACTGACTGATCCCGCCCATCTGGTAAAACGGCAGCCGCACATCAATCCCGATAACCATAACCCAATTGTAATCCAAAATCGAAAATCCCCAATCCAAAATCCGGCGCACACACTCGCCCGCATCCCATTGGCGCGATATAATGCGCTTACATAATTCTGCCCCCTTTGGGAGGAAAAATATGGCAAACGACAACACACAAGAAGTCAAAGACCTGCAAAACCGCATCGAATGGCTGGACGGCGAACGGCGCAAACTGTCCCGCCAGCAGGCCGAAATCGAGCAAAGACTGGAACTGCAAACCCGGCAGCTAGAAAGCCGGGAACAACGGCTGCTCGATCTGGAAAAGCAGATCGCCGGATTCACCGGCCAATTCGCCCGGCTGGGCCAACTGGACGCCCAACTGGCTCAATTCAAAGATGAGGTGGTGGCTATCGTCGAGCAATACGACCAGCGCCGCATCAAATCCGAAGAGGAATTAGACCGCCTGCGCCGGGTGGAAAATGAGGTCACCGCCCGCGAACTGGCCGCTATTCGCAAAGAACTGCCCGCCATCAAAACTTTACGCGAAGGCATGGAGCAGCGGCAGGCGGAAGAATCGCGGCTGGCAAACCTCATCGGCCAACTACGCAACCAAATCTCGGCCATCGAAACCCGGGCCGAGACCCGCGAACGCGCCATCGCTTTCCTGGAAGAAAAAGAGAAGCAAAACAGTCGTAACATCAACCAGGGACAGGCTGATTTGCTCGATATCACCAAGCGATTAGAGGCTGCCAACGAACGGCTGGAAGTGCAGGGGCAAAACATCATCAACGTCCAATCGAATCTGCAAACCATCTCGGCCGAACAAAGTGACATCAACCAAACAATGCGTACCTGGCTGGAACAAGTGCAGTCGGGCGAGTACGAGCGCAATCAGCGCATCGAGGGCTTCCAACGGCTGTTAGACGAGCAGGCGGATGCTGTGGAAAAATTCCGCAAAGAGTGGATCACCTTTTCCGACCAGTACAAAGAGGCCAAAATGGCGGTGGAAACGCTGTCTGGCTGGCAAAAACAATTGGAACAGCAGCACCAGCAATCCTCCGAACTCCTGCGCGTGGAAACTCATCGGCTGCAAACGCGATGGGATGAATTCCGGCTGGAGAATGAGCAAAAGTGGAAGAGCTTTCGCGCCGACGCCGACCAACGATGGGCGACGACGAACCGGCATGAGCGGCAGGTTCAGGAGCAAATCGCCCAGTTGGATGATCTGTTGAATCGTCTGCAAGAAGAGAAAGATTTACTGCGCCGGGTTCAGACTGCCCAGGCAGACGCCATCAAACAACTGCCCCGTATCTGGCTGGAGGAAGTGGAAAAAGCGGTAAAGCACAGCCCGCACCGCCGCCGCCAGCCAGCCCTGGTTCCCGTTCGGGAAGATTAATGCCGCAGAGAGCGCAGAGACCTCAGAGAATGCCGCAAATTCTGCCTTTTACCTTCTGATTTCTGCCTTCTAAACCCCATGTTCGTAATTGGCACGGCCGGACACGTTGATCATGGCAAATCCACCCTCATCGAAGCGTTGACGGGGATTGACCCGGATCGGCTGGCGGAAGAAAAAGCGCGGGAGATGACGATTGATCTCGGCTTTGCCTGGCTGCGGCTGGATGAGGACGGCGAGGAAGTGGGCGTCATTGACGTGCCCGGCCACCGGGATTTCATCGAAAACATGCTGGCCGGCGTGGGCGGCATTGATTTGGCGCTGTTCGTCATCGCCGCCGACGAAGGGGTGATGCCGCAGACGAAAGAGCATCTGGCGATCCTGGATTTATTGGAGATTGGCGGCGGCGTGGTGGCGCTGACCAAAGTGGATTTGATTGATGACCCGGATTGGCTGGAATTGGTGACGTTAGAGGTGTCGGAAACGTTGGCGGGCACGGCTTTAGCGGACGCGCCCATCATGCCGGTTTCGGCGCAAACGGGGGCCGGTTTAGCCGAGTTGAAGGAGGTTTTGCGGGAAAAACTGGCGGGGTTGCCGGAACGGCCGTCCACTGGCCGACCGCGTCTTCCCATTGATCGTGTTTTCAGCTTAAGCGGATTTGGCACGGTCGTGACCGGCACGCTGGCCGGAGGGCGGTTCCACGCGGGCGATGCCGTCGAGATTCAGCCGTCGGGGTTGAACGGCCGTATTCGCGGCCTGCAAACCCATCAAACCAAACGAGAAGTGGCGCTGCCCGGCTCCCGCGTCGCCATCAACCTCACCGGGGTCAGTCGGGACGAGCTGGCTAGAGGCCACGTCGTCGCCGCCCCCGGCGTCGTCAGCCACACCATTCTGCTGGACGCCGGCTACCGCCATCTGCCAGACGCGCCGGGGCCGCTCAAACACAACACCGAAGTCAAGCTGTTCGTCGGCGCCGCCGAAGCGCTGGCGCGCACCCGCGTCATCGGCGCGCCCCAAATCGAGCCGGGACAAACGGGCTGGCTGCAATTGGCGCTGGCGGAACCGGTGGCAGTAATTCGCGGCGACCGGTTCATTTTGCGACGGCCGTCCCCAGGCGCGACGTTGGGCGGCGGTCAAATACTCGATCCCCATCCGGGACGGCGACACCGGCGATTCCGGGAAGATGTGATCGCCCGGTTCCAAACGCTGTCCCAGGGCACGCCCGCCGAACTTTTGGGGCAAACGTTAGCGCGCATGGAACCGGTTGGCGAGGCAGAACTGGTGAAGAAATCGGGATTGGCGGCGGACACGGCCGTTCCTGCCCTGGCCGAATTGGAAGCGCAAGGGGACGTCATCCGGCTGAACCGGCAGCTTGTCACCCGCGCCGGTTGGCAAAAGCAGCGGGATCGGCTGGCGGATGTTTTGGCCGCCTACCACCAGGAATTCCCGCTGCGCCCCGGCATCCCCCGCGAAGAGCTGCGCAGCCGGTTGCAGATGAAGGCGGCCGTCTTCAACCCGTTTCTGTCCCAGGTCGTCGCTGATGGGTTGGCGATGGATACCGGTTCTGTCGTCCGTCAACCGGAGTTCAGCGTCACCTTCTCGCCGGCGCAGCAGCAGGCCATTGACGCTTTGATGCAGCGGTTTGCCCGGTCTGGCGTCAATTCTCCCAGCGTCAAGGAAGCGAAGGCGGCCGTGGGCGAGGATGTCTATTTTGCTCTGGTGGAATCGGGGCAGGTACGGCCGTTGAACCACGAGGTAGTTTATCGCCATCAGGAGTATGAAAAAGTGGTGACGGCCGTCACAGAATTCCTGCATACCCACGCCCAAATCAACGCCGCCCAAACGCGCGACTTGCTGCAAACCAGCCGCAAATACGCCATCGCCCTGCTGGAACACCTGGATGAAATTCGCGTCACCCGCCGCGTGGGCGACAACCGGGAACTGCGCCAGGAGACCCGCTAACATCACGCCAATCGGAATGTGACATTTGACACCTGACGAGTGACAAATGACACCTGACACCCATCACCTGTCAAGGGAAACTTGAGACGCCACTTAGTCAGTATTCAGTGGTCAGTTATCCGTATTCAGTTGACGCTTCAACGCTTCACTGAACACTGGACATTGAACACTGTTTCTTACATTTGAGGAGTAATCATGGCTAAAAAAGAGACCAAACCACAAGAACAAGAAAGCGAAGGCATCCAATATCGCCGCCGTTATGGTGGGCTGATCGGCGTTCGCAGCAAAATTCAGGTGCGCGACAACACCGCGCTCAGCCTGGTCTACACCCCCGGCGTGGCCGAACCCTGCCTGGAAATCGCCCGTAATCCCAAACGCAGTTTTGATGTGACCTGCCGCGGCAACACCATCGCCATCGTGTCGGATGGCTCCTCCGCTTTTGAACTGGGCGACATCGGCCCGGAAGCGATTTTGCCGGTGCTGGAAAGTAAAGCGGTCATCATGAAAGCGTTTGCCGGGGTTGATGCGCTGCCGTTGGCTCTCAAGACGGACTCCATTGAAGAGTTCGTAGACACCATCCTCAACATCAGCCCTTCCTTTGGCGCCATCAGCCTGGAGGACATCGGTTCACCCAAAGGGCCGGCCATCACCAACCGGCTGCGGCGCTCACTGTTCATCCCGGTCGTCAACAACCACCGCGAAGGGGTGGCTATCGGCATTTTAGCTGGCCTCATCAATGCCGCCCGCTTGATCGGCAAAGATTTGGCCGACATGCGCATCATCATCAACGGCGCCGGATCCTCTGGCCTGGGGACCGCCACCATTTTGCACCAATACGGAGCGCGGCAACTGCTGGTTTGCGACCGGCACGGGGTCATCTACAAATATCGTCCGCTGGATATGAACTGGGCCAAATGGGAGATCGCCCATTTCTCCAATCCAAATGACGAGCATGGCGACCTGGCCGATGTGCTGGCGGGCGCGGATGCGTACATTGGCTTTGCCCCCGGACAAGAGCTGACAACCGGGTTGATCAAGGGCATGGCCAAGGACCCGATTTTGTTCACGCTGGCCTCGCCATTGGAAATCACGCCGAAGGAAGCGAGGAAAGCGGGCGCGGCGGTGGTGGCCACGGCCCATTCCACTTATCCCAATCAGATGGACATTACGGCCGTCGTTCCCGGCGTGTTCCGCGGCTTGTTAGACGTGCGGGCGAAAGACTTCCCCGTTTCTGCCCAGATTGCCGCCGCCGAAGCCATCGCCGGCATCATTCAGGACGAGGAGCTTCACGCCGATTATATCTACCCCCATGTCATTGATTATCGCGTGGCGCCGGCGGTGGCCCAGGCCGTGGCCGAAGCCATCCTTAATGAAGGGCTGGCAAAACGGCCGGATGCCGACCCAGCCATGATTGCCGAGCGCACCCGCCGCTTTGTCTACGAAGGCAAACTACCTGTCCCCCCGGCCAGCAACAAGCCGATGACCACCGCCGAAGAGTCGCTGGAACTACATGACCGGTTCCAGGGTTTGCTGGAAATCTACACCAAGATTCCGGTGAAGGACGAACACATCCTGAAGATGTTCTACCTGGTACCGGGGGCGATGGAACCGGCCAAAATCATCGCCCAAAACGTGGAAGAAGTGTTCGCGCTGACGCCGCGCAGCAACTTGGTGGGCGTCGTCAGTGACGGCAGCGCCGTGCTGGGACTGGGCAACATCGGCGGCCGGGCCGCGCTGCCGGTGATGGAAGGCAAGGCGATTTTGTTCCACACCTTTGCCGGGGTGGAGGCGTTCCCCATCTGCCTGAACACGCAAGACCCGGATGAAATCATCGAGATTGTGAAGCGGCTGGAACCGACTTTTGGCGGCATCAACCTGGAAGACATCAGCGCGCCCCGCTGTTTCTACATCGAGAAGGAATTACGGGAGCAGACGGACATCCCCATTTTCCATGATGATCAGCACGGCACGGCCGTGATCGTGTTGGCCGGCATTCTCAATGCCTGCCGTCTCGTCGGTAAAACGCCGGGCGATTTGTCGGTGGCCGTCAACGGCGCCGGCGCATCCGCCATCGCCGTCACCAAATTGTTGATGGCCATGGGGTTGCAAGATGTGGTTTTGCTGGACAGAAGAGGCGCGATTTACAAGGGACGCAAGAACCTCAACTGGATCAAGCAAGAGATGGCCGAAATCACCAATGCCAACAAAGTCAAAGGCGGTCTGGCAGAGGTGGTCAAGGGGCGGGATGTCTTCATCGGCCTCTCCGGGCCGGGGCTGATGACAGTGGATATGGTCAAATCCATGGCCAAAGACCCGATGATTTTTGCCCTGGCTAACCCCACGCCGGAAATCATGCCGGACAAAGCCTTTGCCGGCGGGGCCAGCATTGTAGCCACTGGCCGCAGCGATTTCCCCAACCAGGTGAATAACTCGCTGGCCTTCCCCGGCATCTTCCGCGGCGCGTTGGATGCGCGGGTACGCAATATCACGGATGAGATGAAGATCGCGGCGGCCCAGGCCATCGCCTATTTAGTGAAGGATGAAGATTTGCGGCCGGAGTGGATCATCCCCAAAGGCACTGATTTTTCGGTGGCCCCGGCCGTGGCCGAAGCGGTGGCGCGTAAGGCGGTGGAAACGGGTATGGCGCGGGTGGAAGTGGACCCGGCGGCCGTCGCCGCCCGGGTGCGCCGTTTTGTGTACGAAGAGCGTGACTAGCGCCTCAACTTTATAGAATTCCTCTACAACATTTACGTCAACCGCGCAAATTATGCAGGGTGGTAAACGCAAGTTGGAAGACCGGCTTGACGATAGTATAAAGCCGCTGACATGACTCGCTATCCTCGTGCGCTTACTCGATATTGAATCGCGCCACCCGTTTGTCCCCTTTTTTGACAGGCTGGCACAAGCTGCCTAGTTCGATAACAGCTTCGCCGTTCGGTTGGACATGGGCTAACGCTTCCAAATACCGTCGGTTGGCTTGTGCGGCAACTTGCGCATATCGCCAGAGGTTAGACACACCTTTATTCATCGCTTCCCACCAACGCTTGTAAGCTCTCTCGATTCTTGAACATCACGTCTGTCGCATATTCGCACTGGTCAATGACCCAATAGTATAGACATTCAGATAATGTTTTTGGGTATTGTAGCCGCGGTTTCTTACCGCGTAAGCGTAATCGCGGTAAGAAACCGCGGCTACAGTCAATTCGTGGTCGCTTTTTGCAAGTAAATGAATGGACGACCCGCCTTCTCTGCTATCTGTTTGGCGTGAGTTTTCAATTGCTCGCTGGTTTGAGTCGCGTATGATTTGAATTCCTTCAAGAGTATGCCCTGTCGGTACAGATAACGGGCAAAGGCGCCTTGGGGAAAGAAGCTGGTCAAATGCCCTTTGAAAATCATGCGGTCAAATGCAGCCAGCGTTCCCCCAATCTTATCTTGGTGTATACTAATAAATGTATTCATGGCCCGTCCTGTGGTGTAATGGTTGGTGTCGAGCCTACAGCTCCAATTATAGGCGTTTTTACAACGTTACTTCAGCCTTCATTATGCCACAAGGAGGGACCGCCTTTTATTTGGTTGCGGCAGGAGGCCGCGCTAAGTTCTTATTACTTGAGTTTTGCGGTGGGAACGAAAAAATAGGAGCAATTGGGGAAATTGCTCTTAACTATTCCGGCGGCTCCACCCAGATAGCGCCATCTTCAACTTTGACCCGGTAGCGGGGCACGGCCGTTACCGCCGGCAAACAGAGCGCCTCCCCAGTACGAATGTCAAACCGGGCGCCGTGACGCGGACACGCCACCTCATACCCCGTTAACTGACCATCTTCCAGCGGGCCATCATCATGAGTACACAAATCGGCGATGCAGAAAAACTGGCCGTTCACCCGAAAAATGACGACCGTTTCTTCGTCAAACTCGTGCCAGAGACGGCCGTTCTCCGACACATCCTCCACCCTGGCCACCTTCACAAACTCACCCATAACAACTCGCTGAAAACTGATTACTGAACATTGATTACTGAACACCGCCCACTAATGCAGCGAATCCCGACCCGGCAAGCCATACGCCCCCGCCTTCAACACCTTCAGCGACAACAGGGCACACTTGACCCGCGCCATACTCAGCGGAATGCCGATCATCTCCAAAACCTTTTCTTTGGGAAATGCCTTCACCTCATCCAGCGTCTTGCCGATGATTTCATCCGTCAACAAAGAAGCTGACGCCTGGCTGATGGCACAGCCATCCCCGCTCCAGGCCGCCTCAGCTACCCGGTTTTCCTCATCCAGGCGCACATCAATGCGAATCACATCGCCGCACAGCGGATTATCCTCTTCATAAGAAAAATCCGCCGGATCCAACTCGCCATAATGCAGCGGACTTTCATACAAATCAATAATTAGTTCGCGGTAATAGCTATCTTCCATCAAAACAACCTCAAGTTGCAAATTTGAAGTGACAGGTTACACGCGCTGCCCGCCGCTCGCCACAAATTATAATCGAAACACCTTGCGCGCGCGATGCAGGCTCTCCACCAATTTATCCACCTCATCCGTCGTCGAATATAGGTAAAAACTGGCGCGAGCCGTCGCCGACAAGCCGCATTTGTGATGCAGCGGCATGGCGCAATGATGGCCGGCCCGAATCGCAATCCCATCCTTATCCAGCAGTTCCGCAATATCATGCGGATGGATTTTGCCCAGCGTAAAGGTAGCTACCCCACCCTTCTGCGCCGCCGGCGGGCCATACAGCTTCAAACCCGGCACCTCGCTCAACGCTTCCAGCGCGTAATTGGTGATGAACTGCTCGTAGGCGTGAATATGCTCCATGCCGATGGCGCTGAGGTAATCCACCGCCGCCCCCAGCCCAATCCCTTCGGCAATGGAGGGCGTGCCCGCTTCAAACTTCCAGGGCAAATCGTTCCAGGTGGAGCCTTCCAACCGCACCCGCCGGATCATGTCGCCGCCGCCCATGAAGGGGGGCATCGCTGCCAACAATTTCCGCTTGCCGTATAAAATGCCAATGCCGGTTGGCCCGCACATTTTATGACCGGAAAAAGCGAGAAAATCGCAATCCAACTCCTGCACGTCCACCGGCATGTGGGGCACGCTTTGGGCGGCGTCAACCATAGCCACCGCGCCTGCCGCATGCGCTTTGGCCACCAGTTCTTTGGCCGGGGTGATGGTGCCGAACACGTTGGACATGGCGGTGAAAGAGAAGATTTTCGTTTTTTTGGTGAGCAAATCGTCCAGGTTGGACAAATCCAGGGCGCCATCCTCGATGTTAAAGGGCACATAACGAATCACCGCCCCCATTTCTTTGGCGATCATCTGCCAGGGGACGATGTTGGCGTGATGTTCCATTTCGGTGAGCAGTATCTCATCCCCGGCCTGGAGGTTAGCCCGGCCCCAACTGTAGGCCACCAAGTTGAAGGCTTCGGTGGCGTTGCGGACATAAATCACCTGCTTGGAACTTTCGGCGTTGATGAAACGGCCGATCCGCTCTCGCGCTCCTTCATACGCATTGGTGGCTTCCTCACTCAGCTTATGGATACCACGATGGACGTTGGCGTGGGTATGCCGGTAATACTGGTTCATGGCCTCAATGACGGCCGTCGGCTTTTGCGAGCTGGCGGCGCTGTCCAAATAAATCAGAGGCACGCCGGGGTACGCTTCATCGGCCAGAATGGGAAATTCGGCTCTAATTTTAGCTACGTCTAACATAGTAATCCCCAAAAATGGAAAACGTGAAACGCGAACGAATCACGTTTCACGTTTAATTTTTCAATGAGAAAGAGCGTGACACTCTCAAGCGCGCCGTTATTTTAACCGATTTTCTGCAAAATGCGCTCAAAAATCCGATCGCGAACCCCGGCAAATGGAATCCGCTGCATGATCGGGTCAAAAAACCCTTGCACCACCATGCGTACGGCCGTCTGCTCTGGAATCCCCCGGCTCATCAAATAAAATACCTCTTCCCGATCCATTTGGCCGATAGTAGAGGCATGGGTGCAGCGCACATCATCCGCCTCAATCTCCAGGCCGGGGATGGAGTCGGCGCGGGCCGAGTCATCCAGCATCAGGTTGCGATTGGCCTGGAAGCCGTCAATGCGCTGCGAATCGGGCAGCGCTTTGATCATGCCCTGCCAGACGGAGCGGGATTTGTCTTTCAACGCGCCCTTGTAGAGCAGGTCGCTGACGGTGTCGGCGGCGTTATGGTTTTGTTGGGTGTCCAGGTCAAGGTGCTGGCGGCCGTTGGCGAAGAAAATGCCGGACATGCGCGCCCAGGCGCCGCGATCATCCAATTCCACCGTTTGGAAGGATTTGGTCAACCGCGTGCCCATCACCGACGTGACCCAATCGAGACGGCCATCCCGTCCCACCCGGCCTCGTTCATGCGTAAACTGCCACACATTGGCGCCAAAATCCTGCAACCCGGCGTAAATCAAGCTGGCGTTATCCCGTACCAGCAGTTCCACCACGCCATTGTGCATGGCCATATCCTGGCCGGTTTCAGAGGCGTACTCATCAATCAGCGCCGCCTCCGCCCCCGGCTCCAACAGTACCAGCGTGTGCGAAAACGTCTGTCCCGACGCTGACCAAAGCGCGGTGTGCAAAGGAGCCGCTGCCTTCACGTTACGCGGCACGTAGAGGAAAACGCCGCCGCGCCAGAAAGCGGCGTGCAGCGCGGCGAATTTGCCGTCCGTCACCGGTACCGCTTCCGTCATGAAATGCTTTTTCACCAGATCGGCGTGTTGGCGCACGGCCGTGTGCATGTCACAGAAAATCACGCCTTGAGCCTTCAACTCGTCACTCAGCTCACAATGCGTCACCGCGCCATCCACTTCCACCAAGACGCCGCCCGCTTTATCTTCGGTAAGCTGCTCACCCAGGTAATCGGGGACGACCACTCCAGCGCCATCTCCATTCAGCGACGGCCCCACTTTATCTAATTTGAAGCGGCGCAAATTCGTCCGCCGCCACGGCTCATCCTGCGTCGTCGGCATCGGCGTCTGCTCAAACTGGGCAAACGCCTGCAACCGAAACGCCAACATCCACTCCGGTTCATCCAGAGCGGTCGATAATTTCCTTACTGCTTCTTCCGTAAACGCTGTCATATCAAATTAACAATTAACAACTAACAATTAACAATTAACAATTGACTACCCAATCGAGCCTTCCATCTGCAACTGAATCAACCGGTTCATTTCGATGGCGTATTCCATCGGCAGTTCCCGCACCAGCGGCTCAATAAAGCCATTCACCACCAGGGTATTCGCCATTTCCTCATCAACGCCCCGGCTCATCAGATAGAAAAGCTGTTCCTCGCCCACTTTGCTCACCGACGCTTCATGTCCCACCGTCACATTTTTGGCGTCAATTTCAATATAAGGGTATGTGTCAGACCGGCTCTTTTCATCCAGGAGCAACGCATCGCACACCACATTTGACCGGCAGTTTTCCGCGCCTTCATGCACTTTCAGCAGACCGCGATAAGAGGAACGGCCGCCATCCTTGCTGATGGATTTGGAGATGATGCGGCTGGTGGTGTTGGGCGCGGCGTGGACGATTTTACCGCCGGCGTCCTGGTGTTGGCCGCGTCCGGCAAAGGCGATGGACAACACTTCGCCATGCGCCCCTTCGCCCATCAGGTAAACGGCCGGATACTTCATCGTTATCTTCGAGTTGTGGACGATAAAGCCTTGCGAGACAAAGTTGCCCGTCCCCTCCACCTCAATATCCCAGGTGGGAACTTTTTCGCTTGTCGGCTGGGAAACTGTAACCGGAGCCATTTCTACGGAATCGCTGAGAACGATATTGGAACGGCCGACAGCGCGTCCCCTTTCCTTCTGCAACGACGGCCGCGCCTCCGCTTTCTCCCGTAAACCCCGGCTGACAAACGGGTAAAAACGCTCGTCAACAAAAAATTCCAGCCGGTGCGATCCATGAGCCACACAGGTCACGCCCATTATCTCCACCTGGCGCGGAGCCGAAAATTCCGTATACAGGCGGGGCGTGATGCCCAACGTCACCAACAAAAAAGCTGTATCCTCTAACAACTCCCGATTGACGGATTTGAGGCTAAAATACCGCTCGCGCACCGTGCCGTCTGCATCCATGTAACCGGCAACAAAAGCCAGCCGCTGCGATTCCGGCAGGGAGTAGACCCATTGCGGAATGCGTTTTGTTCTAGCTTTTCCCATAAAACCGTTGGCGTGGAAAAATTCGGCCAACTCTTTGCTGTTCCAGGCCAGATGATGCCCGTCGGCGCGTTCTACCGGCTCCACGTCAACCAATGCGGTCATCGTTTCCATGAGACGGCCGCGCGCTCTATCCTGAACAGGAGTAGAAAAGCCCACTTTGGCCCAACGAATGACGCCTTCGCTCTTGCCAGGTTCAATCTCGATGTTGCCATCGCCCACCCAGTAACCAAAGAGCCACATCAAATCGTCGGTTGTGTATTCGTCTACAGATATTTTGGACGGCCGCGTCCGGGTCATGGTCAATTCGTCCGCGTACTGATTGGACGATCTAAATGTTGTTTCCAGCGCTGGCAGGGCCAGGCGGTGGGGACGGCCGTAATCCAAAGAGACGCGAGGGACAATCGCTTCCGAAAGATGATCGGCGCGCACATAAGCCAAACGATAACGACCCAGTTTTTTCGGCGCATCCGGATCATACGCATAAGAGTAAAAAGGATGGTTTGCCGTCACTTGCAGCTTGCGCTCGCCTACAGCGACGGTGTGAACCGGTTGATGCTCAGAAAAACGCTTTGCCTTAACAGTGCGAAAACAGAGTTCACCTGCCTGTTCATCGTAAGAAAGCACCTGATCGCCCACGCGCAAATCCTCAATCCGCTCAATCCCTTCAGGCGTCGTCACAGTAGAGCCTTCCGCCAGGCAGCCCAAATTACCGTCCACCCATTCCATAGTGGCGTTGGCCTCAGCCACCGCCCGCTTCGTCACCAGGTTGTAGACGTTGTTCGACCAATTTTGGATGGTGGTGTAACGGCAGCGCCCCCCCTTCTTGATGAAAATTTCCACCACGGCCGAATGCAGCGAATCACTGGAATAAATCGGCGCGGTACACCCTTCCACATAATGAACATACGCATCCTCGTCTATGATGATCAGGGTGCGCTCGAACTGGCCCGCATTCTTGGCGTTGATGCGGAAATACGCTTGCAGCGGCATCTCCACCTTCACCCCTTTGGGCACATAGATGAAGCTGCCGCCCGACCAGACGGCCGTGTTCAACGCCGCGAACTTATTATCATTGTACGGGATCGAAGTGCCGAAATACTCCTTCACCAAGTCCGGGTACTGCGCCAGACCATCGTCCATTCCCAGGAAAACAACGCCCTGCTTCTCCAACGCTTCCTTGATGTTGTGGTACACCACTTCCGATTCGTACTGAGCGGCCACGCCGGAAAGGAACTTCTGCTCCGCTTCCGGGATACCCAGCTTGTTGAAGGTGTCTTTAATGTAACCGGGCACGTCTTCCCAATCATCTTCCTGCTGGTCAGATGGTTTGATGTAGTAGTAAATGTTATCAAAATCAATACCGCTGAGATCGGCGCCCCAATTGGGCATCGGCCGTTTCAGAAAATGTTGGTACGCCTGCAGCCGGTACTCCAACATCCATTCTGGCTCTTTTTTCATGACCGACATGGCGCGAATCAGCGCTTCGTTCAGCCCTCTTTCCGCCTTAAACACATAATCTTCAGCGTCGGCAAAGCCATATTTGTAGGCGTAATCCTGGTTAACATCTGCTACAATTTCGTTTTCGGTCAGTTCACGATCCAACACTTCTGCCATTTTAGGCCTCCTCGGCTGTCCCGTACTTTTCCCGAATCCAGTCGTAACCGCTTGCTTCCAGTTTATGTGCCAGTTCAGAGCCGCCGCTTTCGACGATACGGCCGTCCAACATGATATGCACGTAATCCGGCTTGATATAATTCAAAATCCGCTGATAATGGGTGATGACCAGCGTGCCCATGTTAATCGAGTCGCGCAGGCTGGCTGCTCCTTGGGCCACGATCCGCAGCGCGTCAATATCCAGCCCCGAATCCGTCTCATCCATGATGGAAATTTTCGGTTCCAGCGTCGCCATTTGCAAAATCTCGGCCCGCTTCTTTTCACCGCCGGAAAAACCATCATTCAGATACCGCCCGGCAAACTTCTGGTCCATATCCAGCAGGCTCATCTTCTCCTTCAGCAAACGACGAAATGCCGGGATAGAAATCCCTTTGCTGTCCGGATCACCCGCCTGATAACGAGAATTGATCGCCTGACGCAAAAACTTGGCCAACGTCACCCCGGGCACTGCCACCGGATACTGAAATGCCAGGAACAAACCGGCGCGCGCCCGCTCGTCCGCCGCCAACTCCAGCAAATCACGGCCGTCGAAAATCACTTCCCCGGCCGTGGCTTCATAGGCTGGATGGCCCGCCAGCGTATAGGCCAACGTACTTTTCCCGGAGCCGTTTGGCCCCATCAGGGCATGAATTTCCCCCTGTTTAACCAGTAGGTTAATCCCTTTCAAGATTTCCTGGTCATTTATAGAAGCGTGAAGGTTCTTAATTTCTAAAGCAGCAGTCATCTGACTCACTTACTCCTATCCTATTTATTTGATCAAGTAGAAAACAATGGGCTTTGAGCTGCCTGATGTGGCTCTTAACCTGCCCGCATTATAACAAAATCTAATCACACAGTCAAAATTATTATCATAATAATAATAAAAATAATAAAATTGACAATTTGCATTGGGATTGCTATAATTCTGGCCTAATCTGGAGAGGATTGTATCTTGAAACCTGTAACGAGCAAGGGGAAGCAAAGTACCCGGGAAATAATTTTAGAAGCGCTTAAAACTTTGAATCAAGCCAAAGTAGATGACTTGGCGCAAATTGCCGATGTCTCTCCGGTGACGGTGCGGCATCACTTAAACGCGCTCCAGGCAAACAACCTGGTTGAGGTAACGAGTGTGCGGCGAAAGGTAGGACGGCCGTATTACCTATACAACCTCAGCGAAAAAGGGCTGGAACTATTCCCCCGCAAGTACGTTCGCCTCACCAACCG
Organism: Chloroflexota bacterium; assembly: GCA_024277135.1. Taxonomy (GTDB): domain Bacteria; phylum Chloroflexota; class Anaerolineae; order Promineifilales; family Promineifilaceae; genus JAJRVV01. The sequence goes on along the minus strand of JAJRVV010000062.1, from coordinate 13,607 downwards.
ACTGCTAGAAGAAATGAAAGAGCAGATGCCCGCCGAACAAGTACAAGAAATTTTCAACGGCATCGTGCGCAACATCGTCAACGAACACCGACCTCACTTTGGCGGCCTCTCTTTCGAGCAGAGGCTTACCTATTTGGTCAACCTGCTCTCCGAAGAAGGGTTTATGGCCCAATGGGAGAAAATCAACGACGAATATTTCTTGACCGAATACAGTTGCCCTTACTACTCTTTAGGCAGCGCCCATGCTGAGATATGTACATTAGATAAGGAATTGGTAGTCAGCGTTCTGGAAACCCCCATACATCGCCAGCGATGTATGTTAGAGGGCGACAACTGCTGTCAGTTCACATTTGCACCCTGATTTTTGAGGAAGAGGAAAATGGTCGATAATAAAGAAGAGGAACTCCTTGAATCTTTGCGCACAGTCATTGACCCGGAAATCGGCTTGAATATCGTCGAATTGGGATTAGTGCGGAGCATGGACATTAATGAAGATGAAGACAACGCCGAAATCACCATGATTTTGACCACGCCGTTTTGCCCCTATGGGCCACAGATCATCGAGCAGGTACGCACGGTTGGCTCAAAGGTGATGAGCGGCGGCGCTTCCGTCAAAATCGGCACAGAGTTATGGGATCCATCCATGATGGAAGAAGGAGCCGGCGGGGACTGGGGACTCTTTTAGCCCAACCTGATTCAATCTAAACACGCCACCCGCTACCCAAAACCCCACGAATTCCCAAAGAGCCATCACAGTCTATGTGCCAAATCACCGCTGTCTCCAAAGTGGTTTTCGGGAAGTTCTAGCTGATTGGGATTGGTGCGCAATCGCTGCCAGATGAATCCCAGCGCATTGGCTGCCTGGGAAATGGTAAGCAATACCGCCAATGTTAAAGCTTTTCTCCCCCTCTTTTTTTGCCAGGGATACAACAACAAACGCACATAAAAGGAGAGTGGCTCAAGCTGGATACTGCCTGTGTATCGTTGGCTGCGTATAAGATGAAAGTGGCAGGCGCCACGGCCGTATCGTAAATGCTGCTGCCAATACGAGACAAACGTCAGCGGGTGGGCATGGTTGATGATGGCTCGGTCGGCATAATGCATCTCAAAACCATGATGCAGCCACCGATCACAAAACTCCCTATCTTCGCCAGCCGCCAAAGGCATTCTCAAATGAAATCCCCCCATCTGCCAAAACTGATGAGCCGGAACCGCCAGATTGTTAGTCGTAAAGAAACGAGCGCCGGGGCGGTTGGCGTTGTAATGCTGGTAAAGATACTGAACTAGCAGTTGGCTGGCGGTTGCATAAGGATTATCCGCCAACACATTAATGGTGTGACCGCCAATGGCGTGGTGAGGAAATTGGCGACAACAATCAGCCAAATCACTCAGCCAATATGGATCAGGGCGGCAATCATCATCTGTAAAGGCAAATATCTCGCCCCGGGCTTGCGCCGCGCCAGTATTCCGGGCCACCGCCGGGCCGGCATTCGCCTGCTGGACCAATTTGATGTCAAGCTGGTCACAGAATGGTTGGCACAGCGGCGCTAACGGCTCCGGGCTGCCGTCATTGACGATGATGATTTCAAACCGGTCACGCGGATACTGCTGCTGTGTAAAGGCGTGCAGCCCTTTCGTCACCTGGCCGTTGCGGGCATAGGTGGGAATGATGACGGAGATGAATGGATGATTTTCGCTCATTTACCGGACACGGCCGTTTCCGGCACGCCCCTCGCTTTCTGTAAAAATTGTCTCCATTTACCCAATCGGTACGCCGCCTGTCCCACGATGATGCCGGCGACGACGGGCAGCGGCGCCTGTTTTCTCTTCAGGTAACAAAGTAAAGCTGGGTAAAACGGACGTCGCTTTGACAATTGTAACGGAGCGGTCGGGATGCGGCTATCCAACAAATGCCCCCCCCGACCGTAGCGGAACTGCTGCCGAAAGTGGCCGCCCCACGTCTGCCGGTGATAATGCGTCACCTGCGCCGCCGCAAAATACGCCTGCCGCCACCCGGCCGTCAACAGCCGGTAGCCAATCTCCCAATCTTCCGCCGCCGCCAGCCGAAAAGCAGGATCATAACCGCCAATCTGGCGGAACACGGCCGTCTCATACACCGCATTATTCGCCACCAGCAACAATGGACAGCCAGCCGCCGTCTGCAGATGGGTGTATAAAAAATCAACCAGCAGTTGCGCCGCCGCCGCCGCCCCACTGTCGGGATACGGATTTTGCGTCTGACCGCCCACGGCTTGCGCCCCCGTTTGCCCAAACCCGGCCGCCAACTGCGTCAGCCAATCGGGCGACACGGCACAATCATCATCGGTGAAGGCCAGGTAACGGCCGCGCGCCAGCGCCGCCCCCGCATTCCGCGCCGCCGCCGGCCCGGCGTGGGGGATGGCATGGGTTTGGATGGGCAGAGAGGCGAGCAGTGGAGGCGAGGCGGCCGCGCGCCAATCCAACCCGCCATCATTCACCACAATCACCTCCCACCGCTCCGCCGCATACTCCAATCGAGTCAGGCTCTCCAGGCATCGCGCTAGCAACTGCGGTCGGTTCCGGGTAGGAATAATGATGCTAAATTGCATAACTGATATCACTTGGTTATCTTCAATCTTCTAAGCCGCTTTCGTATTTTCAGTTTTAACTTTCTCTTCTTATTGTCCAATCGTAAAAAAACAAATTCTCTGAGCCGGCATCCAAGGAAAAACCAAGTTGGAAATCTTGACCCAGCCTCTGCAACGGCACCCTCATATTAGGCATAAGGACTTTGTTGCTGACGTTTTTTCCATGAATGACCTGCAACCACATGGGCTTACTTTTAATTTGTCGAACCTTCCCAACCTGATTGACTTTTCGATGTGCCTGATACCAAACCGTTCTCAAGTCATCAATCAGTTCAATCAGGCTTAAAAATGGGTTTGAGTCACCACGCTTTCGGTACAATTTCTTTTTACAAAGAGCATAACCATTCAAAAAATTTACAAACTCAAACGGCTGCTCCGAAAATTCGTGTTGAACACTTTCGATGAAGTCAATGCTGACAGCATCATCATTATCAATTCGGGTGGTGATGAGGTATTTTGAGTCAGGGTGAATATTATCCCTGACAAACGGTGAAACAACCTGAGGTGCATCTAATCCAATTTCCAACTCATCAATAAAACATGGAACGAATTTTTCCCATTGAGCATAAGTCGCAATCTTGCCCCGAAATTCAATTGGGGTCTCAGAGTCAAAAAATACCAACCAAATGAAATTTAAATTGCTCTGGTTTCTCACAGAGGGGAAGGTATATTTGTCAAATAAATCAAACCGATGCGCCAACCACCTGGAATCAGGAGCCGGACGATTCGAAGTCCTGGTATTAAATCTTGTGAGGAGAATATGGCTAAACATCGCCATCGTAATCATTTGATCCTCGTCCGTCTAATCTGGCCCAGCCACCATGAAGATGAAGTAACATATCCAAGGGATGCTAAGGTTTCACCGGCTATCCGATTAAAGTTCCAGGCATCGGCAATATTAAAACGTGATCGCCAATCTCCGATTCGCCCCCCTCTACGAAAACCAACTTCATTCATTTTGTAATTTCTTGAAAAATCCGTTTTTTCATAAACATAATTTAAAATCTCATCGTCGTAGGGGATGCCTGAAAAATCAAACAGCCCTCGGTAACCGAAAAATGGGTCTTGATGAAGTTTCTCATAACGAATTTCCATGAAACGGCTGCCGAATTTCTGCCCATCCCGTTTTGCGCGTTTCACAGCATGATTCCAGGAATGCGCTGACGTAGAAATTGAGGCCCCAAAAGTTTTTTTCCAGTTAGGCATCCACGATTTCGTTGCCGCCAAAACAGAAACGGTAACATCCCTGCCATCTCGGATCACATGAATAAATTTTGCATTAGGAAATATTTCATTGATGAACGACATCGTAAATAAGTGAGACGGACTCTTTTCCACTAAAAACCGGTGATTGGGGCCGATAGCCTCAGACAATATTTCACACGAAAACTGACGGATAAGCTCAATTAGTTTTTCTCGCTCCAGGATACGACCTAATCCTTGCGGGGATTCAGACCAACGATGAGAATCAACCAATAACGTTCCTAAACCATTATTCCGAGAGAACAGCCATGATTCCCGAATACTGGCGACGTGCGGGTGAGCCGCAAAAATATCATTTACCCAGGTCGTTCCTGAACGAGCAGCGCCAACGATAAATATGGGCGAGGCATCCAGTTTCATAAATGGATTCATACGTAACTCAGCTTTCAATATTGATTTCACGTGAAAGTGAAAACTAACTTATGCTATTCAATTGCCGCCGGTGTAACTCATACAAACGTGCATAATGGCCATCTAATTCAAGCAGTTCAGTATGCGTGCCATGCTCCACAATACGGCCGTCCGCCATCACCAAAATCCGGTCCGCCATACTCACCGTGGAAAAACGATGCGAAATCAAAATCGTCGTCCGCCCCTGCGCCAATTGGCGGAAATTGGTAAAAATACGATATTCCGCCCGCGCGTCCAGATTCGCCGTCGGTTCATCCAAAATCAACAGCGACGCATCGCGGGCAAAAGCGCGGGCAATCGCCAATTTTTGCCATTGTCCGCTGGAGAGCGTCACCTCGCCAAACATCCGGCCCAGTAAGGTCTCATACCCATCTGGCAGCCCAGCAATCATCTCCTCCGCCCCAGCCAACCGGGCAATTTCTTCAATTCGGCCGGCGTCATCCAGCAATTTTTCCCAGTTGCCATAGGCAATGTTGTCCCCGACCGTCGCCTCATACCGGCCAAACCGCTGGAACACAAACGATAATTTGCTGTATAAATCATCCAGTGACAGCGACCTCACATCCTCGCCGTCAAACAAAATCCGGCCTGAGTCCGGCGGGTACAGCCGGGCCAACAATTTGACCAACGTCGTTTTTCCAGCGCCATTTTCGCCCACAATCGCCACCGTCTCTCCTGGCGTGATGTGCAGGGAAACACCGCGCAGCGCCGGACGAGAGCCGCCGTCGTAGGTGAAGCGGACATCCTGCATCTCGATCTCGCCCCGGCTGTGGGAAAGAGCACGGCCGTCCCGCTTCATCACCGGTTCCAACGCCAAAAATGCCTGCAAATTGGCGATGTGCAACGTCTGCTCCATCGCCCCCGTCAACGCCTGGATACCGCTCTCCAACGCCGTCCGCAGCCGGGCCGTGGCCCCGCCATAAATCGCCACATCCCCAATCGTCAGCCCCCCGGCCAACACCCGGAAAGCGACCCGGACAAACGTAGCATAAAACACCGTCGCCGACACCACCGCAAACAGCGAATTGCCCCACAAAGCCCGCCGGTAAATCTGCCGATCCTGGTCGCGGAACTGGCGCATCAGCTCAAAAAATTTTTGCCGAAGCAATGGTCCCAAATTGAGCAATTTCGCCTCCGGCACATGCGCCTGCCCGGTGAGCCGGGAGACAAAATAGCGCGTCCATCGTCGTTGAGTGGCACGGCCGTCCTCCTTGGCAAACCGCGCCTGCGCCAGCCGCCATTGGAACCAGAGATAAGGCACAGCCAACGGAACCAGCGCCACCACCACCAGCGGCTCAATCACCACCAGAATCACCGTCAGAGAAAATACCTGGAGCATATTCGTCGCCACCGCCAGTGAATTAGTGACAAACCGGCTGAACCGCTGCGCCGTGTTCTGCTGGGCGCGCTCCATCATGTCCTGGAAGCGAGAATTTTCAAAATAGGCCACATCCAGTCGGGCAGCGTGCGCCAGAATATCGCCGGTGATGCGTAAATTCAGCTCGTCGTTCAACCGCTGACCCAAGTAACGGTTGATGAAGTTACCCACCGTCTCCACCAACGTCACCACCAGCCCCAGCCCCAGCCATAACAGCAGCCCCGCCGCCGTCTCCGATTCGCCGGCGAGGACGGCCGCCACCTCATTCACCAGCCCCCGCACCACCACCGCCAGCGCCGCCGGTAAGATGCTCAACACCAGCGTCATCCCCACCAACCCCCACAACAGCCGCCGGTCTGTCTGCCGCACCAGCCGCACAATCCAACGGCCGTTCCCCCACACCTGCCGCAGCTTCCCTCCCACCGTTAACTGTTGCTCGTTAACTGTTGACTGTTGCTCGTTAACTGTTGACTGTTGATTGTTAACCGTTGACTGTTGATTGTTCACGACGGCCGTCCCCCATAATACCGCCACCCCGCCGCCACAAACCGCCCCCAAGCCGCCAGCCCCGGCCGCCGCCAACTGTGCCTCATCGCCGCCGCCGCCGCCGCCGCCGCCAACCGCCAGCGGTGTTGAAACAGGGCGTGCGCCATCGTCGTCAGGTACAACGGCGTCACTTCGGCCGCATCCGCGCCAGAGGCCAACCCCAGCCGCTGCGCCGCCGCCCAAAATTGGCCGATGACGGCCGTATCCGCCAACTGTGGGCTCGCCAGCACGCCCGACTGCGCCATCTGCACCAACTGCCGCGGCGACAGATGGGCATAGCCGGCCAGATTCGCCTCAGCTTCGGTTATTCGCCCATCCAGATACGGCCGCCACACATCCAGCCACCAATCCAGACCAGGCACGATTTCCGCCCAACGGCCGTCATCCAGTTCCGCCGCCTCCTGAAAACAAGGCCACAGCCGCCGCAGTTCCGCCGCCGCCGCGCCATCCTGCACGGCAAAGCGGGTCAACTGCCCCAGCCAATGGGATACCGCCATCTGCGGCGGGAAATCAGTGTGAACCAGCGACCGCCGCAAATAGCCGGGAATCTCCGCCTGGTAGCCGGTGCGGAACAACTGCCATACCAACCACATCAGCGTGTAGTAACGCACCTGGTTTTCCAGCCGCCGCGCCGCCGCCGGTAAATCGGGACGGCCGAAGAAGTTGTCCAGCGCCCGGCACAGATTTTCCGCCTGGGCACGGCCGTTCGCCACCGTATTTTTCCCGTGCTGGCGATAACAAACCGTCACCGCCTTCAGCCAGCCAAACCGGCAGCCCGCCAGCGACAAACGCCATAAAAAATCCACATCCTCCGCCTGACGTAACGACTCGTCAAATCCGCCGGTTCGTTCCAGCCACTCCCGCCGGAAAATCAATCCGCCCAAATAAGCCGGCTTCCACATCAGCCAGTCGACCAAGTCAAGATTAGGCGCTTCATGCCACGGTTCAACCAATCGCAACGGCCGTGCCCTTTCATCCATCAATTGCCAACCACTGTGAACCGCGCCCAATCTGGCATCATTCACCAATATCTCCGCCTGCAACGCCAGTTTCTCCGGCAAAAACAAATCATCCGCATCCAAAAAAACGACAAACTCCCCCCGCGCCAGCCGCAAACCCTGATTGCGGGCATGACAAACCCCGTGATTGGCCTGAGAAACGACCTGCACTCGTCCCGCAAACTGCGCCAACACCGCCGCCGTTCCATCCGTCGAGCCATCGTCCACCACAATGATCTCACAGGCCACGCCTGATTGGGCCAATACGCTCGTCACCGCATCAGTCAGGTAACGGCCGTTGTTAAAAGTGGGAATTATCACAGAAACAAAAGGCAAATCAGGAGATGAGGACGACCCGGCCAGCCAATTCGTCCCGACATTCGGCATCGCCTGGCCCAACGCCGGCAGCAGCCCCAGCATCACATCCGAAGACAGTTCATCCGCCAATCCCCACAACCAAAATTGCCGCGCCCAGGTTGACAACTGTGATTCTGGCGTTTCCGGCGGCGGGATGGTTGTCGCCTTTTGTATGTAAGGTTTCATCTCTGCCAATTGACCGGTTTTGAATAGGTGGTAGGCGCTCCAAAGCCAGGTTTGAATCCGGGTTTGTGGCTCCAATTCCCGCGCCGTTTCCGGCAAATCAGGCCGGGTAAAGAAATCGTCCAGCAAGGCATCGAGGCTTTCTGCCTGGGTACGGCCGTCCCGGGTCGTGTTGGTTTCATGTTGGCGATAGGCGACAAGCGGCCGTTTCACCCAGCCAAACGTGCAGCCCGCCAACGCCAGCCGCCAGGCCAAATCCACGTCATGCGCCTGCCGCAAAGCGGGATTCAGCCCTCCCACCCGCTCTAGCCACTCCCGGCGAAACGTCATCGCCCCCAAAAAGACCGGTTTCCAACACAGCCAATCGGCCAAATCCAGCCGGGGGGCGTCCTGCCAGGGAAGCACATCCCGGATAAATTGACCAGTTGCCGAAACCTTTTGCCAGCCGCTGTGCGCCACCCCGACCATGGGATGCGCTGCCAAAAATTCCATATGCGCTGCCAATCGCCCCGGCAAAAAATAATCATCCGCATCCAAGAAAACGACCACCTCTCCCCGCGCCTGAGCCAATCCGGTATTCCGCGCCGCCGCCGACCCGGCGTTCGCCTGCCAGATGACCTGTACATCGTCAAATGGAGTGAGTACGGCCGTCGTGTCATCAGTAGAACCATCATCCACCACAATCAACTCACAACAGAGATAGTCCTGGGACAAAACACTCGCCAACGCCTTAGGTAAAAACCGGGCATTGTTGAAAGTGGGGATAATCACCGAAATCAGCGGTTGCGCCAATCTCGTCTCCGCCCCTGATTTATCATTCAAGAGAATATATCCTGATTCGCCAAATTCTTTTCACCAATGTAAATCAGGCCGCTTACAGTACTGCTTACACGATCCTCATAATATAGGGCTACCACAATTTTTCGCCCCTGCTTATCCTAACCGTTATACTTAACTCATGCGCTTCTTGACATTGTTTGTTACCAGTAGCGTCGCTCTAATGGCTATATTTGTCACGCTGGGCTGGTTGGATGGTGAGCCAACGGCCGTCACCCAAGCCCAAACCAGCATCATCGCCCCCGACTTACTGGCAAAAATGACAGAATCACCAGACACACCTATCCGCTTCATCGCCACCTTGTCCGACCAGGCCGCCCCATCACCCCGCTCTTCAGCAAACACGACCGCCAACCGCGCCAACTGGGTAGCCCAACTGCAAGAAATCGCCGCCGCCGCCCAACCCTCCGTTCTCCAGGCCATGCGCCAACTAGAAATGGACAACCTGCGCTCTTTCTGGATTGTAAACAGCATCGCCGGTGTCGGCACGGCCGCAGCCATCCGTCAACTCGCCGCCCGCCCCGACATCGCCCGTCTTGACCTGGACGCCAGTTGGCAAGCCTTCCCCAGCCCAGATCAAGAATTTGGCCTCTACCTCCGGCCAACCGCCGTCGCCGCCACCGCTGCCATCACCAACCCCGCCTGGGGTATCGCCCGTATCCGGGCTGACAAAGTGTGGCAAGGTCTGGGCATTGATGGGCAAGGCGTCACCGTCGCCATCATGGACACCGGCGTAGATTATTTGCACCCCGACCTGCTGCCTAACTACCGGGGCAATCTGGGCGGCGGTTTGTTCGACCATGCCGGAAATTGGTACGACGCTGTTGTGCCTACCAACACCACCCCGATTGACCAAATGGGGCACGGAACCCATGTGGCGGGAACGGCCGTCGGTCAAAACGGCATTGGCGCGGCTCCCGGAGCCAACTGGATCGCCGTCAACATCGCCGGGCCGTTCGGCCTCATCTTCACCAGCGACGCCCGCGCCGGTTTCCAATGGCTGCTGGCCCCGGATGGCGACCCAGGGCTGGCTCCCGACGTGGTCAACGCCTCCTGGAGCGGCCCGCCCTACTCCCCCATTTTTGTCCAAGACGTGAACGCGCTGCGGGCGGCGGGCATCATCCCCGTCTTTGCCGCCGGAAACGCCGGGCCGTTCACCGGCACGGTCGGCTCGCCCGCCAGCTTTACCGACACGCTGGCTATCGCCGCCAGCGACGACCGGGACGAGATCGCCTGGTTTTCCTCGCGGGGGCCGTCGCCGCTAACCAGCCAGCCTAAACCGACGTTAGCCGCGCCAGGCGCGGCCGTCGCCTCGGCTCGCCCCAACAACCAATACGGCCTCTCCAGCGGCACCAGCATGGCCGCGCCCCACACCGCCGGCGCCATCGCCCTTCTCCTTTCCGCCAACCCCGCTCTGACTCCGGCGCAAGTGACCCGCATTTTGACCCGCGCGGCCGTCCCCCTCGGCAGCCCCATGCCCAACCTCGACAGCGGCTGGGGGCGATTGGATGCGTATGCGGCCGTCAGCCAACAAGTCGCCACTGGCGCGCTCGATCTCAGGCTGGTGGGGCAGAGCATCCCCGTCGCCAATGTTGCCCTCACCCTGACCACGCCCGCCGCGGCGCAAACGGTGTGGCAGACGGATGAGGACGGCCGTCTCGCCATCCCCTTGCCCCCCGGAAGCTACACCATCACCACCGCCCCCTTTGGCTACCAGACGGCCGTCTTCAATCCGCAAATCGTCAGCGGAACCACCAGCCTGTACACCGTTCTGCTGACGCCTTTGCCCGGCGGCGTGGTCAGCGGGCAGGTGGTGGATGAGGTGGGGCAGCCGGTAACGACAGCCGTCCGCGTCCTGGACACGCCCATCGCCGCCGCCACCGGCAGCGACGGCCGTTTCGCTATCCCCCTGCCCAGCGGCGTTTACACCCTGCGCGCCGGGGGTGTGGGGTACCGGCTGGCGGATCAACCCATCACCCTGGGCGCGGGAGCGGCCGTCACCGCCAACTTCACCCTCGCCCACGCGCCAACTATCCTGCTGGTGGACAGCGGCGGCTGGTATTACCAAAGCCAGGCGGCCTACTTCACCGAGGCTCTGACCGCTAACCAACTCACCGCCGACCTATACGAAATTCGCAACCCGTTTGCCAACCTGCCCGCCGCCGCCGATTTGTCGCCCTACGATGCGGTGATGTGGAGCGCGCCGCTGGACTCGCCCGGCTATCTGGGGCTGGGAACGGTCATCAGCGATTACCTGGACACGGGCGGCAATCTGTTCATCAGCGGGCAGGATGTGGGGGTTTGGGATGGATCGGGTTTTGCTGAATTGTGGTGGTATGGGCATTTGGCGGCGCAATTTGTGGGGGAAACGGCCGTCACCCACACCCTGTCCGGCCTGCCCGCCACCCCGTTCGACGGCGTCCAACTCAGCCTCAACGGCGGCTCCGGCGCCGACAACCAGCGTTTCCCCGATGTGTCCCGCCCCCGCGCCGGATCGCTGACCCAACCCATCTTCCAGTTTGACGACGGCCAGTTTGCCGGGCTGCAAGCCGGGCTGTGCCAGCCATACCGCATCGCCTACCTCGGCTTTGGTCTGGAAGGGGTCGCCGCCGCCGGGGATCGCGCCGATCTGGTTGATCGCACCATCGCCTATTTCCTCTCGCCCCAACAAACGGCCGGGGTGATGTGGACGTCGGCGGATGTGGATGATTTTGTCTTGGCCGGGGATGATCTGGCTTACACGCTCACCGTGCGTAATCTCAGCGAGACGATGACGGATACGTTTGCTATCCAAACCAGCGGCGGCGCCTGGGCGACGGCCGTTACCACGCCCAGCCTCACCCTCGGCCCCTGCCAGTCGGCGGAGACGGCGATCCAGGCAACTGTGCCGGACACGGCCGTTCGAGACGAAACCAATGATATGGGAGTGACGGCCGTTTCCGGCAACAACCCGGCTATTAGCGCCACTTTGAACCTGCATCACAAAATCCCCGGCCGTATCCTGTTGGTGGGCGATGAACGCTGGTACGATCAACGCGCCATCTACACCGCCGCGCTGGACAGCCTGGGCGCGCCCTATGATTTGTGGTGGACGGGCTGGAACCAAATGGGGCGGGAAAGCCCCCCGGCCCGCATTCTGGCGGCGTATGACATCATTCTCTGGTACATCGGCTACGATTGGTTTAAACCGGTGACGGCCGCAGAAAACCAGGCGTTGGCCGATTATCTGGCGGGGGGCGGACGGCTGTTCTTGTCCAGCCAGGATTTCATGTACTACCATCACCAAACCCCATTGGCGCAGCAATATCTGGGCGCCATCGCCTACCAGGAATCGGTGACGCCGACGCAGGCTTTTGCCGGACAACTGTCGCCCAATCTGGCCGGGCCGCTGCCATTCGATTACCTGCCATACCAAAACAACGGCGATTTGCTCATCCCCGGCGCTGACAGCCAGCCGGTGTTGTGGCACGAAAAGGGCGTGGGCGGCATTGCCAGCGGCGGCGTCTCCGCCGCTGGCGAAAATTGGCGGGCGATGTTATGGAGCGTACCGCTGGAAAAACTACCCGCCTTTGCCCATGCCCCGGCATTGGCACAAATTTTGGGCTGGTTAAGCGATTTAGGCGATTCGGCTCTGGCGGCTTCGGCGCGCGCGGCCGCGCCCGGCCAATCCCTCCCCTTCACCCTCACCATCCGCAATGACGCCCAGGCGGTGACGAACACGGTTTATCTGACGAACAGCTTGCCGCCGGAACTGGCGCTGAATCCGGCGACGCTCTCCGGCGGCAATTATGACCCCGCCAGCCGGACATTGACCTGGCAAGGAACGCTGGCCCCCGGCCAAAACGTGACGATTACGTACCGGGCTGTGGTGTCGGCCACGGCCGCGCCCGGCGCGCGGCTGGCAACTTCGGCGCGGCTGTTTTATCCCCGGCATCAAATCACGTTTTCGCGGACGGCCGTACTATGGCTGAACGCGCCGGATGTGTCTGGCGCGGCGATTAACATCCAGGCCGATCCGCCGCAGCCTGCCCGCCGGGTGACGGCGACGCTGCTGATTCCGAATGCGGGTTTGGCAACGGGGGCAGTGACGGCGGTGCTGCGCCTGCCGGATGCGCTGACGCCGCTGACGACGACGCTGATGACAAGCGGCGGCGCGGCCGTGTCCGCCGGGCAGCGCCTTACCTGGACGGGGACGATTGCGCCAGGCGCGATGGTCACGGCCAGCATCGTCCTGACTGCGCCCGCCGCCGCCGAAACGCTCTGGCTGCCGTTCACGGCGTTTGTGCAGGATGGGGTAACGACGGTGGCAGTGGCGTATGAACAGGCAGGGTTACGGCCGTACTCCCATTACCTGCCTCTCATTGCCCAAAATGGAAACTTTCGGGTATCATCACTGCCATAATCTGAAGAGGAAAAATTCATGGCCACAAGCGAAATTGATGACATCACCGTCGTTTATGTAGAAGATGAGCCGAACATCGCCCAACTGTTGGTCAGCGGCCTGGGTCTGTTTGGCATTACCGTTTATCCGGTGTACATGAGCGCTGAAGAGTTATTAGACGGCATGGACAAACCGGAGATGACGAATGCCAGCCTGTTTTTCTTTGATATCCGGCTGCCGAAGATGACGGGTGTGGAGCTGGCTGAAGAGTTGAGAAGGCGGGGGGAGCGACGGCCGTTCATCCTCGTCTCCGCCTGGCCCGCCCCCACCGAAGCCAAACTGGCTGAAATAGAGGCACGGTTCCTGCCCAAGCCGTTCGACTTTCCCGATGTCATCGGCGCGATTCGGGAGTTGTTGTTGGAACAGGAGCAGTCCGGTATTCAGTAATCAGTTATCAGTATTCAGTTATCAGTACGCCCCACTGAACACTGATTACTGATTCTAGCAGGCTGTCGGAGAATGATTTAATGGATACACGGATGATACGGATCTAACGGATTTACACGGATTTTCCCTTATTTTATCCGTGAAAATCCGTCCAATCCGTTCTATCCGTGTTGCTATTT
>JAJRVV010000061.1 GCA_024277135.1 Chloroflexota bacterium | reverse complement strand
CGACGCACACCCAAACCCCCACGGCGACGCCGACGCACACCCAAACCCCCACGGCGACGCCGACGCACACCCAAACCCCCACGGCGACGCCGACGCACACCCAAACCCCCACGGCGACGCCAACGCACACCCAAACCCCCACGGCGACGCCAACGCACACCCAAACCCCCACGGCGACGGCGACTCATACCAACACTCCGACCGCGACGCCAACGCACACCCAAACGCCCACAGCGACGTCGACGACAACCAACACCCCCACTCCGACCGCGACGAGTACGCCGCCGGCCCTTCTCCTGCCGTACAAAGTTTATATCCCTTTGATTATGCAGAACTAAGGGAACGCTCAGAAATAACTTTGGACGATTGCCAATGAGAGATTGGATTTAACTCATGACTTCCGCCGCCGCCGGGCCAACGCCAGCCCCGCGCCCAGGCCAACGGCGATGACGCCGCCGCCAATGACGAACCAGGGCAAGGAACCGCTAGCGTCGGTCGACTCTTCCGGCAAAGGCGCAACCGCCGTCGGCGCGGCTTCCGGCTCCGGTACGGCCGTTGCCGCCGCCGTTGCTTCTTCTACAATAGTTACCGCAACTTCTTCGCTTTGCGGCGCTTCAAACACGGCCGCCGTCCTCCCTGGCACGGTAAACGTCTCGCTGGCTGCGTCATACGTCGCCCCGCGCATCACCGGGTCGCTCGAATCGGCCTGGAGCGGGTGCAGATTGAACGACGTCCCCGCCAGTTCGCCGATCGTGAACGTCTGCGTCTCCGGCGCGGCGTTGAACAGGACAACCAGCATGTCCCGCGCCGGGTCCAAATCCTCGCCCACTCTGTCCGACAGACTCATGACGATGAGGCCGGGAATCTGATCCGGCCCGGTGTTGTGGAAGACGAGGCGCTCCTGGATGGCGACGGCCGTTTCCAGCCGGAACAGCGGCGAACTCTGGCGAATGGCCACCAATTCGCGGAACTTGGCGACGGTGTGCAAAATATCCTCTGGTGTTGGCGCGATGCCTGGATTTGCCAGCAGCGGCTGCATGATCGGCCAGTTTTCGCCGTTTTTCTCTTTCGGCGGCAGGCCCGCGCCCCAATTGTTTGTCTGGTACGAGAAATCCAGCCGGTTAAACCAGTCTCCGGAATTAAAACTGTCCCGATCCAACGACTTGGAGCGCAGCATGTCGCTGCCGGCGTGGAAGAAGGGAACGCCCTGGCTGAACGCTGCCAGGCTCAGTCCCATCTCCTGCATCTGGGCGCGATCGGCCGTACTCGTCGCCAGCGGCGCTTTGTACTGCACCGCGTCAAACAGCGTCTCATTGTCGTGCGCCGAAACGTAAGCGATCTGATCCAGCGGCGTTTGCCCGTAACCGGCCGGGCTGCCGTTGTAATCCACTTCCTGGCCCGTGACCGGATCGCCGGTGTAGCCGGTGAAGGTGTAATCGGCCAGATTTCCGGCCAGCGCCACCCGAATTTGGTCGCTGAAGAGGAGCAGTTTCGCTTTTTGCACCCCTTCTGGCCCCTGGTCAGTTTCGTTGGGGGCGGTGTAAAGGCCGGTGGCGAAGCCCTGCTCCTGGTAGCCGCCAAACGGATTGCCGCCGCGCACCGCGTCGCGCAGCCGGTCGTTGAACGTGCCGATGCCTGTCCCGGCCATGTTGGCCTGGGTGGCGTTGACGCCGCGGGCGTTGTTGGCGACTTCGCCGAAATTCCAGCCTTCGCCGTAGAGGAGGATTTTGCTTCCATCCACCCCATCCTTTGCCAACGTTAAGCTGTCCAGCGCGGCACGCACGGCCAGCATGTCTTCCTTCATGTGGTGGCCCATCAGGTCAAAGCGGAAACCGTCCACTTTGTACGCCGTCGCCCAGGTGAGGACGGAATCAATCATCAGCTTGCGCATCATGTCGTGCTCGGTGGCGGTGTTAGCACAGCAGGTGCTTCGTTCCACTTTGCCCGTGTTGCCCAGGCGGTGGTAGTAGCCAGGGACGATGCGATCTAGCACCGACTTGTCCCGCTGCCCGGCGGCGTTGGTGTGGTTGTAGACGACGTCCATCACCACCCGCAGGCCGATTTCGTTGAGCGACTGTACCATCTGGCGATACTCGTGGATGCGCGTCGCGCCGTCCGGGTCGGTGGCGTAGCTGCCTTCGGGGACGGTATAGTGGAACGGGTCGTAGCCCCAGTTGTAGCCGTCTTCGCCGCTGATGGCGCTGACGCGCTGCTGCTGTTCCTCGGAATCGGGCGGGAATTCGGCTAACGCGGCGAAGTCTACCTCGGTGCGGTTGGCGGCGATTTCTTCGATGGTGGCGATGTCGAAGGCGGGCAGCAGGTGCAGGTGGGTGACGCCGCTCTGGGCCAGCGCCGTTAAATGCTGCATCCCGGCCGACTCTTTTTCGGTGAAGGCCAGGTATTTGCCCCGGTTGGCGGGGGAGACGGTCTCGTCGCTAACGCTGAAATCGCGGACGTGCAGTTCGTATAGTACAGCGTCGTTGAGGCGATTCAAGGTGGGCTTGGCCAGCGTGTCCCAGCCAGCGGGCAGCAGGTCGGGGTCGGCCAGATTGACGATCTGGCTGCGGCTGCTGTTGGCGGCGAGGCTGAAGCTGTAGGGGTCGGTGACGAGGTTGTTGACGACGCTCCCTTCGGCGGGGGCGTACACTTCGACTTCGTAGAGGTAGAATTGGCGGCCCCAATCGGCCGTGCCGGTGATGCTCCAGACGCCGGTTTTGGGGTCAATGCGCATGGGCATGATGTCGGCGACGGCCGTGTCGGCGTTGGCGAACAGGTGCAGTTTGACGGCGCGGGCGGTGGGGGCCCAGACGCGCAGGGTGGGGACGCCGTCCTCGTAAGTGACGCCCAGCGGGCCGTCGTAGGCGTACAAATCGTCCAGGACGCCGGGGATTTGCAGACCGGCGGCGCTGACGGGGCCGTCGGCGTTGGCGGCCATGACGGCGACCTGCCCTTTGAGGGCGATGCGCACTTTGCCTAAATCCTCCGGGCTGAATTTGAGGGCGTCCAGGCCGTCCAGGTGGGGGAATTTTGCCAGGATTTCGGCGCTCAACCCGGCGGGGTCGAGGGTGAGGGCGAGCCGTTCGCCGCCTTCGACGCCGCGTTCGCTGAGGCGCAGGGCGGTTCCGGTGGGGCTGTAGTAGAAGGTGAAGGTATCGGCCGTTGCGGTGTCCACGTCCCAGGCGATGGTATCGGCCGTAACCCAGTAGGCGCGTTGTTCTTTGAGGTTGCCGATGGGTTCGGCGCTGCCTAATTTAATGCTCATAACGTTGCTCGCGGAATCATAAAGGAAGGTGACGAGGGCGCCGTCTTCGGGGACGGTGAAGGGGATGTTGGGGCCGTCGGCCGCGCCGCCTTTGCCGTAGTTTTCGTCCCAGGATTGGTTGAGGGCGACTTTGGCTTCGTATTCCCCGGCGGGGATGCTGACGGTGCGGAAGATGTAGACGCCGTCGCCGTCGGGGTCTTGCAGCCAACTGGCCAGGCAGTCGGGCGCCCAATCGCTGGCGCAGCCGATTTCGTCCTGGAAATCTCCCGGCACGTTGGCGATGAGGCTGTTGACGCTGTCTGTCACCCAGCCGGTGTTGTGGTCGAAGAGGAAGGTGACGGCCGCCTCCTCTCCCAGCGCTAAGGGAATGTTCGGCCCATACGACTCGGCGTTCAGGCCGAAATTCTCATCCCAACTGTCGTTGAGCGCCGCCTTGTATTCGTACTCCCCGGCGGGGATGGTGAAGGTTGCCTGCCAGAGCTGGTCTTCTTCGTCGAAGGTGAGGTAGGTGGCGGCGCAGTCCGGCATCCAATCGCCGTCGCAGCCGAGGACGCTCTGAATGGTGCCGGGGATGGCAGCGGTTTCCGGCTTGCGGGCAGCGGGGGGCGGCAGCGCGCCGCCCGCGCCGGCGGCGGCCGGCCCGCCGCCGATCATCCCTTCGGCCAGGGAGGCGTCGCCAAAGCTGATTTCCAGCAGGTTGGCGGCCGGGTCGAAGGTGAAGATGACGGCCGAATTTTCGGGGACGGTGAAGGGGATGTTGGGGCCGTCGGCCGCGCCGCCTTTGCCGTAGTTTTCGTCCCAGGATTGGTTGAGGGCGACTTTGGCTTCGTACTCCCCGGCGGGGATGGCGGCGGTGAGAAAGCGGTAACGGCCGTCCCCATCCGGGTCTTGCAGCAGCGAGCGCAGGCAGTCGGGCTGCCAATCGCCGGGGCAGCCGATCTCGTCCTGGAAGCTGCCGGCGACGTTGGCGACGAGGCTGTTGACGCTGTCGCTGACCCAGCGGGTTTTGTGGTCGTACCAGAACAGAACGGGGCCGTCCCCGGCCACTTCTACCGGGATGTTGGGGCCGTAATATTCGGCGTAGAGGCCGTAGTTGTCTTCCCAGGTTCCGTTGAGGGCGGCTTTGTATTCGTAGTTCCCGGCGGCGAGGTCGAACACGGCCGTCCACAAATCGTCGTCGGCGTCGTAGGCGAGTTGGGTTTCGGGGCAGGCGGTGTTCCAGTTGCCGGCGCAGCCGAGGTCGGTCTGGAATGTCCCGGCGATGGTGACGCTGTCGGGTGGGGGGAGGGTTTCGGGGTTGTCGGATTGGGCCTGGGTGGAAACGGCCGTGACCAACAGACCCATGATCAACAGCATCGTCCGGGTGATTTGCTTTTTTGTCTGGTGCATGTTTACTCCTGGTTCAACTAATAGCCCGTTTCCCGGCTGATCAGGTTGAGCAGTTTCCCCCCGGCCAGGTAGCGGCGTAGATTCTCGGCGAATAGATCGGTCATGCGGTCGTCATAAAACGGCGTAAAGCCGCTGACGTGCGGCGTGAGGATGACGTTTTCCATCGTCCACAGCGGGCTGTTATTCGGCAGCGGTTCCGTGGCGAAGACGTCCAAACCGGCCCCGGCGATCCACCCTTTTTTGAGCGCCTTGATCAGGTCGTTTTCCTTAATCAGCCCGCCGCGCCCCACGTTAATCAGGAAGGCGTTCGGCTTCATGGCCTTGAACAGGGTTTCGTCAAACAGATGGTGGGTTTCGGCCGTCAGGGGCAGGGTGATGACGACGTAATCGCATTCGGCCAGCATGGAGCGGGCGGCCGCGCCGGGATAGATGCGGTCGGGCAGTTCGCCCAGGGGATCGCCGCTGCCCAGCATGGCGTAGCCGCTGTCTTTCGGCTGGCGGGCGTCTCGTTTGCTGACGAGGATTTTCAGGCCGAACGGTTTTGCCAGCCGGGCGATCTCGCGGCCGATGCTGCCGTAACCAACGATACCTAACGTCTGGCCGCGCAGTTCAACCGGTACAAATTTTTTCCAGCGTCCGTCCGGCCATTTGCCCAATTTTTGATAGCGGAACCAGTTGGGCACGCGGTGCGCCCAGGCCAGGATTTGGGTCATGGTGTACTGGGCCATGTTGGGGGCGTGGATGCCGCTGGCGCTGGTGATGGCGATGTCGCTGTCCCAGAGCGGCGTGTCCAGCAGGCTGTCAATGCCGGCCCAATGGGTTTGCACCCAGCGCAGGTTGGGGGCCTGGTCGGGGCGGGGGACGTCGTTGAGGGCGTAGTAAATTTCGGCGTCGGTGATTTTGTTGTCGGGCCAACGGCCGTCTGGTAGGGTTTGTTGCGCTACATCCAGTTCTGTAGATATAGACTTGATTTTGTCCATCAGGTGAACGGGGAATGGGGCGGTTACTAAAACTTTGACCATTTTTTTTCCTCAACTGTGTTGGGCTGACGGGGTATGAGTTTAGCATAAACGGCCGTGTTGAGCATTGAATGTCCGCGACGATAACGGCCGTGTTGCGTATAGTTGCCTGACGGAGAAAATTAACCCATTTATGGAGGAGACATATGGAAAAACGAAGCTCAATTGTTGGTGGTCTTATTCTGATTTTAGTGGGAACGTTGTTCTTATTTATGCAGCTCTTTCCTGGCCTGGCCGGACGCCTTGATCTGGCGCGTCAGTGGCCGTTAATCATAGTTGCCGTTGGCGGATTTTTCTTACTGGCAGCCCTGCTGGGGACGCCGTCGTTAGCGATTCCCGGCAGTATTGTCGGCGGCATTGGCAGCTTGCTGTATTATCAAAATTTGACCGGTAATTGGGATAGCTGGGCCTATGCCTGGGCGCTGATTCCTGGGTTTGTGGGTCTGGGGATCATGATCATGTATTTACTGCGCGGACAGCCTAAGCGCGCTTTCCGAGAGGGCGGCCGCCAACTGGTTGTCAGTTTAGTTTTATTTGTGATTTTCGCTGCCTTTTTTAATGGATTAGGCGGACTGGGCCAATATTGGCCTGTGATTCTTATCCTGGTTGGTGGTTGGATGCTGCTCAAACGGCGATAAAAGTGATAGAGTGGCAGGGTTGATCGAGCTTTTTCTTACTTTGCCCCCTTGCAACTTTGCCGCTCTTTGCCCGTATTGCCAGTAATTAAATTGGATATAGTTTGTTGGAGGTATGACAACGATGAGTGAAAAACGATTAGTTAAATTACGTAGCGATCAAATGGTGTGTGGGGTAGCCAGCGGTATTGCCAATTACTTGAATATTGATCCGGCGATTGTGCGGCTGCTGTTTGTTTTGATGGCTTTGACCGGTGGACATGGCGTGTTGATTTACATCGTCTTGGCGATTCTGATGCCGGAAGAGAGTGCGCCAGTGGGTAAAGCGCATGTTTTTGATGAGGAAGAAATCATCATTAAAGAAGCCTGATTTCAATGTTCAGTTATCAGTGTTCAGTTATCAGTTGGGTTACTGAATCCTGATCACTGAGGATTGCCGCGCTGGTCGGCTTGCTTAAGCCTCTAACTCCTGACGCCAGCGCAGCATGGACGGCCGTTCCCACCCGCTATAGGTGTGGAACGGCCGTCTTCTTTCCCGTCATCCTGACGCGCGGTGACAACAGCCCGGTAGTTTTATGCCCTTTCTTGTGGGCCACTTCATCAATGCCAATCGTGCCCAGATTCTGGACTGCATCCCAGTTGATCTCCTTATCAACTTGTCGCTCAGAGCGCCGAGGACGGCATCGTAACCCAGGTTTTCTTTGAGACGGACATCGGCCACCGTGCTGCCTATGAGCAGCTTCATCAAATATCGGTCATAGGCTTTGGTGTGTGGGCTGCGTTGGTCGTACCATTTCAGCGTTTGGGTTGTGGTTGGCTTATGCTGACACGTCGGACATTGTGCTCGCCGTGGCTGAATGGTAATGTAGGTTTCTTGCCCCAGTATGGGTAAATGGCGCAAGCGCGCTGCTTGCCCATGACCATAGGTGCAAGCAATTTCTTTTTTGCATATGCCGCATTGGGTTGTTTCGCGGCGACTTTCAACCGTAATGATGAATT
>JAJRVV010000060.1 GCA_024277135.1 Chloroflexota bacterium | reverse complement strand
TTTCGATCATTGTTGTCACCAAATCCAGGCCTGACAGGTTTTTAGAAACCTGTCAGGTCTGGCGTTAGACGCCGCTGTACGCCGAAAAGCCGCCGTCGATGGGCAGCACAATGCCGGTCACAAATGCCGAAGCGGGGGAGAGCAGCCATAAAACCGCCCCCAACAAATCCTCCGGGTCGCCGAAGCGGGCCATCGGCGTTTGGTCGATGATTTGTTGGCCGCGTTGGGTCAAACCACCGCTCTCTTCATCAGTCAGCAAGAAGCGGTTTTGCTGGGTCAGGAAAAAGCCGGGGGCGATGGCGTTGACGCGAATGCGGGGCGAATATTCCTGCGCCATGTGGACGGACAGCCACTGCGTAAAGTTACTCACGCCCGCTTTGGCCGCCGCATAAGCCGGAATGCGGGTTAGCGGCGTGAAGGCGGCCATGGATGAGACGTTGAGGATAATGCCCTCGCCGCGCCGCGCCATTAGCTTGCCAAACACCTGGCTGGGCAAAATTGTGCCGATGATGTTGAGGTCGAAGACGAAACGCAGCGCCTCGTCGGGCAAATCGAAGAAGGCGTTGTCGGCGCCGGTGGTGGCCTGCGGATGGTTGCCGCCGGCGGCGTTGATGAGGATGTCTACCTCGCCAAAGGCGGCGCTGATTTGGGACACGGCCGTTTCCAACGATTCCCGTGACAACACATCCCCATACACGACCATGTACTGCCCCGGCCCGGCGTCCATCGGCTGCTTCAGCACCTCCGGCAGGTTGGGATTGCGATCCAGCACGACGACGTTCGCGCCGCAGCCAACAAGCGCACAGGCCATCTCCCCGCCCAAAACGCCGGTTCCGCCCGTGATAACGGCCGTTTTGCCGCTAAAATCGTACAGTTGAGTTAATTCCTGTAAATTCATATTCCTCTTTTGAGTGCAGATTTCAAAATGCGGAATGCAGAATAAAAATGAACAATCCGCATCCACTCTTTATGTCGTTCATACTGTCCAAACGTTGGTTGGGACTGCCTGACTAACAGACTATTCAACTAACAGACTAACAGACTGCTCAACTAACAAAACGGCCGTAAATGCCGCGCAAAATGTCGTTCCAAACCTGCCCGATACGCTGTTTCATGGTTGGCAATAAAAGTGTGCAGTGCGTCGCCATACACATCCAAGATTGAGCCAAAGGTGACATGCAACAACTGCCGCGCATCAAAATCTTCCAGTAAATCAGGCAGTTGTTCATCCGTTAATTGACTGCTGGTTGGAACTTTCTCCGGCTGGCAATCGAGAAAGTAAGTTTTACGATCTGTTTGGAAGCGTTCATGCGCCAAGTCAAGCGCCTGACGGAAAAACGGCGGGTCTTGGACGGCGATGACACGCAGCGCTTCCAGATAACTTGTTCCGGCCGTTTTCACGTGGGCATATCCCTGAGCCTGCTCGTTGATAATGCCGTAAATGCTGAATTTGTCTGAGCCGGTGTGGATGCTCAATTTGTAGCGGTCAAAATGATGCAAAATGGCGACGTGCTGCGCCAGTTCCGCCTCAAACTGCGGGATGTCGCCGATGTAGTCTACCCCTTTCTGGAATTTGCCCACGAAGCGGGGAGCCAGACTGACGACGGGGATGTCACGCCGGATTAGCTCGTTGGCGATGAAGAAATGTTCATGGATGGAGGTGGGCGTGTCGGTTTCGTCGATGGACATTTCCAGGTCGTATGCCTGCCCGGCCATTTGTGCGCTGAGGGATTGGGCGATAACGGCCGTATGCCCAATTGCCCGTCCATATTTCACCAACGCCCGCAGGAAAATCGTCTCGTCAAACACCAGCGTCAACCCATCCAGCGCCAGCGGTGCGGCACAATATCGGGCAAACAGCGCCTCATACGTCGTCCCCCACTCGGCCCAGGGGAACTGCTCCGCTTTTTGCCGCAGCATCTCCAGGCTGTCGGTTTGGGCGGCGCTGTCCACATAATCGCTGGGATCAATCGTGTAAAATGTGTAGCCAGCGGCCACGAACGGCGCTAAATCGGCCACTTCCTTGACGTGATCGGCGTCTGCCCCCCACGGTTCGCGCCAGCCTTCCTGAAAAACGCCCCACATGGCGTCGTCCAGCACCCCTTGCGGTGTGCGCCCCGTGCGTGTGTTCTCCCGCACCGACTGCTGGGCAAAAATAGGAGCGATGGGTTTATCCTGCACCGCATCTCGCAGTGAGGCGATATGGCCCGGCGTGGCCGAACCGAGCCGGTCGCCAAAGCCGAAGGAGGTTTGCCTTCCCAGCGGAACCGGGTTGAGCCAGGAAAATTTGGAGCGGAGGGTGTGGGCGTTAACGGCCGTTAGCCCGCACACCATTCCCCCATCCACCTGCTCACCGGCAAATCCAGCCATATCTCCCTGAATGAGCAGTCGTTTTTCGCCGGTAGCGGTTATTTTTGCCAGGGCGTAGGTTGTGTTGCCCTGCGTGATGGTTGAATCGGGGTAAATCGTTCCTTGTGGAAAGGGTAGTTGTGTCATTTGTTCTCCGGTGACAACAACGGATTGTGGAAATAAACGGATAGGGCTTTTAAAAATCCGTTCGTTTCTAAAATCCGCTGTTGTCTTTATAAATTGTACGCCTGTTTAGCCAAACCATAGGCCAGCGCCCGCATCATCTCCTGCGCGTCCGCCTCGTCTACGATGCCGCGTACCAGCAGCCCAGCCACCCAATCGGCGCTGGCGCGACGCCACACGTCATGCCGGGCGGGAATGGAGAGATAGGCGCGGGTGTCGTCGTTGAATCCGGCCGTGTTGTACAGTCCGGCCGTTTCCATCACCTGATCAAAGTAGCGGCGAATGCCGTTCACGCTGTCGTGGAACCACCAGGGCGGCCCCAGCTTGACGGCCGGATAATGTCCAGCCAAAGGAGCCAGTTCGCGGGCGTAGGTGGTCTCGTCCAGGTTGAACAGGATGAGATGGTAGTCGGGATGGTTGGCGTAGGTGGTGAGTAACGGCCGTATCGCCGCCGTAAAATCAGTGGCAATCGGAATATCCGCCCCTATATCCTTGCCAAACCGCTCAAAAATAACCGTGTTATGATTGCGGAAAGAGCCAACATGCAATTGCATCACCAAGCCATCCTCGATACTCATTCGCGCCATTTCCATCAGCATGTGGCCGGTGAACTGGATGGCGTCTTCGGCCGTTGCCGTTCCTTATAAAGCGCGTTGAAAAATGGCCTCTGCTGTGTCGTCGCTGAGACGGTTAGTGTAGGCCGTCAGGGCGGCGTGGTCGGTCGCTTTGGCCCCCATTTGCTTGAAGAAGGCGCGGCGGTTTTCCAGCGCCCGGATGAAGGCCGCGTAGTCAACTACGTCTATGCCGGAGACCGCGCTCAGTTTGTCGATCTCGTCACGCCAGCCCGCCGTGTCCAGGTTGACAACGGCGTCGGGGCGAAATGTGGGCAGGATACGGCCGTGCCACCCCGAATCTCGTATTGCCTGATGATGGGCCAGCGTGTCGGTCGCCGCATCCGTGGTACACAGCGTCTCAATGCCGAACTGCTCAAACAAGGCGCGAGGTCGAAATTCCGGCGAAGTCAGCTTCTCATCGATCTGGTCGTATATCTCCTGCGCGTTGGCCCCGGTTAATTTCTCGTCAATGCCAAACACAGAATGCAGTTCTTCCGTCAACCAGCTTCCCGATGGCGTACCGCGAAACAGGTAAAAATGTTCGGCAAACAACTGCCAGATTTGACGATGGTCGCTTTCCGTTTCGCCGCCGTCGGCGCGGGGGATGCCCAACTTTTCCAGCGGGACGCCCTGCGAATAGAGCATCCGAAAAATGTAATGATCGGGGATGATGAGCAGTTCCACCGGCGAGCCAAAGGTGTAGTCCGGGTCGGCAAACAGGCGCGGATCGACGTGGCCGTGCGGGCAAACCAGGGGCAGCCCGGCGACAGGTTCATACAGGGCCAGCGCCGCTTTGCGCTGTGCAGGATTGGGGTCAAAAAAGCGATCAGGAGCGAATTGTGTTGTTGTCATAATCAAAAATCCTTCTTACAGAATCAAAACCTTAATACAAAGAGACAAAGGAAGAAAGATACAAAGGCTTTTTCTTTCTTCCTTATGTTTCTTTGTGCCTTTGTGTTAAATCGCAATACCGCCAAAGAGAATGTGTTTTTTGTAAACATGGATGGGAAGAACACTGATTTTCTCTGTTTTATCCGTGTTTTCCTTATCCGTGTTTACAATTTCCTGACGACTTTTGCGGTGCTGCGTTAAATCTTTTCTATGTTGCAGACGGCCGCCACACACGAGCAGCCCGCAAAAGCGCATCAATATTCTCGGGGGGCGTGCCGGGCGACACGCCGCCGCCAAAAGACAAAATCATACCGCCGCCGGGAGCCGCTTTGTCCAGGCAGGCCAGCACCGCCTGCTCAACCGCTTCCGGCGTACCGCGCATCCCCAGGTCCAGCGGAGCCACATTGCCCATCAACGCCACCCGATGTCCCATGCTGGCCTTGACCTCGCCAATATCCGCTTTGTGGGAGAAATTAAAAACGTCAAAGTTCGCTTCAGCCAGGACGGCGTGCAGGTGGGCGCAGGGGGTGTCGTTGTGATAAATGCGTATCAATCCCTCAAATTCATCGAAAATCCGCTGCAAGTAGGGGGCGGCAAATTCCTGGTAATGTTTGACTGAGACCATGCCCACCACGTCGTCCAGCAGCAAGATGCCTTCCGGGTCGCGCAGCGTGTCTAGTTGGGCGTGGAGCCAGCGGATAATGGTGGTGGTGATGTTGTCGAGGAAACGGCCGATTTCAGCCGGATGCGTCATAATGCCCATCATGAGGTCGGTGATGCCCAGCAGCCAACCGGCCGTCACCAGCGGCCCGCGGGAGGCGACCATTTTAATGCCTAGCCCATCAGCCTGTAACCGCGCTTCCATATGTTCATACAGGCGAATCGCCAGCGGCATGAAGCCATCTTCTTGCACGTCAGGCAGCGGGGCGTTGGCCCAATGGTTGATGTCGGTTGTTACCGGGCGGATGGAAGGCGGCCCGTCGTGGTGAAAATGAATCCGTGCGCCAAAGGCCGAGGGCAGCGCCGCCATCCCGTACTCCACCCAAAAACCGGGAATCCAAACGGCGTCGGGGAAACGGGTCAGCAAATCCAGATTGATTTGCAGCCATTTGTCAGGGAACAAATAATAATCGCGGGTGTCGATGCCCGCATAACCGGGCAGCCAGGGGCTGTCAACAATGAGGGCGACGGGTACTTGTTCCGGTTCGCCGAGGCGGGCTGCTTGTTTGAAATGATTCCAGGATGTTGTCATAGTTTTTGCCAATCTGAATTATAGCTTTCAAGAAAAAGATTTTGAGGCTCTCTGGGAATTCCCGTGATTTTTACAGTAGGGGCGTACCCTTGTGGTCGCCCTACACTGGGCGACCACAAGGGTACGCCCCTACAAACCGCATCGATCACGGGAAATCCTGAAGAACCGATTTTGATTGCTTGTCATGCCCGAAGGTTTTTATCGGGCATCCATCAAGTGTACAAGAATGGATTCCCGCTTAAAACGTGCGGGAATGACAGGTGTAAGTGCAAATATTTATCTGAACATCTTTAGCGCCGATATTTCTCTACCACTTCGACCATGGCAAAAATGTTTTCGTCGGGCGTTCCGTAATCCATGTTGATGCAGCAAACGCCTACATTTTCCAGGGGGCCGGCCGCTTTGAGCAAGGCTTCGGTGCCGGCGGCGATTTCTGATGGGGCGGCATTCAGCATCCGCACCGGGCTGAGTCGTAAATTGAGGAAAACATGGGGCATGGCCTGGCGAACGGCCGTTACCTCCGACCCCCATCCCACATCCACCATCGTCAACGGCAGTTCCGCATAAACCGGCGCAATTTTATGCAGATTATCGCCGCAGTGGTGGATGCCATAAGGCTGAATCCGCGCCGCCATCCGCTGCTCCACCGCCAGATGGATGTCGTGGTAACTCTTGGGCGAAATCATCTGCACCGAGCAGTTGGCGTGGAAAAACAGCATCGGGTCTACGTGTTCCACCATCCGGTTGACCGAAACCGAGCAGTCGCCGGTGCGCCCGCGCAGGTAGAGCGCCACATCCACAATCAATTCGCCGATGAGGTCAAGCAGCCGGCGCACACGCTCTGGCGCTTCGTAAAAATCGAGGAACAATTGCTGCCCGTAGAGATGGTAAGCGGCGTTGAGCAAGCCGTCCATGTTCATGCCGCCGACCACGTAGCCCCATTCCGCTTCCAGGGCGTCCATCTGCCGGATAAACTCGTCCATCGGCCACAGCGTGCGGAAATCGGGTTTCTCGAACGCTTCGATTTGCTCGATGCTCATTTTCATGGGCAGCGGTTGCGGGGCGGCGTCCGGCTCGAACCAGATTTCCGCGCCCAGCAAGGCCGGGATGACAAATCCGCCCGCCACATGCTGCGATCCGATGATTGGTCGCGGCTGCGGGTCGGGTTCGCCCATCCCCAGTTCGCCAAATCGCTCATACAAAATACGGCGCATCACCACGTCATTGCGAATGCGGGCTTTCGGATCGAAGTAAAAAGGTTTATCGAAAGAGATACCGGCGGTGTGGCGCCACCAGTTGGGGTTGAAAACCAGTTCGATGGGGATGTGTTGATCGGCCGTTATTGTGGTCATGTCAAAAGTAGGCATTTCATTTGAGTAGGGGCGGGATGGCGCGGAATAATCTCAGCCGAAGCAAACAATGTTTTCTCCGCGCCGTCTCGCCCTCCCTTCACAACGTGGGGCGAGACAGGCGGGAGAAAAGGTCGTTTTGCATGGCAGAGGTATTACCCGCCTGTCCCGCCCCTACCATTCGTATTATGTGGAAAGGCTGATTCATACGCTGAAATAATGCGATCCATCAAAGCGTCCAGGCGCTCGTCTATTACCTGACGCGCCGGGTCGGCGTTGTACCAGTTGACGATTTCGCGGGCGCTCTGCGAGAAGGGGATGGCGCAGGTGAAGTCGGGAACCAGCCGTTTGATTTTGCTATTGTCGAAAATCATGCTGTGCGATTTGTCGCCCAACAAGCCCGCGCCAATCTCACTGTCAAACGCGGCGATGAGGTCTGACGGCACGTGGACCAGGCGGGGTTCTACGCCCAACGCCTGCCCCATGATGGCGTAAATCTGGTTCCAACTGAGCCACTCGTCGGAGGTGATGTGGATGGCGTCGCCGATGGTTCCGGCGTGGCCCAGCAGCGGCGCGAACCCTTTGGCAAAATCTTTGTGATCGGTCAGCGTCCACAGGGAGGTTCCGTCGCCGTAGACGATGACTTTTTTGCCCTGACGCATCCGGTGCAGGGTGGTGTATCCGCCCAGCATGGGAATTTTGGTCTGATCGAGGGTGTGGGACGGCCGTATCACAGTAATCGGAAATTTTTCATCCAGGTAAGCGCGAACGAGCCGTTCTTCACAAGCGATTTTGTCCTGGGAATAACCCCAATACGGATTGTCGAGCAAGGTGGATTCGGTGACGGGTAGGCTGGCGGGCGGCGTCTGATACGCTGAGGCGGAACTGATGAAGATGTACTGCCCCGTGCGCCCGCGAAACAGATCGATGTCGCGCTGGATGTGGTCGGGCGTGTAGGCGATCCAATCGACGACGGCATCCCAGGTACGATCCGCTAAAATATTGCCGATATTCGGGTCGTCAATGTCGCCGCGCAATAATTCTGCGCCTTCTGGTACGGGACGTTCGGTGCGTCCCCGATTGAGCAGCGTGAGATTGATCCCCCGCTGCACCGCCAACGCTGAACAAGCTGAACTGATGACGCCTGTGCCACCGATAAAAAGTACGTTCATAGCAAATTCCTTTCGTCAGAATGGTCTAATCTTGGAGATTAGGCCATTCTAATACGCTCCATATTCTTGCAACGCTTCCCACATCGCCAGAATATTTTCCGGCGGCACGTCGGCCTGGATATTGTGGACGGTGTTGAAGATGTAGCCGCCGCCGGGGGCCAGCGCCTCAATGTTGCGGCGTACGTCGTCTTTGACTTCTTGCGGCGTACCGCTGGGCAGCACGCCTTGTGTGTCCACGCCGCCGCCCCAGAAGATTAAATCCTGCCCGTACTGCCGCTTGAGTTCTGCTGGTTCCATGCCCACGGCCGTTCCCTGCACCGGATTCAGAATATCCACCCCCATCTCGATAAAATCAGGAATCAGCGGGCGAATATTGCCATCCGAATGAAAAAAGCGTTTGGCGTGCGGGGCTAGTTTGGCCTGCAGCGCAAATAATTGTGCCACACGCGGTTTGATTTGCTTGCGGAACATAGCTGGCGAAATAAGCTGCGAAATCTGCGTGCCGTAATCATCCGCATACGTAACCACATCCACCACGTCGCCCAATTCCGTGAGCGCCGTTTGCCAATAATCCACCTTGAGCGCCAGCATCTTGTCGAACAGCAGCCCGGCCGCTTTTGCTTCCATGCTCATCATCATCAGCAGATTTTCCATGCCCACGACGCGCTGCGCGAATTCAAAGATGCCGGCAAAGGCGTCTTTGAGAACGACGGCATAGCCCGCCGCCCGGTACTGCTGCGCCTGCTCGCGCAAGCCATCCACGCGCCATGTTGCGCCCATGTCGGGCCAGGGGTGGTGGGCAATATCGTTCGCGGTGATGGACAGGGTGGGCAGCGGTACCTGGGCGATGCCGTAGTAGAGGCCGCCGTCTTTTGGGCGGTGGTGGGTGATGCCCCATTCGTCGCGGTAAACCCAGTTATCGCCGCCGTCTTCTTCGACGATGTCCCAATTGTGGCTGTTGAGCGGGTAGAGACCGCGCAGGTCGATTCCCAACCGCTCGACTACATCATCTTCGACGGCGGCTAGTTGTTGGATGGTGTCGCAGAGGGGTACGGCCGTTTCCGGCAGTCCCAACACCCGTCTCAAATTGCGGTACGCAATTTCGTGGATACCCGTCACCTGAACGCTGCCCAAATCAAAGGGGATGCGGTCTGGCTCTTGATGGTCAAAGGTCGTTAATACTCGTTCTCGTGAATTCATTGAGCCGGATATGCTTTTGCCGCCGCCTCCGCATCCAAGTAAAGATGCACATGTGGCTTCTGGCGCATAATCGAAGCGGGACATGATTCGGTGATGGGGCCATTTAAAGTATCATAAACCGCAATTGCTTTACGGGCTTCAGGCACAATGCACAGCACTCGTTTGGCAGCCAGCAACGCCGGGATGGTCAGGGTGATGGCATGGGTGGGAACCTCGTCCAAGCCGCCAAAATGCCCCTCGCCTACCTGCTGCTGGCGCGAAACGATGTCCATCCGCACCACTTTTACCCAGACCGGGTCGTCGAATTCGGCAAAGGGCGGGTCGTTGAAGGCGATGTGGCCGTTTTCGCCAATACCCATCGCGCAGAAATCGGCCGGGTGAGCGCGGAGCAGGGCGGCGTAGCCGGCGCAGTCGCTTTCCAGGCGGCCTTCGCGGGCGACGACGGGATGGAAGGCGGCCGGAGCAGAAATATGATCCAGGAAATTGCGCTGTAAAAAGACGGGGAAGCTGGCGGAATGGTTCTCTGGCAAACCGATATACTCGTCCATGTGGAAGATGGTGACTTTGGACCAATCAATGTCGTCAATTTCCCGCAGCGCTTCTAAAAAGGTTAACTGCGAATTGCCGGTGGCGATAATGATGCTGGCGGCTCCCTTGTCGGCGATGGCCTGCCGGATAACCTGCGCTGCTTCTTGGGCGGCCGCCTGTCCCATCGCTTCATTTGTTAGATAAATGCTGACGGGTAGTGCGTCAACTTTTGTTTCGAGTAATGCTTGTGTCATCAAATATGCTCCTTCAAGAATTAATGAG
>JAJRVV010000059.1 GCA_024277135.1 Chloroflexota bacterium | reverse complement strand
GGGGGGGGGGGGGGGGGGGGGGGGGGGGGGGGGGGGGGGGGGGGGGATACGGCCGTTCCCCATACTCCGTAGCCAGCAAAATCTCTTTAGCGACTTCACCCAATTCGCCGAGCAAGTCTAAAGCATAAACACCGGGCGGGCGGGTTAAGTTGTGCTTTTGGGCGAAACGCGCGGCGCGTACCTGCCAATTATCCATGAGGTTGAGATTGGAGACTGGAGATTGGAGACCCGTCATGGCTTGACAGCTCATCCGCAATCTCCAGTCGCTAATGCGATGTTAAAGATTGTCCGCTTTCGTGGGCCGGTAATGCCCCTCTATCCAGACGCTTTTGTCGGGGCCGACTTCTTTTTTCCATACCGGCACGATCTCTTTGAGCCGGTCTATGCCATAACGGGCGGCGGCGAAGACGCCTTGGTCCCGGTGGCCGCTGGCGCAGGCGACCAGGGTGGTGGCGTCGCCGACGGCCAGTTTGCCGATGCGCTGCACGATGGCGACGCCTTTGACCTGGGGCCACCGTTCCCAGATTTCGCGGGCGATTTGGGCCATTTTGGCCTGGGCCATGTCGGAATACGCCTCATATTCGAGATGGATGGTTTGCGGCGGCAGGCCATCCCGCCGGGTTTGGCCGCGCACGGAACCGGCAAAGGTGACGATGGCGCCGATGTCGGGACGGGTGAGACGGCCGTGTATGGCGTTGAGGTCGAATGGCTCTGCGGTGACGGCGAAGTAGGTGGGGTGGGGGAAATCACTCCCTCCGCTGACGGGCGGGAAAAGGGCGATCTCATCCTGGGGCTGGACGGCCGTCTCCGGCGCAGCAAAAGCCTGGTTGACCGAAACCAGCGTGGTGGGCAAGGCGTCGGCCAGGGCGGGATAGTTGGCGGCGACGGCCGTCAGCACATCCTGAACTGTAGCCGGCTGCGGCAGGGTGACGCGAATGCGGGGTTGTCCGGCGCGATCTTTAAGAGTAGCGAATAGGCGGATTTCTATTTCCATATTGGTTAGACGATGAGCGTCTTTAGGCTCAAACAGCCAGTAATTGGTTGATCTTGGCGTTCATTCTTTTTTGGCCTTGTTCCTGAAATTGTTCAATGAATGCCTGTGCTTGTTCTTTCTGTAACATGCCTGATAAATTAAGCAGGGTTTGCTTACCTTGTTTATGTTCAAATAACATCATCAAAGGCGCATACTCGACATACCCAAGCGCCATGCCCAGCAAAATTTTGGCGGCTAACTTCAGGTTGTCTTGTGTTAAATCTGTGTCACGGTATGAGCTATGAAAAACATGCGCTTCATCTGGAATCCGCGCGGCGAACGTCGAATTTTCTAATTCTTGTTCCAGAAAATTGGACAACCAATCCATGTTTTTTCCTGTGAGATTATTATTATTATTGACGCTTGTCATACGTAACCGTTCACTCCCCCCGTGTGCTTCGGGAATTGGAATTCCCGAAACAGTCTGGGAGGTGCGGGAATTCCAATTCCCGCACCAAGGTATGGGGGGTGAACGCTTGCCGTCATACACATCCTCGTATGTGTTATTGAATCACTGCAATTGAGATAACTCGCCTTACTCTTTAGCGTTAAATGTGCCGCTGCGCCCGCCGGATTTGTGGATGAGACGGATGTGGCTGAGGCGCATGGTGCGGTCTACGGCTTTGGCCATGTCGTAAATGGTGAGGGCGGCGATGGAGACGGCCGTCAACGCTTCCATCTCCACCCCCGTTTTGCCAGTGACGCGGGCGGTGGCTTCGATATCCACCCGGCTTTCAGCGGGATTGGGCGTGCAGGTGACGACGACCTGGTTGAGCATGAGCGGGTGGCACAGCGGAATGAGATCGCTGGCGCGCTTGGCCGCCATCACCCCGGCCAACTGGGCGATGGTGAGGACATCCCCCTTTTTGATGCTGCCTTTGATGATGAGCTGTAAGGTTTCGGGCTGCATGAGGACGGCGCCGCGAGCGACGGCCGTGCGCTCCGTCTCGTTTTTAGCGCCAACATCCACCATTTGAGCACGGCCAGTTTCGTCGAGATGGGTCAGTTGATTGCTCATCCGTATGATATTATAGAAGGTGTGAACTATAGGCAAGTTGAGATGAACGAATGAACGAGTATTACGACGCCATTTACCTGTCCCCCCATTTGGATGACGCGGCGCTTTCTTGCGGGGGGCAAATTTATGGGCAGACAGCACAGGGGCAGTCAGTTTTGATCGTGACGGTGATGGCCGGGGATGCGCCGCTAGACATGCGTTCGCCGATTATTGAGGAACTGCACGGCCGTTGGCGACTGCCGCAAGACGCCGCAGCCGCGCGGCGGGCAGAAGACCAGGCTGCCTGCCGAGTGTTGGGCGCGGATTGGCAGCATTGGGATGTGCCGGA
This sequence comes from Chloroflexota bacterium, assembly GCA_024277135.1. Taxonomy (GTDB): domain Bacteria; phylum Chloroflexota; class Anaerolineae; order Promineifilales; family Promineifilaceae; genus JAJRVV01. Next base: position 17,810 of record JAJRVV010000059.1, on the reverse strand, counting down.
TTGCGTTTACCGCCGGGAACCATTTACCGGGGCGGCGCTGTATCCGACCTGGGAGGCGGTGATTGGCGGCGTGCATCCGGCGGACGAGGCGTTGGCAGCGGATTTGGCAGCGCGGCTGGCTGATTTGCCGGGGCACGGCCGTTTGCTGGCGCCGATGGGGATTGGCAGCCACGCCGATCATTTGTTGGTGAAAATGGCGGCGCAAGCGGTTGGCGGCCAGAGGCTGTCCTTCTATGAAGATTATCCCTATGCGGCGGCGCAATCCCTGGACGGGAATGATAATGAATGGCGTCTGGAGGTTATCCCACTGCGTCCGGCCGATCTGGACGCCCGGTTTGAGGCGATTGCGGCGTATAAGTCCCAGTTGAGTTCATTTTTCCATGATCGGGCTGATATGGAGCAGCAGGTGGGTGATTTTGTAAAATGTGCCGGAGGAGAACGTATCTGGTATCCTACGGTCGTTAATCGTTGATGCCAACGCCGTTTACCAGTACAAAGGTTATGTTTACTTTCACCTCCATTCCCTTGATTATTTAGGCGGGGTCAACTTATAATTATGACCATGAAGAAGGCGTTGAGAGTATGGGTCGTTTAACCACTCGACAGCTTGCCAGCAAGCGTGGCCGGCGCAACAAGTCCAATAAAAAAAGCAGTCTTCAACCTGGCGATATGCTGCAAAACCGATATCGGGTTGTGGGCACTCTGGGCGTTGGCGGATTTAGCTCGGTTTATCAGGCGCGGGACATGCGCTTCCAGAACGTGACCAAGCTGTGCGCCATCAAGGAGATGATCCTCTCTGCCCCTGACCCCAAAATCCGGGAGTTGACTATTAAATCATTTGAGCGGGAATCGAGTATGTTAGCCATGCTGGATCACCCGGCCATACCGGATGTATCGGATTATTTTACGCAAGGGGACCGCAACTATCTGGTGATGGATTTGATCCGGGGCAAAGACCTGGAGGTGTGGCTGGAGGAGCGGGAGGAGGCGCTGGATCAGGAGACGGCGATTGGTTGGCTGATCCAGGTGCTGGATGCGCTGATTCATTTGCATAACCAAAAGCCGACGCCGATTGTGTTCCGGGATTTGAAGCCATCGAATTTGATGTTGGATCAGTACGGCCGTATCCGCATCATTGATTTTGGTATTGCCAAGCTGTTTGAAGGGCCGCAAAAGGGGACGATGATCGGTACAGAGGGGTACTCGCCGCCAGAGCAGTATCGGGGGCAGGCGTCGCCGGTGGGGGATTTGTATGCGCTGGGCGCGACATTCCACCATTTGCTGACGAAGCAAGACCCGCGGCTGGAACCCCCTTTTACCTTTAATGAACGTCCCATCCAGAAAGTGAACCCCGCTGTTTCACCGGCGTTTGAAGCGATCATTATGCGCTGTCTGGCGTATGATCCGGGCGATCGGTTTGCCTCAGCCGCTGCCTTCAAACAGGCGTTAGAGCTGGTTTCCCGGCCGACGGCCGTTGGTCTAAAACAACCGGATGCGGTTTCGCCGGATGGCGAAGCAGCGTCCCTGCCGGGAGCGACGCCCATTGTGGGCGAGGCCAAAATTGAGCCGATATGGACGTTCAAATGTGAAGATGAAATCCGATCCAGAGTAGCGTTGGCCGGTGATCGGGTGTTGGCGGGTGCGTATGACAACAATTTGTACGCCGTTAATAAGGACAATGGGGAATTCATTTGGAAGTTCCCCGCTTCTGACGGGTTTGGCGCCTCTCCCTGTGTTCATGAAGATACCGTATTGATTGGCTCTGTGGATCAACGACTGTACAGCATCAGCCTGAAGAACGGCCGTATGAAATGGAACTTCGCCACCAAAGGGCCAATCTACTCCTCGCCCAGCGTGCGCTTTGATCATGTTTTTTTTGGATCGGACGATGGGTTTCTTTATGCCTTGAATGCCGGTCATGGCAAAGAAGTGTGGCGCACCAATGCGTACAGCCCCGTCCGCTCCTCCCCATTTGTGGGGGAAGATTACATCTACTTTGGTACCGATGGCGGGTATCTCTACTGCGTTGAACTGGCGAACGGCAAGAACAAATGGCAATCTCAAGCCAAGCGGGCCATCATTTCTTCGCCGACAGTGCATGATGACATTGTGTTTGTGGGTTCGATGGATTCCACGTTTTATGCGCTGGATGCCGGGTCGGGCTGGGTGATTTGGCGATTCCGTACCCGCCGTCCCATCATTTCTTCCCCGGTTGCCCACAAAAACGCGGTGTACATCGGCTCTTCGGACGGCAACTTGTATGCGCTGGACATCAACTACGGCCGTCAGTTGTGGCTGTTTGAGACGGATGCGCAAATCACATCGTCCCCCGTTACCTGGGGAGATGCCATTTACTTCGGCGCTACCGATGGTTACGTGTACTGCATCAGCCAGAAGAAAGGGGATCTGCGCTGGAAATTCAAAACGGATAGCCCAGTTATTTCACCGCCACGGGTGGTTGAAGGGGTCGTTTATGTCGGCTCCACCGATAACAATTTGTATGCTTTGCCGGCCTGATATGGTTTGCGTTTGTCAGGCAACATCTCAATAATCAGGGGAACCTCCGGGCGGCTTATCGCAACATCCGGCGTGAGCATCGAAACCTCCCGGAGGATTGCCCCGAATATAGGTAGTGATTATGGACAAAAAGAAAGCGCCAGACACAGATGATCTGGATGTCACGACACCGGAACCCGAATCCGAAGACAGGGTGGATGCTGTCAGCCTGGAAGAAGGGATGGGCATCAGTGAAAGTATTGAGACAGCCCCGCTCACCTTCATTCAGGAGGAAGGCGCTCAGGCGCCGACTGTCATTAGCACACCGGTAAAACCGGAATCTGAATCGAAAATATCGGTGGCCGTTCGTTGTCACATGGGCGCCATCCGGGATCGGAATGAAGATTCGTGCCTGGTGTATACTTCGGAGACAGGCGGCCATTTCACGATGATGCCGTTTGGTCTTTACATTGTGGCGGATGGCATGGGCGGCCATACCAATGGGCACATTGCCAGCAAAACGGCGTCGCGGATGATGGCCCGGAATGTGGTTAACAAAATTTATATGCCGCTGTTGGCGGACAAACCCAATTTGACCCCCATTCAAGAGGTGATGGCGGATGCGGTGCGGATGGCGAACACGGCCGTTTACGAGTTAGACGAAAGCGACAGCGGCACCACCCTCACTACCGCGTTGGTGTTGGGACGGCGTCTGCATGTGGCCCACGTGGGCGACAGCCGTATTTATCTGATGACCGATGGCGAACTCGAGGCCATCACCGAAGATCATTCGTTGGTACATCGCTTGCAGGAAGTGGGGCAGTTGACCGATGAAGAAGCCGCCATATTTCAATATCGGCATGTACTCTTGCGCGCTTTGGGCCAGACAGAAGAAGTGGATGCCGACACTTTTATGCGGTTGCTGCCACGTCAGGGCAAACTCTTGTTGTGCAGCGATGGCTTATGCGGCCTGGTTCCAGATGAAGCTATTGAAACGATCTTGCAACAGGAAATCCCGGTGAGTGAAACGGCCGACCAACTGTTGCAAGCCGCGCTGGATGCCGGTGGGTACGACAACATCACAGCCATCGTCGTCGCCTTTGAATTTTAAGTTTTTAACCGCTTGCAAGAAGCTTGGATCATAAGCAGAAGGGAAAATCGAGCGAATGTCTCAAGAAGCTGATTATTATGCCATATTGGGAGTAGGGCCAACGGCTTCGCCAGAAATGGTGCAGGATGCCTTCACCCAAATTTTGTCGCACTTTCCGTCGGGTACGGACGAATTAGCCCAAGACCCGGCTTATCAGCAGGCGCTGAATGCGTATAAAGTGCTATCCGATCCGAAGCGGCGGGCGACGTATGACTCGTTGAGGGCAGAGACGTTTAGCTCGCCGTTGCAGATTTCAATTCAGACGAGCCGGAACCGGTTGGCGCTTTCGGAAACGGCGCAGTTGATTTATATGCTGGCCGAGATTCAATCGCCGGAGCAACATCTGGACACGCGACGGCCGTTAAACATCAGTCTGGTCATCGATCGCAGCACCTCCATGCAGGGCGCCCGGATGCAAAATGTAAAAACGGCGGTAGAGTTGATTCTGTCGAAGCTCATGCCCGACGACACCATCTCCGTCATCAGCTTCAGCGACCGGGCTGAAGTCATTTTGCCCGCGGGCAAAATCAAAAACGCTCAGGCATTGATGTCCCGGATTCGCGGTATCCAACCATCGGGCGGTACCGAGATGTTCCAGGGCTTGCAAACTGGCGTCCAGGAAATGCGCCGCGCCTCACTCAATCTGCATACCAATCACATCATCTTGCTCACCGATGGACACACCTACGGAGACGCCGACCAATGCTTGAAGCTGGCCAAAGACGCCGCCAATCAGGGCATCGGCATCAGCGCCTTTGGCATCGGTACGGAATGGAACGACAAATTCCTGGATAAGCTGGTTTCACCGTCGGGCGGCTATTCCGGTTTTATCGAGACGCCGGAAGAGATCATCTCCTTTTTGCAAAAAAGTATTGATGGGCTGGGTAACATCTACGCCCATGATGTCCGTTTGCTGCCTCGTTTTCCTCAAGACATCACCCTGCAATATGGGTTTCGACTGACCCCTCATCCCCAACCCGCGCCCGTTGATGAGGCAGAGATAAAACTGGGCAATTTGGAGGGGCATTCGCCGTTGTCAGTTTTGCTGGAATTGGCGGTTCCGCCCCTATCTCGTGAAGCCCGGTTTAATTTACCGCTCAAATTTACGGCCGTCATCCCCAAGTCCCAAACCAGCCGCCTGGGAACGACCACCCATTTCGGCGGCCAGGTACAATTATTTGTCTTGCGGGATCCGCCGCTGGCAGCGCCGTCGCCAGACCTGGTGAAGGCGGTGCGGCTGCTCAACTTGTACCGCATGAATGAGCGGGTGTGGGAGGATGTAAAGGCGGGCGATCTGGATAATGCCACCCGGCGCATGCGGTACCTTTCTACCCGGCTCCTGGAAGCGGGCAAGACCCAATTGGCACAACAAGCTTTTGCCGAAACGGAACGGCTGGCTACGATTGGTCAGCTATCGGGTGAAGGCCGCAAACGCTTAAAGTATGGCACGCGGGCTATGTTGGCCGGCACGCTATCTCTGGATGAGTCGTCATGAAATGTCCTGATTGTGGTTCGACCCAATATGAAGGCGCCTTGTTTTGTAATGAATGCGGCCGTTTTTTGCTGGAGACACGGCCGCAAGACACCATCATCCTGCCTTTCTCCGAATTTTCTCACAGCTCGCCGCCGCCGCCATTGGTAGGGCATAAGCCGGCAGAAGCGAATAAAGAACAAGAGATCAGTTTCATCATTCCCGGTATTCGGGATCGAGTCACCTTGAATTTAGTTGATGAAATCCGAGTTGGCCGGGCTGATCCCGACTCTGAGGAAGCGCCCGAACTAGACTTGACCAAATATAACGGCGCCGATAAAGGCGTTTCCCGGCTTCATGCGGTCATTCAATTAACTACGCATGGCGTTATTCTCATTGATTTGGACAGCACCAATGGCACCACGCTGAATAATAACCGGCTGCCGCCAGACCAACCCTATTTGTTGCAAAATGGGGACGAAATTCGGTTTGGCGATATGTTGTTGCACGTATTTTTTAGCTAAAGGTCTGGTTGGTCGAAAAGAGAGCTAGGACGTATTATCTTCTCACGGAGAATTTATCATGATCACGATTATCGTTCACATCAATAATGAAGATGCTGTCGTGTGTGAAGTTGACGAAATACCTGATCCGACGCACGAGTTCTTGACGCTGCAAAACCCCCGGCGACGGGACGGCAAGGATGTGCATTATCTGGATGAGGATGTGACGACGATGTTGGTGCCCTGGCATCGCGTTAATTTTGTCCAGGTGTTGCCGTCTGGCATCGAAGAAGAAGTGATGGGCTTTGTCAGGGAATAGATTAAGACCGGCCAGGTTTCTAAACCTGGCCGGTCTCTCCAAAAACAATGGTAGAACAAATTCCAGAATCACTCGAACCCGCCGCTCCTCGCATGATCCTCATTGTTGACGATGAATCCCGCATGCGCCGTTTTATTCGCATGAACCTGGAGTTGGAGGGATACCAGGTCATCGAAGCGGACAACGGCATCCGCGCTCTGGATCAGGTGCGGCAGCACAACCCCGATCTCATCGTCATGGACGTGATGATGCCGGAAATGGATGGGTTTGAAACACTCAAACTCCTGCGCGAGATCTCTACCGTCCCCGTTATCTTATTAACCGTCAAAAGCGACGAAGATGACAAAATACACGGGTTGAGCCTGGGCGCGGATGATTATGTGACCAAACCTTTTAGTCCCCGTGAATTGAGCACTCGGATCAACGCCGTTTTGCGGCGGGCCGACTGGCCCGCCCCCACACCCCGAACCGTGCTGAAAATTGATGAACGGCTATCCATTGACTTCAATCGCCATCAAGTGATTGTGGCCGGGGAGCGAATTGATTTACGACCGACTGAATACCGCTTGCTCAACCATTTAGTGCAAAATGTGGGATGGGTTGTCCCCCACGACACCCTGCTGGCTAAAGTTTGGGGTTATGAGTATCGGGAAGAAACGCATTATTTGCGGCTTTACATCAACTATCTGCGTAAAAAAATCGAAGAAGACCCGGCCAACCCCGTCTATATTTTGACCGAAAGAGGGGTAGGCTATCGCTTTGTAGATTTTCGGTGAGGGGAGACGGCCGTCATAATACAGACCCGCGAGGTTTCCGCCAGAGGGAGGACGGCAGAATAGCGCATAAAAACCTCGCAGGTCTCCAGAGATTTATGCGTGTGCTATTCCCTTTTTAGCCCATCTTGATTATCATTACGGGTCATGGCACAGCATATTGCCGAAGACGGCCAAGAGTTTTTTTCCCAAGTAAACAGCTACCTCAACCGTGAGGATCGAATTCGGGTGCAAAAAGCATTCGCCCTCGCTCGCCGGGAACACGGAGACCAACGCCGTAAGTCCGGCGAGCTTTTTTTTACCCACCCCCTGACAGTTGCCTATTATTTGGCCCAATACCACCTGGATGCCGCCACCATTTTAGCCGCTTTGCTCCATGATGTGGCTGAAGACACACACATATCCATTCTCCAAATAGAGACCCAGTTTGGCGAAGAGGTTGCCCATCTGGTGGACGGTGTGACCAAATTGAAAAATGTCAGCGAGGGAGTGGCCAAAGGTAAACAACTGTCCCCCGATGAAATTCAGGATGCCTCCCTGCATAAGCTGTTTGGTTTTATGACGGCCGACGTACGAGTGGTCCTCATCAAATTATTCGACCGGCTGCACAACATTCGCACTATCCAAGCGCTCCCCGCCAACAAACAGCGGCAAAAAGCCGACGAAACCATCTTAGTGTATGGGCCGCTGGCGAATCGGCTTGGCATCTGGAAAATTGCCAACGAGTTAAATGCCAGATCTCTGGCTGTGCTGAATTTCTCCGCGTTTGATAAAGTGCAAACCCGGCTGGCGGAGATCAATCAGGAAAATAGACGTTTTTGCGAAATCGTTTCTGGGCAGATATTTGAGTGCTTGGTGCATGTTGATTTGGGTATTCGCAATGTGATTGCCGTCCCCGAAAATATCTACACCGTCTACCAAGACATCCTGAATGCGGACGCCTCTTTTGATGAAGTGGACACAACGCCGAGGTTGGCTGTGGTGGTGGACGATTGGCCATCCTGCTATCTGGCTTTGGGCCACTTGCATCACCTTTGGAAACCGGTGCCCGGCTCTTTTGATGATTACATCGCCTTCCCCAGAGAGAATTTGTACCGCTCTTTGCACACCACTGTACTGCATAGCAGCGGGCGGCAGGTCAAACTACGCTTCCGCACGGTAGAGATGAACAAGGTGTCGGATATTGGCGTGTTGGCCCGCTGGCTGTATGCTGACACCCAGTTTTGGACATCCGATGTTTCGCAGCGGGTGGAAGCGTTTCTGGAGAATATCAGTGACGCCATCAGTATTGAGCCGCATAACCCCACAGCCGGGGTACAGGGGGTGCTGGAAGATGCCCTGACCCGGCAGATTCGGGTTCATACGCCGCGCGGGGATGTGATCGAACTGCCCATGGGGGCCACGCCGATTGATTTTGCCTATGCTATTCATACCGGATTGGGCGACCAATGCCATTCGGCGTATGTGAATGGGAGTCTGTTTCCGCTGAACAAGCCGCTGCAAGATGGGGATACGGTGCGGATTGTGAAGAAGCTGCGGGCGCAGCCGCAACGAACCTGGCTGGATCGGGATTTGGGGTATATTGCCACGCGGTATGCCCATCATCATGCCAGCCGTTGGTTTAGACGCTTGTCGGAGGAGACGGCCGTGCGCCAGGGGCAAGAACTGCTGCAATCCGAACTCAAAATGATCGGCTACCCTGAATACCCCCATCAAAAAATCAGCGACGCCCTCGACTTTCCCGCCACCACTGCCTTGTATCACGCCCTGGGCCGGGCGGAACTGCTGCCTACAGTGGTTGCCACCCGCATCCTGGTAGATTATTGGGACAAAGCGCCCACCCGCGATCTAGACAACGTGGTTTATATCAACCAGGATGAAAAACTGGTGATCACCGGCGTCAAAAACCGGCGGCTGCGATTGTGCGGCACTTGCAATCCACGCTCGCGCGATCCCATCATCGGCTACATTCGCGCCGACCAGAGCGTGACCGTCCACCGGAAAAGCTGCCAATCGTTGGTGCGGGAACGATTTCCGGGCCGCACCCTGAAACTGGGTTGGGGCGAGACCAGTACCCGGCAAGCGCGGGGGATCACCATCCAGGTGGATGTGTATGATCGGCCCGGTTTGCTGTTCGAGATCACCCAGTTGATGGAGGAAAAGCATGTCAACATCGCCTACATCAACACGCCGCCGGCCAAAAAGGGGGAGATGTACATCATCATCAGTCTGGAAATCATGAGTCCGCGCCAATTGGTGCGGATTTTGCATCAGATTCAAGCCTTGACGAATGTGTTTGCCGTACGGCGGCTGTATGAAGGCACGCCGGACGATCCCATTGTGGGGTCTTCGGGGTTGTACTTGCCGGAATAAACGGTATTCAGTTATCAGTGTTCAGTTGGCGGTTCACACTGGTCACTGAATACTGAATACTGTTCTCTGAGCGCTTCCTGCGCCTTAAGCCGCCGCTAATGACTGCCGCCCAAATTTGGCGTTACCGGGAGAGTCGGCTATAATTTTGGCCGCTTTGGCGCCATAGCTCAGTTGGTCAGAGCGGGGGACTCATAAGCCCTAGGTCGTTGGTTCAAATCCAACTGGCGCCACCAAGAGAAGCCGCGAACAGCGGCTTTTTTGTTATCCAGAGAAGGAGGTGTCACATGTTTACCCAAGCCATTACCCGTTCACCTGCCGCAAATTTTGCCCAGGGATTGACCACATCGGCGCTGGGCCAGCCCGATTTCGATTTGATGTGCCAGCAGCACCAGGCATACATCACGACTTTGCAATCGTTGGGGCTGAAGGTGCAGGCGCTGCCCGCCTTGCCCGATTACCCCGACGCTTATTTTGTGGAGGATGTGGCGATTGTCACGCCGGAAATCGGCGTGCTGACCCTGCCTGGCGCGGCGGCGCGAAAAGGGGAAGTGGCGCATATTGAATCGGCGCTGGCTGCCTATCGCCCCCTGGCCCGGATTGAAGCGCCAGGGACGCTGGACGGCGGCGATGTGATGCAGGTGGCGCGGGATTTCTACGTAGGGTTGTCGGAACGGACGAATGAGGCGGGGGCGGCGCAGTTGGGGCGTATTTTGGCGGAATTTGGGTACACGGTCACGGCCGTTCCCCTCGCCGACGGCCTCCATCTCAAAAGCAGCGTCAATTATCTGGGGCAAAACACGTTGCTACTCACGTCAACCTTTGCCGAAATGGCCGTTTGGGATGGGTATGATCTAATTGTGGTGGATGAGGATGAGTCGTATGCGGCAAACACGTTGTGGGTACACGGCCGTCTGCTCACCCCCGCCGGTTTCCCCCGCACCCAAGCTAAACTGTTGGCGGCTGGTTTTGATCTGATTGAGTTGGATGTCAGCGAAGCCCATAAAATGGATGGCGGGCTGTCCTGCATGTCGCTGCGTTTTTAGCCGCTTAACATTCGGGGCAAGACGAGTTGGCTTGAGCCTGGTTTGAGGGAGCGCTTTCGCCGTTGATATTAACGGCCGTTACCCGATACCAATTCCTCTGCTGGCCGTTATAATCTATGTGCGAAGCAGACGTCACCCCGAATGCGATGAGGTAAAACTCGCCAGGTAGCGGGTAAGAACGGCTGCGGTAGACATTGAATGTCGTATCATCCGGTGGCGGATTGGGCTGCCACGACAAAACGACGTAAGGATCTGGCACAGGGATAATCCGAGTGGGTTGGGGATCCGCGGAGCGCAACAGTACGCCAACGCCATCTTCGTAAACAGCAGTTAAACCCGTTGGCGCTGGCGGCGGTAGTGGCGGCGCCGTATACCAGATTTGCAGCTTGGCTGAGTACAGCGCATTCCCCAAACGATCCCAGGCAAAAACCCGGCGGGCATCTGTGCCGGAGCCTGTTGGCCGCACGATAACCGAGATCGTATTCCCGCTTGTCCACCCTGGTTGGTCAACGACCTCTTGAATAACGGCGCTTAGATCTGGGCTAGACCTTACCTGCCATGATCTCCATTCGTCCTCAATACGCCACGGCACAACAGCAACCGTTAGAGGGCTGCGGTCACTGGGCTGGCTCGTATTGCTAAAAGTAATCGCGTTGCTTGCCAATTCTCCCTGAAACTGGACATCAATAATGTTTGTAGACGTGTCGTCCACTGTAAATTCAAGGTGGGCAGCAGTTATAGTAGCTCCATCCGGAATAGACACATTCTGAAAACGGAAACCGCTAACGGTAGGAACGCCATTTTCACAATGTCCCAGGTAAATCTCATTCAAGGCAATGCTTTCCGCGGATCAGTTTCCGGCCCAGCGCGGATTCGGGCCGCCAGCATCGTCACTACTTTGGGCAACACTGATTTCCAAATCAGGAACAGAGAATTTTGCCGTAACCGTTTTATTGCCATTCATGGGGAGGACAATAGCGCCGCCACTGTTTGCGTCAGCATCACCGCTCCACTTGAAGAAGGCATTACCCAGAGCCGGAATTGCCACTAAGGCGACTTCAGCACCGCCTGAGTACGTATTTTCCGGACAAAGACGAGACGGATCAACTGTGACAGTACCGGCGCCAGCCAAGTTCACATTATATAGAATTCCTCTACAACATTTACGTCAACCGCACAGATTTATGCGGCCGTTCCCATCATTAAATCATGTAGGACGAGATGCCTGCCAACGCTAAATCAACTCATGAACGCGGGCCACGGCCGTCCCCGTCTCCTCCCCATCTACCACCAAACTGATACTGCATTCCGACGACCCCTGGGCGATGGCGATGATGTTGACGCCGGTTTGCCCCAACGCGCTGAAAATGCGGCCGGCGATGCCCGGCGTACCCCGCATCCCGGCGCCGACGATGGTGACGATGGACACGTCCCGCTGCGCCCAAATGCGGTCAATGTCCCGCCGTGCCAACTCCTGGGCAAACTCCGCTTCCAGGCTGGCGATGACGGCTTCGGCGGTATTGTCCGGCGTGGAGAAGCAGATGGACTGCTCCGATGACGCCTGGCTGATGAGCAAAACGCTGACGTTGCCCTGAGCCACCGCGCCAAAGGTGCGGGCGGCGATGCCGGGCACGCCGATCATCCCTTTGCCTTCGACGGTGATGAGGCTGAGGCAGTTGATGGCGGTGACGGCTTTGATGCCGCCGTTGACGCCATCGGCGTCGGGGACGACGACGGTTCCGGGATGGTCGGGATGGAAGGTGTTTTTGATGCGTAAGGGGATGTTATTTTCCACGCACGGCCGTATCGTCTTGGGATGCAGCACCCGCGCCCCGTAGTAGGCCAGTTCCGACACCTCGCGGAAAGTGAGGGAGGGGATGGAGCGGGCGTCAGTGACCAGGCGGGGATCGGCGCTCATCACGCCGTCCACATCCGTCCAAATCCATACCTCGTTGGCGTGGAGGGCTTGCCCCAGGATGGCGGCGCTGAAATCGGAGCCGCCGCGCCCCAGGGTGGTGGCGACGCCCGTCTCGGCAGCGCCGATGAAGCCGGTGACGATGGGGACGATGTTTTGTTGGAGCAACGGCCGTAACCGCGCTTCTACTTTCTCTGCCGTCCGGTCAAACAAGGGGGAGGCGGCCTGGAAATTGTCGTCCGTCACCACCAGTTCGGTGGCGTCAATCGCCTCGGCGGGGACGCCGGTCTGGCGCAAATAGGCGGCCAAAATGCGGACGCTCATCTGCTCCCCCATGCCGCTGATGGCGTCCATCGCCCGCGGCGTCAGTTCGCCCAGGACGAAGACGGCTTGACATAATCGCTCGAAGCGGCGGATGAACTGCTCGTTTTCGGCCAGGATGCTCTGCCGCTCCCCTTCCGGGGCCAGCAGGCCGTCAATCGCTTCATAATGGATGGCGCGCAGTCGTTCGGCCTCTTGCTTGTAAGTTTCGCCGTCGCCGGACACTGCCGTGTGCGCCCCCCGCAGCAGCAAATCCGTCACCTTGGCCGGTTTCGATCCCATCCCGGAAGCGACTGCCACCACCTGCCCCCACTCCGCCTGTGCATTTTGGATGAGGACGGCCGTCTCCCGCATGGCTGCCGCGCTGCCGACGGACGTGCCGCCGAATTTCATTACCAGGGTCATGTTTTTCTCCGGTGTTCACTGTTCACTGTTCAGTGTTCAGTAATCAGTATTCAGTTGCTGCCCACTGATTACTGAATACTGACAACTGCTAAACCTGCGCCAACGCCTGCGCCAAATCTGCCAGTATATCCGCCGCATCCTCAATGCCAATGGCAAATCTGACCAAATTATCCTTGATGCCAATTGTCAATCTTTCTTCGGTAGACAACTCATAAAATGACATCAACGCCGGTTGTTCGATGAGGCTTTCCACCCCGCCCAAGCTGGGGGCGATGAGAGGGATGGTCATAGCGTCAATGAAGCGGCTGGCGCTGTGCAACGGCTCTTCGCCGGGGACGGGGGCGATTTCAAAGCTGACGACGCCGCCGAAACCACGCATTTGATGGACGGCCGTCTCATAGTCAGGATGGCTGGGCAAACCAGGATACCAAACGCGGGCCACTTTGGGATGCGTTTCCAAGAATTCGGCGACCGCCTGTGCCGTCTGGTTTTGCTGGCGGACGCGCAGCGCCAGCGTTTTCAAGCCCCGTTCCAACAGGTAGGCGGCGTGCGGGTCGAGGATGCCGCCCATCACCCCCTGGCTCTGGCGCAAGGCGTGCAGCAGTCCCGCCTCGCCCACCACGACGCCGGCCAAAATGTCGTTATGGCCGCTCAGGTATTTGGTGGCGGAGTGAATCACCAAGTCAACGCCAAAGTCGAGCGGGTTCTGGTTGATAGGAGTGGCGAAGGTGGCGTCAATGATGGTTTTGATGCGGCGGTGCGGCTTGACGATGCTGACCAGCCGTTCCAAATCCACCACCCGCAGGTAAGGGTTGGTGGGGCTTTCGCTGATGACCAGGCGGGTGTGGGGGCGGATGGCTTGTTCCAGCGCGTCGTAGTCGCCCATGGCAACCTGCGTGGTTTCGATGCCCAGCCGGCGCAGGGTGGTGTTGCAGAATTGGCGGGTTTTGCGGTAGCAGTCGTCGGTGTAGATGACGTGGCTGCCGGTGGGCAGAATGGCCAGGATGACGTTGGTGACGGCCGTCATCCCCGACGGAAAGATGAGCGCGCCCCCCCCATTTTCCAGCGCCGCGATTCGTTTTTCTACGGCGCGGACGGTGGGGTTGCCGTAACGGCCGTACTCCTCCCGATCCGTCGCCTGTCCCCACAGTTTGGCCTCCATGAATTGGCGCAAGTCGGCCGTGTCGCGGAAGGTGTAGGTCGCCGTTTGCACAATAGGGGTGATGAGGGCGTGATGGGCGTGGGGGGCACGGCCGTCCACCGGCCCATGCACGGCGCGGGTGGACGGGCCGGTAGGGAGGGCGGCCGTTTCGGGCAAATAGGTTCTGGTTAAATCAAGCATGTCGTCACCTCAAAAATTGTCAATTGATAATTGCCAATTGACAATTGTCAATTAAAAACGCTCCTCCTGGAAGTTCAGAAGGAGCGTACCTGTTTTTGGCGTGACGCCTTCTCATCTCCCAGAAGATAATTCTTCTGCCGGAATTAGCACCTGCTCCGGTAACGGAGTGGTTGCTGAGGCGTCATCGGGCCGGTCCCTCTGCCTCTCTGGATAAGAAGTGCTTGTGAAAGCTATGTAGTTGTTAGCGAATAGCCTAGCAGATGTGGCCGGGAATGTCAAAGGCAAATCGGTATTTTAATCTGGTTCCAAGCCCTTGCCAGAAAGGTGCGGAGCGCCAGAGGGACAGGTATAATCCGCCGCCATGTTTGAGTTTGAGATCATTGCCGAAGACGAAGAAAGCGGGGCGCGCAACGGCCGTTTCCACACCCCGCACGGCATCCTGGAAACCCCCGTTTTTGCCCCGGTGGGCACGCAGGCGACGGTGAAAGCGTTACGGCCGTCCGACCTGCGCCACCTGGGAGCCACCCTGGTCTTGAGCAACACCTACCACCTCTACCTGCGCCCCGGCGACGAACTGATCCGCGATTTAGGCGGCCTGCACCGCTTCATGGGCTGGGACGGCCCGATTCTGACCGATAGCGGCGGCTTTCAAGTGTTCAGCCTCAGTGACACCCGTAAAATTGACGAAGACGGCGTCACCTTCAAATCCCATCTCGACGGCTCCAGCCACCGCTTCACGCCGGAAAAGAGCATCGCCATCCAGGAAAACCTGGGAGCCGACATCATCATGGCCTTCGACGAATGCCCGCCGCCTGACGATTACGATTACGTCAAACAATCGCTGCGCCGCACCCATGCCTGGGCCGCGCGCTGCGTCCGCGCCAAAACGCGGGACGACCAGGCGTTGTTCGCCATTGTCCAGGGCGGAATTTTCCCCGATTTGCGGGCGGAGAGCGCCGAATTTCTGGCGGGGCTGGAGCTGCCCGGCTATGCCATCGGCGGGCTGGCGGTAGGCGAGACGAAGGCGGAGATGGCGGCCGCGTTGGACGCGCTGGAACCGCTGCTGCCCCGGCGCAAACCCCGCTACCTGATGGGCGTGGGCGCGCCGGAGGATGTGGTCAACGGCGTCTTGCGCGGGGTGGATATGTTTGACTGCGTGCTGCCCACCCGCATCGCCCGCAACGGAGCGGCGCTGGTGAAGGGCGGCCGCATCAACCTGCGCAACGCCAAATTCAAACGCGACCCGGCCCCGATTGACGAAACCTGCGCCTGCGCCGCCTGCGCCCAGTTCAGCCGGGCGTATCTGCGCCATCTGGTACAGGCGAATGAGATTTTGGGGCATATTTTGCTGACGACGCACAACGTCCACTTTTTACTGGAACTGGTGCGGCAGATGCGGGCGGCGATTGGGGACGGCCGTTTTCGCGCGTTTGCCGATGAGTTTTTGAGTCACTACCGGGAATAGGTATATTGGTGTATTGGTATATTGGTGTATTGGAGTATTGGGACAATACATAAATATACAAACACACAAATACACAAATACACTAACACACCATGAACATACTAGAAGCGATCATTTTAGGCATTGTGCAGGGGGCGACGGAGTTTTTGCCCATTTCCAGTTCGGGGCATCTGGTGTTGATCCCGGCCTGGTTTGGGCTGACGCCGCCGACGCTGCCGGTAGCGGCGATCATGCACGAGGGCACGCTGCTGGCGGTGCTGATCTATTTTCGGCGGGATGTGTGGCAGATTGTGACGGCCGTCCTTGCCGGATTACGGCAGCGACGGCCGTTAGCCACGCCGGAAGCGCGGCTGGGCTGGCTGATCGCCTTCGGCTCCATCCCGGCGGCGGCGGCCGGTTTGCTGTTGGAGAGTTTCTTCGAGGAGGTGTTTGGCACGCCAGTGTACGCCGCCTCCTTTTTGCTGGCGACGGCCGTCATCCTGGTGGTCGGCGAGCGGCTGCTGTCCGGCCGTAAATCCATCGCTCAAATGGGCTGGCTGGACGCGCTCATCGTCGGACTGTTCCAGATGTTCGCCATTCTGCCCGGCATCTCCCGCAGCGGCAGCACCATCACCGCCGGGCTGTGGCGCGGGCTGGATCGGGAAGCGGCGGCTCGTTTCAGCTTTTTGTTAGGCATTCCGGTCATCCTGGGGGCCGGGTTGTTGGGGCTGGGCGATGTGGCCGCCAGCGGCAATCTGGGTCAGCAAGCGCCTGTCCTGCTGGCGGCGTTCACGGCCGCGGCCATCACCGGCTACGTCTGTATCGCTTTCCTCATCAACTGGCTGAAGCAGCACAGCCTCTACCTGTTTGCCGGATATTGCGCCGTGTTTGGTTTGTTGTTTTTGCTGTTTGGCCGGTAACAGGGTTGGCCCGCCAATTCGACAAGAAAAAGGGCGCGAATGCGGATGAGAACGGCCGTATTCACGCCCCTTTCAACATTTACGGCCTCATCACAACCGGCAGGTAAACCCGGCAGCTTACCACCACTTGTCCGCTGTTTCCATCGCCATCGGTGTAAGTGTATGTTCCCGGCGTGTCGAACTGCCGCCGGAAAATTTGGCCCGGCGCCATCGCCCCGCCATCCCAGCCATCAACAAAAGCGAGGGGGTCCAGAACGCTGAGCAACCGCAAAGATGGATTGTCCATCAACGCCATCCGCACCTGTGGCGGCAGCATGCCATCCACCTCGGCAACCCACTCCACCGCGCTTCCGGCCGTTACCGTCACTACGGCTGGCTCAGGGCCGGCGGCCGTCAGCATCACTTGAGCCGCGTCTCCGCTTTGCCAGGGTGTGTAAGGGACGTTAACGTGTACGATGTCAGAAATGACTTCGACCACCGGGCTGCGCCACGACTGATAGCCATCTATCCCCTCCACTTGCAGGTAGTAATAACCTGGCGGGGTGAAGAAAGCAAAGTACCCATCCTCGCCAGTCACCTGGGGATTGACCTGGTTGTTGTATAGATGCGCCGGCCAGGGAACCCAGCCGCCCCATTCCGTCATCGAGACCATGCAGGTGACGGTGACGCCTTGAACGGCGTGCAGCGTCGGGCTGATGGGGTCGAAGCCTTGCGTTACGTCAAAGATATACCCATCGGGGTCGATCAGACGACCGCCTTCCGAAGGATTGAGCGGATCCAGCGGGTTGTAGAAGAGGAGGTCATAGGGGCGCAAGGGGACAGGGAAATTGTACTGCCACGGCGACTTTGTTGGCGTATTCGTGGGATAGATTGGGCCGCTATTATCAACCGTGATATACGGCGTTGGCGGTTGCCCGCCGCGATCAGGCAGGTACAGACTGATGGTCGAAGCCGGGAAGTGGTGTGGGCCGACAATCACCCAGTTCTGGGTAGAATACTCACCTGTGGCAGGATCGATAAACTTGTATGTGCCGGCATAAGGCCCGGAATCCACTGTCCAGAAGGACCTTTGGGGACACCAGAAACTTTGTATCGGTTTCAGGTTGACCGGGTTGCCGAGGTCGCTGCATTGGCTGGGGTCGCTGGCCAGGCAGGCGGTTGCGGTGAGCTTGGTCAGCGAATTGACGCCGACTCTGGTGGACGTGTAGGTGACGGAGAAAAACCCGCTAGCCTCGGCCGTGGTTGTCAGTACCTCAGCGCCATTCTCGTAGAATTTGACAATGCTGTTCCCTTGCGCCATGCCGATTACCTGTGTGCCATTCGTCTCGCTGGATG
>JAJRVV010000058.1 GCA_024277135.1 Chloroflexota bacterium | reverse complement strand
TGAACGGACAATTTTCGGCATTAGACAATCATTTTCGCAACACTTTTACATCATTAGCTGCATTTCTATGCCATTAAAACACTATATCTGTGCAATGCATACTTGATTTGATTTGTCAAATCTAAATTCACAACACTCGAGGATATGATCTACTAAAGGTAAAATAGTATGGAGCAAAGTACGTCTTTCAAGCCAAGATATTTATCATTTCAAGAACTCAGTCAGCGACTATCTGATTTGGAAGCAAAATTCGGTTATTCGACTATTGAATTTTACCGACGATATCAGAACGGTGAAATGGGGGACGATGAAGCCTGGTTAACCTGGGCCGGACTGTATCACCTATACCTTACCTCACTACCTGTCCGGCAATTGATGCTTGCATCGGCGCCGGCTTCGTGAACATTGCAGATTATTTCTCATCCGTCGAACGCAGTTTGCGCCAGCAACCATCCGTCACGTCCATTGAGATCATCGAAATTCTGGCCTCAGATGCGTTTAATGGCATCCTTCGCTGTCGAGTCCATTTTTGGGATGGTTCTTTTCTGAGCATCCACGAAACCGTTAGCACAGAACTGGGATATCCGGTGCGAATTGTCTACGCCTATGCTTATCTCCGTGAGAATCAGTGTCTTTTCCGTTACGATAACGCACCTCACCATCCCGAAATCATCACCTATCCGCATCATAAACACATTGGGGAAAACAAATTAGCGCCTACAGAGCAGCCCGCCATTCAGCAGGTATTGAACGAGATCGAAAAATACCTGGCGCAGTGATTTTTCGTCTTTACGTTTTTGTCTACCGCTTCCGCGATTTGCGTTTCGGCTTCACCCCGCCACGGTAACTGGGCGCTTCAATCAGAAAGAAAGTACACCGGCTGCCGTCCAACATCCGCGTCGCCAGCCGCGGGTCCAATTCATCTACCGGCGTGGCGGTGGTGATGACGGTGGGCAGGCGGGCGTTGTAGCGGTAGTTGAACAACTGGTACAGCTTCTCCCGCGCCCAGGCGGTGGCGCTTTCCGTCCCCAAATCATCCAGCACCAGCAACGGCGCCGTTTTCACCTCGTCAAACCGCTTGTCCAGCCGCACCCCGCTGCTGGGGTTAAACGTGGCCCGCAGATGATCGAGCAAATCCGGCACCATGATAAACAGGACTTGCTGTTCGCCTCGTTTGGATACCGCATTGGCGATGGCCGCCGCCAGATGGGTTTTGCCGTTGCCATAAGCGACACTGTTCAGCACTAGCCAATCTTGCGGGGTTTCGGCGAATTCCCGCGCGGTTTCAAATGCCCGCTGTAAATTTTCCGCCTGCGCCCGCGGCAGTTCCCGCTGGCGCAAGTCGAAGGTCTCGAACAACTGGTCATGATGCAGACTCAGCGTAGACAAATCTGATTGTTCTTGATCAACTCCGGAGCGGCGAAAATCAGGGGCTAGAATGGTGATGATCTGCACCAGCCCCGGATCAACCATGCGCGAGCGGATGCGCATTTCGATGGATTCCAGCTCTTCGTTGGTGGTGATGATGGTAGGCAGGCGGGCATTGTAGCGATGGTTGAAAATTTGATACAGTTTTTCTTGCGCCCACTCGGTGTTGCTCTGGGAACCGAGGTCGTCCAGCACTAACAGCGGCGTGTTGCGCACCTGGTCAAAGCGGCGGTCATAGCTGACGCTGGAGCTGGGGGCGTAGGTGGAACGCAAATGGTCGAGCAAGTCGGGGACGCTGATGAAAAGGGCGGGATGTCCCATGGCCAGCCGGTGATTGGCGATGGCGGCGGCCAGGTGGGTTTTGCCGCAGCCATACCCGCCTTTCAATACCAACCACCCTTTTGGTTCCTCAGCGAAGGCTCTGGCCCGGTCGCAGGTCAGTTTTAGATTGAGTTTTTTGGCCTGGTTGAGGCCGATACCTTCCGGGATAAAGGCGTCAAAGGTGCAGGCTGCCAGCGCGCCGAGTTGGCTGAGTTGGAGCAGGTTGTCCATGCGCGCCATTTCTTGCTCGATGGCGCGGCAAGTGCAGGCAGCGGCCCGGCCAAACCTGGGGTGTACCGGCGGCACGTCGGGGATAGTGTAACCTAATCCACCGCAATGAGGGCAGTCTGGTTTGCCCAGCCCGGCATTGTCGTCGGCACGGCCGTCATCGCTTGATGATGTCTTTATACTCATCGGGGATTTGTCGGCGTATGTCTTTTTGAGAATCTCGGCGGCCGATTCCATCTTGTTTTCCTTCCTGTCGCCATCGTTCCAGGATAGCCAGAATATAACGCCACTTGCGCACATTGCTGGCGACAGCTTGTTGAATCGCTTCTTCAATCCAGCGGGCCGGATACGTCTGTTCGGCGTCCCGTAATTCGTCGGCGATCATCGGCGTCAGCGGGCCGATATTTTGCTCATACAAGACAAATACATTGGGCCGCTCAACCAATAACGTGATCGGCTCATCTTCGTCGGGATTGGGCCGCCATTCGCCGCGGGTGATGCCTTCCACGGCCGCCCGCCCTTTGGCCGTGTTCAAAAAGTACAAATCCATCTGCCCATTGGCGCTTTCCACGTTGATGTGCAGGAATGTGCCTCGCGCCACCGCCCGCTCCAAACCATCCATCAACGCTTCAGTTGCCAGATTGAGGGTAGGCGCTAACCCTTTGACGAAGGCGGTGTCGTTGAGGAAATCGGCCAGCCGCAGATAGCGCACCTGTCCTTCCTTTTGCGTCAACGCCCAAAAGGCGTAAAGGGTGACCTTGAGTTCGGCCAAATTGTCAATGATGGGCAGCAGATCGCTGAAAAACAGGTTGGGAACCTGGGTCAGTCGCAGTTTGCCTTCGGGAAAGCCGGGGAAGCCTTTCATAATTGTGAATTGTTAATCGTCAATTATAGGTTTATCTCTTGCCGTTGTAAATTTCTGAATGTGGCTAGTTTGCCGTGCCAATAGAGATCAATGGCGCCGGTGGGGCCGTTTCGGTGTTTGGCGATGTTGATTTCGGCGATGTTGGGGCGTTCGGTGGTGTCAGGGTTGTAGTATTCGTCCCGGTAGATGAACATGACGATGTCCGCGTCTTGCTCGATCGAGTTGTGAACAAATATATCATCGGCAATGAAATTATGGTGTCCAGGAACGGTCAGATCGAACACTTCTTCTTCGCCAGCGTATTCAACAGAAACGATTCGATCCCAATAAATATCGCTCTTAGCCAGAAGGCCAACTTCAAATGACGCTGCCATCTCTGCCAGCTCTTCTTCATGCGTTGTGTATTGAATGGCATGACGCGGCAAAATGCACCCATCGCCGATTAAGTGTCCCATCAGCGCCAATTCTGCATCCGGCAATTGTTGGGGCTGTGAATGACGGATTTCACGGGGCAACGCCAGGTGATCATCCATCTTTAACTCATCCAGTCGTTTCCATCCGGCAAACGTACGGAATTTATGGTTGGCGGTCGCGCGAATGGTTCGTCCTAAGCGAGTTTTTAACAAGTAGACTGGTTTGACGCCGGTGCCAAATGCCCGACTGACGGCCGCCGGTTCGATCTTAAGCGTCTCTTCATTCAAGGCCCATACCGGAAATTGGGATTTTCCGGCCAATTCACGAATAGGGATACGTTGGCCCGTATCGGCCATCGTTACCAGAGAATCGCCTGCCAGACAACCGGAATCACGCAAATCAGAAAGCAACGGCCGTTTCTCTTGACGCTGCTCCACGGCCCGGCTTAACTGAGCCGCAGCCAGCACCGGCACGTTCAACTCGCGGGCCAACCCCTTCAGCGACCGGGAAATTTCGCTGATCTCCTGCACCCGGTTACTGCTGGCCCGTTCTGTTTGCATGAGCTGTAGATAATCAATCATGATCAAATCCAGGCCATGCTCCGCATAAAGACGGCGGCATTTGGTGTGCAGTTGCATGGGTGTGATGGAGGGGGTGTCATCAATGAATATGCGGGTTTCGGATAAACGGCCGACCGCTTCCATGAAAATGGGCCATTCCTGCTCATATAAATCGCCACGACGCAGCCGTTGAGAATCAATGCGGGTTTCGGAGGCAATCATGCGCTGCACCAACTGTTCGCCGGACATTTCCATGTTGAACATGGCCACCCGTTTGCCATGTTTATTGGCGGCGGTGAGGGCAATGGCGTTTTGCAAGCTGGTCTTACCCATGCCAGGCCGGGCGGCGACGATGATCAAGTCGGACTTGTTCAGACCGCCCAACAACCGATCCAGATCGACAAAGCCGGTAGGTACGCCAATAAACTCATCACCGCGGGCGTGCAGTTCTTCAATGCGTTCCAGATAATCGCGGGCTATTTGTTTGATGGGAACCAGGTCGCGGGTGGTGCGTTCTTCGCTGATGGAGAACAGGGAGCGTTCGGCCCGGTCAATGACGATTTCGATGTCTTCGGCTTCGTTGTAAGCCAGTTGGACGATGTTGCTGGCGGCCTGGATCATGCGGCGGCGGATGGAGGCGGCTTCCACCAGACGGCCGTAGCTCTTGGCATTGATGGCGGTAGGGACCGTGTTGATCAGGCCGATAATATACCCTTCCCCGCCACTGTCTTCCAGTTTCTCTTGCCGACGCAGCTCTTCCGTCAGCGTGATCAAGTCCAGCGGCTCGCGCCGGTCAGCCAGGCTGAGGATGGCCTCATAAATCCAGCGGTTTTGCGGCCGGTAAAAGGCGGTCGGTTTCAGGAAACCGCTGACTTCGTAGATAGCGTCCGGGTCGATCAACAGCGAACCCAGCGTCGCTTCTTCGGCTTCGACGCTGTGGGGGGGCAGACGTTCAAACTCGCTCATGGCAGACGGCCGTTCTCCTCTGAGAATTATGAATTATGAAGGATGAATTATGAATTTTCATTGTGCAGAGAATCACTCATAAATGGAAAACGTGAAACGCTTTTTCGCTGCGTTCCACGTTCCAACTAGCCAAAACAATCAGTTGGGATGTCGTCAGACCCCCGATCAGGCATCTGCATCCAAATCATCAAAATCCAACGAGTCCACAAAATCGGCAAACGCATCCGCATCCACTTCGGGCTCTTCTGGTTCCTGGATGTCGGTTTCGGGCAGAATGCCGGCCTCATCCATCACTTCTGGATTGACGAAAATGGGCGCTTTGGCTCGCACCGCCAGAGCGATGGCGTCGGAAGAGCGGCAATCAATCTCATGCACTTCTTTATTCAAATCAATAAAGAGGCTGGCGTAAAAAACGCCTTCCGTCAAAGCCCGAATGAGTACATGGGAAATCCGACCGCCCATTTCGGTCACCACATTTTTCAGGAGGTCATGCGTTACGGGACGAGCGATTTTCACATCTTGTAATTCGATGGTGATAGCATCCGCTTCGCAGGGGCCAATCCAGATGGGAAGCTGGCGATCGCTGTCCATTTCCTTAAGCATGACGATGCGATGTTGGGATACAAGGCTGATACGAATGCTGTCTATGGCCACTTCAATCATGGGCTTCTCTTCGCTAGATTCAGGTTAATCAGGCAGCCGATTAAGGGATTTGCCTTAACCGGTATCTGCCAGCATTGTAGCATAAAAATCAAATTGAATCATCCGTAAATCGGTATTCAGTTAGCAGTATTCAGTATTCAGTTTACGACTTATCTTGATACTGAACACTGGGTACTGAACACTGATCAATTGGTGTATATCCAATCTCGTCCACGCAGCACAAATCGGAGGGTGATCGAGTTTAGTGATTGGCCATCGCGCCCAAGAATCACCGCCCGATCATGATCGAGGTTAATCTCTTGTACCGTGTAGCCTAAATCGGCGGCCGACAGTACCAGGTTCCAATAGCTGGAAGCCAGCGGATCGACAAACTGTCCCTGGCTTTCCAGAACACGTTGGATGCTGTCAATGAGGGCGTCCGCTTAGCGGAGACGGCCGTCGCGCAAATCTGTTATAGCCGTTGCCAGCATCACTTCCAGGGTGACGTTGAGCGCATCCTGAGGATGCCGGTTCAAATCGGCCGGATTGCCTTCTTCGCGGACGGCATTGGGCGAGGGCAGCCAGGCGGTGCGGAAGTAGGCGGGGGGATCATACTGTTGCTGGTAGGCTCGCATCGTTTCAAAGTAGACCAGCCTGGTTTCGATTTCATCAACGGCCGTTTGCCGGTACGGTTCATCCTCCAGATAAGCCAACCAATCCGCCTCCATTTGCGCCAGCGTGCGGTTGTAATACTGTTGCAAATTCAAGTCCAGCGCCGCTGCCGGGGTGTCGGCATCCTCATCGCTGACATCGGCATAAAACAGCCGGAACCGATTCCAGCCGCGCAGCTCAATCAGGTAATTGACAAATCCGGCGGCTTCCAGATAACCGATTTCGTGCTGATGCGTATAAAAATCGTCGGCCAGCGTGGCCAATGGCACAAATTCGCCGGCATCCGCCAACGCTGCATTGTCTCGATCCAGGTCTTGCGGCCAATAATGGCCATCGCTGGCCCACACCGCCACCCCTTCCGCCAGGAAAGCGATGCGCTGCGGGGCAAACTGTCGATCCAGCAGGTGGATGGCCTCATGGGTGATGACTTGCGTCAATTCGTTGCCCACGTAATCCCGATCCAGGTAGGAGACGACCATCTCGGAACCGGCATACCCTCCTTGCCCGATGATGCGGTCAATGAAGTAGATTTCCAACGGCCGTTCCGGGGGTTCATGCAGTTTGTTGACGGCCTGCTGTACGGCCGTTTCCACCACCGTCAGCAGGTCGGGTAAATCGCGGAAAGCGGCGGTGCCGTTGACCACATGCACCCGGCAGCAGCTTAATTCGGTGGTGATCCAGGCGGCGTTTTGTTCCAGCGGCGGCTGTGAATCAGCCGTGAGTACATTGATCGCCAATGATAGCCGATTGTTGGTTTCGTCTTCATCCCCCGCCTGGATTTGATCGTCCCGGTCGAGTTGAATCTCAACCGTATGCGGGCCGGCGGCGGCCGGCCACGCCCAGGCAAACACGGCGATGGGGTCGGCGGTCAAGGTGCGGCCGCTCAAGCTGCTTTGTTCTACCTCACGGCCGTCCAGAAACAGATGGACAGAGACATCTTCCGCAATCACCGGCTCCGGCACAAACGGTTTGATGATGAAGCTGACTTTTTCACCGGCATATAAAATAGGGCCGGGATAAATGGCGACATCCTCGGCGGTGATGGCCAGATCGGGCGGCAGGGGGGTGGGAGTGCGAGTGGCGGTGGGCACGGCCGTGCCGGTTGCCGCCGGCGTTATCTCCGCCGCCGGGAAAGTGGGCGTAGCCGATGGCGTTATCGGAGAAACGGCCGTCTCGCTGCCGGGCGTAGGTGTGGCGTCAGTTGGCTCTCCCCAAAAGGAACAGGCGGCCAATGCCAGGGACACGGCCAGCCATATGAAAATTTGCTTCCGCATACAACTCAACCTAACAATACAAAAGGACGATGATGGTCACGATGCCAATACGATGTGCTGTCAATTATACCCATTTCGGCGCGGCCGTCCCCTCGTTTTTTCGGCAATTTAGGAATCCGCCAAAACTTTAATGTTTTCCCCTCTTGTCAGCCGGTTTCGTTTTATTGTATGCTATAGGCACGTGTTCTCGAACCAACAACGGCCGTCATGCCAGACGGCTTCATCATAAGTTGTCTTGAGAAGTGCCAGATAAAAGGGTTCAGAGGGTCGCAGCTATTCCGTAAATCCCCTGGCAGTTTTGAGGCAGTGCAGTAGTGTTGGCCAAGTGAACTTGGTTAGCCAAGCGAACTTGATTGGATGTACGCAGAATCATGTCGGTTTGACATGCCTGAAAGGTAGAGGAGGAGTGGGTTTTACCCGCTAGTGCCAGATGATAGAGTTGCCAGGATTACCCCGGACGTATACGTCGCGGCAAATTGAATGTATTAGTTGTCATAACTACTTTGCCGTTGCCGAAGAATTTATTAGCGCCAATCAGATGGAACCGGGCGAAGGTGGGGAAAACGGTCGTCAAGGCTTCCGCTTACGCTCCAAACAACTCATCACCACCCGGCTGCGCTATGCCGAAATCCGATCCAATCGCCCCATCGCCACCCCCGGTGGCGCGGCCGCCAACGAAAATCCGCCCCATCCCCCCCTGCATCCGTTGGACAATGACATTTGCTGCCCACGCTGCGGCGCCGATAACCGGAATTGGGCGCAAATTCTGGAGCAGCCGCTTGCTCCCGGCTTTTTACGGCAGCGGATGGGGGATGCTTTGCCACTCTGAATCATCAGCGGCCTGATCATCATGCTGTTTTTGACGCTGATCGGCATTGTGGTGGATTTTGCTTTTTCTCGGTTAAATCCGGCTCAATCTGACATGGCGCCGGCAGTGGCGACGGCCGTTTTTCTATGGTCAGGGGTTGGCTGCCTGCTGTTCAATTTTCGGAATCAGGTGTTTGGCCGGGCGGATGCTGGCGGATTAGGGATGATGGGGGCACTGCTGGGCACGGCCGTCGCCCTCATCGCTTTTGGACTGGCTTTTCAACGTAACCCCAACGCCCTCTGGGAACGAGCTGTCCCGCTGGGAGCGGCCACTTTCTTAGCCGCAATGCTCCCCGCCACACTCCTGACCCATTCCTGGCAAACGGGCTTGCGCCGGACCCGTTTGCGCCGCCACTTGCCCCAACTGGCCCGGCCGGTATGGATGGGGTCAATTGGGATGGGCATCATCATCTTCTTGGGGTTGGGTTTTGTGACGCCGTTAGGAGGCTATGTAGGTTTGCCCATCGTCATAGACCGGCTGTTTGACCGGTTAGAACCGCCGCCGCTACTTTCTCCCCGGCAGACCATCATCAAAGTGCAGCGCGAGGTGAAAGATTATCTGGCCCGCGACGATTTACCCCAGGAAAGCCGGGCAGCGCTGACCGACTTTCACACCGACTTGCAAAATGGGCTAGATCAGATGCCGCCGGATGCGGTGCATCTGGAACTGCTGCGCGAGATCATTAAAAAACTGGAGGAAGCCGGGCCTACTTTGCCGGGCGCGCTGCCTTTTGTGGCGGGAACGGCCGTGTCCGAACTGAACACGTATGAAATTCAATTCACGCAGCAAATCCCCGTTCAACCAGACCCCGGCTTTCAAGCGCCAGAAAACATCCCCTGGCCTTTGTTCATCATGTGGGCCGTCTTTGTGGGCGCGGCGGCGTTTGTCTCCACGCTTTTGGGGATGGCGGCCCAAAGTGGCTTCATCAACCGGGTCAACGCCCAACTGCCGCCGCCCATCTTCCACAGCGTGGCCGCTATGACCCGCATTGTGGTGTGGGAAGCGAAGCAAGCGCTGGAAGTGCGCGGCGTGATCATGGATTACATCCAGTGGACGGCCGTCACCCGAAACGAGTTGGGCGGCATCACCTTAACCGGGCTGCACCGCGACCTGCCTGATTTGCAAACCCCGGATGAAGCGATGCGGCAACGGGTTCCGGCACAGCTTTACACCATCAAGTCTAATCAGTGGGCGGACATCGTTAATGCCAATCTGCTCAGCACCACTGCCGGACATGCGCCGCGCGTGCCCAACACCGACATCAGCCGCGACTTTTTTGCTGAGATTGACCAGCGATCTTACGAACATATACGGCCGTAAAGACCTACGAGATTTTCACAAAGCATAAACTGTAGCCAGACAACGTAGCAAAAACTTGTACGTCTCGCCCGGACGCTGTTCCCGTATGACATTTGTCACCTTTTTTCCCCTTCTGTTTCAGATGGCGGTATAATGCTGGCTGATCAACCTGTGGCCTCTGAACGGAGCTAAAAGCGTCCAAAATTTACTTCCTGAGACCAAAGATTAGAGATTGAGAGACAGTCAGTCTCCAGTCACCCAATCTCCAATCTTTAAACAGGGAACTTATTTCTGGACGGTCACTAAAAATCTAATTCCATACCTGTAGGAGATTTGTTAAACATGGCATACCAAAATATCAAAGTACCCGCCGGTGAAAAAATCACATTTGAAAACGGCAAACTAAATGTACCCGACAACCCGATTGTGGCCTTTATTGAAGGGGATGGCATCGGCGTAGACATCACGCCGGCTTCCATGCGCGTCTGGGATGCGGCCGTAGAAAAGGCTTATGGCGGCCGGCGCAAAATCGCCTGGATGGAAATCTACTCCGGCGAAAAAGCGGCCCGAATTTATGATGGCAACTTCATGCCCGAAGAAACCTTCGACGCCATGCGCGAATTCCTGGTCGGCATCAAAGGCCCCCTGACCACCCCCATCGGCGGCGGTTTCCGCAGCTTGAACGTGACGCTGCGCAAAGTGCTTGACCTGTATGCCTGTGTCCGGCCGGTGCGCTGGATTTCCGGCACGCCCAGCCCGGTGACGCACCCGGAGAATATGGACATCATCCTCTTCCGCGAAAACACGGAAGATGTCTACTCCGGCGTTGAATGGTCGGCCGAAACAGACGAGGCCAAAGCCATCATCAAGTTCATGAACGAAACCCTGGGCAAGAACGTGCGCGAGGACGCCGCCATCGGCATTAAGCCGGTCAGCGAATTTGGCACCAAGCGTCTGGTGCGTCAGGCCATTCAACACGCCATTGATAACAACCGCAAGAGCGTCTCGTTGGTTCACAAAGGCAATATCATGAAGTTCACCGAAGGCGCTTTCAAAAATTGGGGGTATGAGCTGGCCCGCGACGAGTTTGGCGCGGAACCGTTGGACGGCGGCCCCTGGCACGTGTTGAAGAACCCCAACAACGGCGAAGAGATCATCATCAAAGACGTGATCGCCGACAATATGCTGCAACAGTTGCTCACCCGCACCAAAGATTACGACGTGATCGCCACCTTGAACCTGAATGGGGATTACATGAGCGATGCGGCGGCAGCCCAGGTGGGCGGCTTGGGTATGGCTCCCGGCGGCAACATTGGCGACGGCATGGCTTTGTTTGAAGCCACCCACGGCACGGCCCCGAAATATGCCGGTAAGGATATGGTCAATCCCAGCAGCTTGATTTTGAGCGGGGTGATGATGCTGCAATACATGGGCTGGAGCGAAGCGGCCGACCTGATTGTGGACGCGATGACGAAGACGGTTGAGGCCAAGACGGTGACGTATGACCTGCACCGCCAGATGGAAGGGGCCGCCAAGTTGTCCTGCTCCGCGTATGCGGAAGCGATTGTGGCGAATATGTAGGTTCAGTAGATCCAAAATCTGCCACGAATTGCACAAATTTCACGAAGTAAGAACGTGTTTTTCGTGTAATTCGTGGCATTCGTGGCGAAAATCTTGATCTACTGAGGTTGGTAAAACGAAAAACGTAAAACGTAATTGAAAAACCGCCGGTGTCGAAGATGGCCGGCGGTTTTTTTATTACCGGAGATGGAGCAATGCCCGAAGGAAACCCCGGCCCTCTGGCCAAAGTGTTGAGCATTGCCGGATCGGACAGCGGCGGCGCGGCCGGTTTGCAGGCGGATCTGCGGACGTGGGCGGCGCTGCGTGTGTATGGGATGAGTGTGGTCACGGCCGTCACCGCCCAAAACAGTCTGTCTGTCACGGCCGTCCATCCCATCCCGCCTGATTTTGTGGCGCAGCAATTGGATGCCGTTCTTTCCGATTATGGGGCGGCGGCGGTCAAAACCGGGTTTTTGGGACGCGCGGCCGTCATCGAGACAGCAGCCGCCAAACTGCGCCAGTACGCCCCTGAATTTGTGGTGATTGACCCGGTGCTGGTGAATCATCGAGGCGAAGCCATGTTTGCGCCGGACGTGACCCAGGCGTACATCAACCGGTTGTTTCCCCTGGCTGATTTGGTCACGCCCAACCGGTGCGAAGCGAAATTGTTAACTGGGTTGACGATGAAAACAATAGCGGAGATGGAAACGGCCGTCCGCCGTCTGCACGCCCTCGGCCCGCGCCACGTTCTCCTCAAAGGGGGACGGCAAGGAGGACAGATGGTGGATGTGTTTTATGACGGCCGTACCCTTACCCATCTAACCGCGCCCCACATAGAGACGGCCAACACGCATGGCAGCGGCGACACCCTATCAGCGGCGGTGTGCGCCTTTTTGGCCAAGGGGGAAGAGATGGGGGCGGCCGCGCGCCATGCCCACCAATTCATCCAACGCGCCATCGGCCAAGGGGCGGCGTGGCAGTTGGGCGCCGGGCACGGCCCAGTACTGCAATGGTGACGAGGTGAGATTCTGCCTTCATCCTTCATCCTTCCGCTCGCTGCCTTCTCCTTGCCTTCTCCTGAAAAGTTTGCTAACCTCCCATCATTCAAAATGTTCTGAACGTTGGGAGATATAATGCACACAACCCTGATTGCTGTTGATGAAAGTACGGTGGATGGCGTCGGTCGTCTGGCCCGTTTTTTTGGATTTAGCGAGGTGATGGGGCGGTTGTATGGCACGGTATTACTTAGCCCGGAGCCGCTGTCGCTGGACGATTTGGCCAGCCGCCTCAAAATCAGCAAGGGTTCGGTTAGCATGAACATGCGCGCCCTTGAGCGCTGGGGGATGGCCAAAGAGGTTTGGATTCGCGGCGAACGCAAGAAATTTTATACCGCCGAATCGAACCTGTGGCAGATCATCCGCAACGTGTTGGGCAGCCGGGAGCGGCGGGAAGTGCAAAAGGCGATTGACGTACTCAACGACAGCATCCAGAAATTACAAAATGCGGAAAATGAGTTGACGGCCGAGGAACAGGAGTTGGCCCGCTATTACCTGGAACGCATCGCCGATTTGCAGGCGTTTTTCCAGGTGGCGCAGTTGGCGTTGGAGACGGTGCTGGGCGGCCAGCAGCCGCTTGATTTTGACGCCATCACCCAGATTGATATTGGATGACAGATGAAAATTGCAGTTGGCTCGATGAATCCGGTGAAGGTGACGGCCGTGCGCCAGGTGGCGCTGCAAAAATGGCCGGATGCAGAAGTGACGGCCGTCAACGTCCCCTCTGGCGTCAGCGAGATGCCGATGAGCGACGCCGAAGCGATCAACGGCGCCCGCAACCGGGCGCTGGCCGCTAAAGCCGCCCTGGGCGCTGATTTGGGCATTGGTCTGGAAGGAGGGGTGCAGTTGGCGGACGGCCGTCTGCTGCTGTGTGGCTGGGTGGCGGTGGTGGATGGGAACGGCCGTGAAGGGGTTGGCGGCGCCGGCCGGCTGCCCCTGCCCCCCATCATCGCCGACCGCGTTTTGGCCGGGGAAGAGCTTGGCCCGGTGATGGACGATTTAGTGGCCGACCACAACACCAAGCAAAAAGCGGGCGCAGTGGGGCTGCTGACGGCCGGGCTGGTTCCCCGCGCCGACGCCTTTGCCCTGGGGGTGGCCTACGCCCTGGCACCCTTTGTGGCTCCGGAGTTTTATGAAGCGGGGTAGCTGTCTGGAGGCTGCGAAGTTTCTCTCAAAACCGCGCAGATCTCAGCCGCCAATCCACCATCCATTGGCGGCTTGCCGCGCTACTTGTCATAACGCGCGATTTAGTACGGTTTATTTCCAGTTATGCAATTATTCAGTGCGTGTGCAAAGGTCACGCTAGAGTAAACGCCGCGATTCCTAAAGGTTGATTATGAGCAAAGAATGTTTAGGATCAAGCCTGTCCCGCCAGTGAAACGTCCGTTGAGCATGGGGCATTTGATCATTTGTTGGTAAAGAATATCGGCTGACCATCAAAGAACATCAAATATGACAGATCCAAAGCAGTCTGACAGTTTTTTGTTTCATTTTGCGGTGATTTCGGACTCGCATGTGCGCCTGCCAGACGCCACCGAAGAGGGCGGCTATGCCTCAAACCGGTTGACGATTGAGCGGGCTGAATATGTGGTGCGGTGCGTCAACAAGCTGCGGCCGGACTTCGTGGTTCATCTGGGCGACCTAGTTCACCCCATCCCGGCGCTGCCAATTCACGAAGCGGCGGT
Organism: Chloroflexota bacterium; assembly: GCA_024277135.1. Classification (GTDB taxonomy): domain Bacteria; phylum Chloroflexota; class Anaerolineae; order Promineifilales; family Promineifilaceae; genus JAJRVV01. The sequence continues at coordinate 16,285 of JAJRVV010000058.1, read as the reverse complement.
GGAACGGGCGCGGGAAATTTTTGCCGGGATTGAAGCTGATTTTTACGCCCTGCCGGGGAATCACGACATCGGCGATAAACCCAACGCCTGGCTGCCGGCGCCCGTCGTCGAAGAGGAGAGCCACCTGATTTTCGCCCGGCAGTGGGGGCCGTTGTACCAATCATTTGCCGCCAATGGCTGCTGCTTTGTTTGTCTGGACACGCCGGTTCTGAACGCCGGTTTTGCCCGGGAGCGGGCGCAGCGCGTCTGGCTGGAGGAGACGCTGCGCCGGGCGAGGGAACAAGGGCAGCGCATCTTCGTTTTTATGCACTACCCGCTCTTTATCTGCGATCCGGCCGAACCGACGCATTACGATAACGTGGATGAACCGGCCCGCGGTTGGCTGCTGGGCCTGTTTGCGCGGTATGGCGTGGAGGCGGTCTTCTCCGGGCACGTGCATAATGTGTTCGTCGGCGTCCATGAAAAGACGACCTATTACAGCCTGCCCTCAATGGCGTTTGTGCGCCCGGAATATGCGGAGTTGGCCACGGTGGCGCCGGGGGATGAGTACGGCCGTAACGACACCGCCAAACTCGGCTTCTTCCTGGCGCGCGTTTATGCCGACCGGCATGAAATCCACCCCATCAGAACCTACGGCGGCGGCCAATTACCGGCCGGCATGCCGCCGGTAGAACCGGTGCAAATGACGGGCAAACCGGTACACATGCTGGGCGTCAGCCTGCGCCGCGGCTGGGGGCGGCGTGTGCAACTGGCCGCCGACGGGCTGGACGAGTTCCAACGCAAAGAGGCGTACCGGGACGGGTTGTTGATGGCTCTGTTTGAGCTGGGCGTCACCGCCTTGCGCGTCCCCTTTGCCGATCTGGCCCAGGCGGATGTGCGCCGGCGTCTGGCTAATTTTGTGCAGTTGGGGTTTGAATTTACCGTTTACAGCCTGGGGCTGCCTGATGAAGCTACGTTGGCCACGGTGGCGGCGCGCGGCCGTTTGCTGCGCAGTTGGGAGATCATCTTGCCGGAATACGCGATGTCTGAGGTGGGGACGGCCGTCCGCCGGGCGCGAACAGTGTTCCCCGGCCAGCTATTCATCGCCCCCGTCGTGCCCATCAAAGCAGCGGACGGCGACAGCCTGAGCTTCCAACATTTTGCCAGTCACGGCTTTGCCGCCAGCCAGTCGGAGGAAGCGGAAAGCTGGTTGGCGGCGCTTGATGATTCGGCTGGCGATATTGGCTTGACGTTCAGAGTCTCTCCCTGGGAGGAGCCTGCCACTGCGTTGGCTGAAATTGACCGGCAATGCCGCCGCGCCAAATTGATCAACCTGCAGCTGCCGCGCTGGGACGAGGGCGTTCGCTTCGACGATGATGCGCGGCTGCAATGTTTTATCGTGGACGCTTATCACGCCAGCCGGACGATGGGGAATACGGCCGTGTTCATTGACACTTTTATGGACAGTGATCGCGGTTATTATCCGCGAAATGGCTTGCTGGACAGACGGTTCAATCCCCGGCCCGCTTTCTATGCCTTAAAACTGGCCTCTCTGGTGAGTTAACCGATTTATCTATAAGCACGTGGCAAACCCGGCGGGCACTTGATGCTTTCATCAGGTTTCCTGGCGATTTCAACCAAGACAACGCCCGCCGATTGCCTGTTCTAACATTGAGAGAAACCCATGATGAATTTTGACGAACGCATTGATCGCAGCCAATATCCGACGATGAAATGGAGCCGCGCTTTCCTGGCGGGACATTTCGGCAACGAGGCGGCAATCCCCATGTCGGTTGCCGATATGGATCTGAAAGCGCCTACGGCCGTGATAGAACAACTGCAAAAACGAGTGGGGCATGGAATCTTTGGCTACGAAGTTAAACCGGAAAGTTATTTTACGGCGCTGGAATCCTGGTATCAGCAGAGGCATGGGTGGAAAATCGCGCGGCGGCACATTGAACCATGCCCGTCCATCTTAAACGCCATCGCCATCTTGATCAATCAACACTCAAACGAGGGGGATGGCGTTATTCTGCAACCCCCGGTTTTCTTTGAGTTCCGCATGGTCGTCAAAAGCAATGCCCGGAAGATCGTCAAGAATCCGCTCAAACTCGTTGCCGGACGATATCAAATGGATTTTGCCGATCTGGAAGTCAAAGCCGCCGATCCCCACAACAAGATATTGATTTTATGTAACCCGCATAATCCCGTCGGCCGGGTTTGGACGGAGACAGAGTTAGCGCAGGTAGCCGCGATTTGTGAGCGTCATCATCTCTTTGTCATCACAGATGAAATTCATGGTGATTTCGCCTTCCCGCCGCATCGGCACATCCCCTATCTGACCGTTTCTGAGAGCGCTGCCCAGAACGCCGCCGCCTGTATTTCCCCGGCCAAGACATTCAATATCGCCGGTATGGTAGATGCCATCACCATCATCCCCAACGAAACGCATCGGCGCCGGTTCCGTGAATTTGCTCATCGTTACCAGATTAACAAAATTAATGTGTTTGCTTCGGTTGCCACCGAAGCCGCTTATCAGGAGGGCGCCGCCTGGCTGGATGCGCTGCTGGTTTACCTTCAAGGCAATGTGGATTTGATCAGGGGGTTTTTACAGGCCAACGCCAGCGACGTGTCGTTGATTGAGCCTGAAGGGACATTTTTAGTTTGGCTGGATTTTCAAGAATTGGGACTGGACGCCAAAGCGTTGGAAAAGTTCCTGGCCCGTGAAGCCCGGATCGCGCTGAGTCCAGGATATTGGTTTGGGCGAGAGGGGGCCGGGTTTGCCCGAATGACGATTGGTTGCCCGCGCCAAACGGTTCTGCGCGCGTTGGACAATCTGGCTGCCGCCATCAAACGTCTTCCCAGTTGACAGCGTCCGGCCAATCCACCACCGCATGACGCTGCACGCAGAGGAGACGGCCGTCCCCCAGCCGCAATCCCAAACTCCCCAAATCCCACCATTCGATTGTACCCGTCAACGTCTCCCCGGAGCGCAGGGTGAGGCTGAGCGGCTCCCTGGTTCTCAGGGCGCGGGCGGCGGCGAAGGTGAGGAATTTGCGCGGCCGGGCGTTGTGCCAATGAAATTCGGCGGCAGGACGGCCGTAATAATCCGCCAGCTTCTCAATCAATTCCGTCTCATACACCGGCCGGTAACGCTTCTCCGCCAGGGCGATTTCCCCCGGTTTCTCCCAGCCAATCGCCGCCGCCATCTCATCCGGCGTCACGTCTCCCTTCATCGCCCGCAGGTAGCGCAAATGGTCGCTCAAGCTCATGCCGCTCCCTCCTGCTGGACGGTGTAGTAAGCCAATGCCAGCTTTTGCATCGTCACTTCCGTCCCGTCCGCCTGCCGGATGGTGATGCTGAAGGGAGCGAAGCCGACAACCTGGCCGGTGAAGGCAGCGCCGTCAAACAGCTTAAATGTCACCATCTCTCCCTTTTCCTGCCTCGCTTGCAGATAGTTGAGTTCAAACTCATCCACTTCTTCAGGCAGGGGTACATGGGAACGGCGGGTTCCGAGCGGCCGTTTGGCTCTGCGCTCCTCCGTCATTCGATGGTATTCCCCCAGCCATTTTTTGGCTTCGGGCAGGGTTAATTCGGCCGGGGGTTTGCCGATTTTGACCGTCAGCGCCGCCTCATCCTCGCCCAAAACACGGGCCAGGGCAATGAGGTGTTCGATTTGGCCGGGGCGGGCGGGTTTGGGCGTTTTGGCCGGTTTGGTTGGTTTTTTGGGAGATGACGGCCGTTTCCCCTTCGCTGCCGGTTTCGGTTTTGGCTGGGGTCTGGCCGGTTTTGGCGACGACTGCACCTTAATGTCTGACGGGTCTACAAACAACACTTTCGCCAGCCGGTGCCGGTGCAGGGTGCGCACCAGCTCCCCATTTTCGTAAGCGTCCAGTTCCTTCGGCGACAGGCCCGCTTTAGCCGCCAACTGTTTGACCGACATCCCTTTTCGACGACGTAACTGCCACAAATCTTGAGGCATCGTTTCCTCCTAATCCGTTCTGATTTGCTGTTCCGTCTCTATTGTAAACCAATCAGGCCGGACGTGACAACACACTCGCCGGGGGGGTGCGGCCGTGCTACACTTACCCTCGATGGACACCCAAACCCGCCTGCGAGAAATCAATCCCCCCTCTACCTCTAGCTCTCTGCCCATTGACGCCCATTTCGACGCCGGCTTCGCCGACGCGCTGGCCCGGTTGGAGACGTACAACCGCCACCTCTACCGGCCCAACACCTACCTGCATAAATGGTGGGCGCGGCGCTGCGGAAGCACGTTCCGCACTATTTTGAAACACCTTGTGCCCGATGATGCGCAACAAAATTATTATGCGTCCGGCGGGTTGGAAGGCAAAATCATTTTAGATCCGATGATGGGCGGCGGTACGACGGTGCATGAAGCGATTCGTCTGGGGGCTAATGTCGTGGGGGCTGATATTGACCCGATTCCCATTTTGCAAGCCCGCGCCACCTTGTCTGAACTGCCCTTGGCGGAATTGGAAACCGCCTTTAATCAATTCTACGACGATCTTTATGCGGAATTAGCGCCTCTGTATCGAACAGCTTGCCCCACATGCGGGTTATCCTATGAATTGCGATTTGTTTTATACGGATTGCGGCGGCGGTGTCATTGCGGCGGCTCGTCGGCTAACGGCTCGTCAATGAACGAGGCGCTGTTCGTGGATTCGTTGGTTTTACGTTACAACAGCGATGGTTCGATCTTCCATATTCATCCCGAATCACACGACATTTATCTTGACGACAAGCTGTTTTCGGCATCTGACGCAGTAGATAAATTGCCTGTTTTTGAGAAGGAAGTGAAAATTTGTTCGCACTGCCACGCTGCGTACAAAGAAGATGTTGCCGTTCCTTTTTATCAACGATACCAACCTATTGCCGTTGTGGGTGAATGCAAGGAGCATGGCTTGTTTTTTGCCGCGCCACAGCAGGCCGACCAGGACGCTATCGCGTATGCCAATCAACGCCGCGACCAACTGCCTTTTTCGGCCGATGATTTCCGTATAGAACCCGGCCCAAAATCTCAAGATTTACTTAATCGCGGGATATCCAGCTATCTGGATTTGTTTTCCAGTCGTCAATTGTTATTTTTGAATCGGGCAATTGAGCGTTTAACAACTTTTGAGACGCTTGTTCGCCTGAATTTGGCCTTGCTGGTATCCACATCGCTGGAGTTTAATGCGCTGTTATGCGGGTATAAGGGAGCAAAGAAAAATCGGCCCGGCGCAATCCGACACACGTTTGCCCATCATGCTTATTCGTTTCCTTACACCGCTCTGGAAAACAACCCGCTTTATCGAAAAAAACAATCAGGGAATTTGCAAAACTTGTTTTACAGCCGCATTGTTCGCGGCCGTCGTTGGGCGAAGGAACCCGTGGAACGTGTGATTGACGGTAACGGCCGTCCCCGAAAAGTTATCGTTGCCGGTGAAGTAGACGAAGGAGTTGAAGTCCGCCAATTTGCCGATTTACAAGAAGGATCGCGGCAGTTCTTGCTGCTGCAAGGTTCGTCAGCGGCCTTGTCTATTCCCGATGACAGCATAGATTATGTGATCACCGACCCGCCCTATTTTGACAGTGTTCAATATAGCGACTTAGCCGCGTTTTTCCGCGTTTGGCTGCGCAAGTTGCTGCCGGATGTTGCTGATTGGACGTATTCGCTAGACGAAGCGGCTGTAGATCAACAAGCAAATGGCAATGGACAATACACAAACGTCCTGGGTAGTATTTTTAGTGAGTGCCACCGCGTCTTAAAGAAGGAAAACGGCCGTCTCATTTTCACTTTTCATCATTGGAACCCTAAAGGATGGTCAGCCTTAACCAACACCCTGAAACGAGCCGGGTTTATTCTCGTGAACCGTTATGTCGTTCACGCGGAAAATCCATCGTCCGTACACATCGCCAATCAAAACGCGCTGGCGCATGATGTGATTCTGGTTTTGGCCCCGGCCGAATCAGAAATCCGACAAAATTGGGAACTGCCGTATCTCGTCAATCTGGATGACAGCCAATCTTTTTGCCGGGATTGCGGCGCGATCCTGGGTTGGATGCTCAATCAGGATTTACCAGAGGGTGCAATTGCTTCTAAATGGGTCGGGCTGCTGTCCAACACAAATGCACAGCTTCAATTGTTAGAAAATGACTCTAGAAATTGAAAAACTCACGACAGGCATAGATGGCATGGCCCAGGCCGCCGCCGAACGGCTGGAACGGAGCCGAGAAACGGCCGCCGAACTGCTGCAACTGCTCAGCCAATACGCCGACGATTGGGACAGCATTGAGGCGTCGCTGGCGCAAGCGGCGCGTCTGGCCGACCCTAAGCATTACCGCTCGGCACGGCCGTTCGACCACAATGCCCCCCTTAACGCCCAAATCAACCCGCCGGCCCCGCCCAAAAAAGCCACCATCGTCGCCACCGACGGCTCCCAGATTATGCCCGATCGCCATGCGGCCCATCTTTACTACCTGATTAACGTGGGCGGCATCGTATACCATCATGGCGATACCCGCGCCCCCCAGCCTTTCACCATCCCCGAACTTCATTACCCGACCACCGACCAGGAAGCGGCCCGATTCGTCATGAGCAGCGGCGAAGTCAGTATCGCCCGCGACTTGAAAGAGATTGGTACATTGGCCGATACTGCCTGGAATTTGCGCGGCGGCGACCAGCCCTTGCTGGCAATCCTTGACCAGCGGCTGCTTTACTGGCCCATCGGCGGCACGGAAGCCGCGCCCAACGACGATGTGGTGGCCTGGCTCCGTTCGATGACTAAACTGCGCGATTCCGGCGCGTTTTTGGCCGGGTATATTGATCGTCCGATGACAACGGCCGTTGTCACCCTCCTGCGTTCATTAACCGGCCTCGACGACCCCAAATTTGATTGGAAATCGCTGGGCAAACAAGGCGCAGGCGGCGGCTTGAACGACATTGCCCTCTTCCGCCTCCTGTTGGAACCCGGCCAGCGCAGCAAGGTGTTCGTCAACGTTTCGCCGCCCAACGAACGCTTTGCCGAACATGACCCGGCCAACGAAGTTTGCTTCTTCTACTTCAATCCGGGGCGCGGCATTGCCCGCGTGGACGTACCCCGCTGGGTGGCCGAGGAGGATGAAGCGGTGGCCGCTGTCCACGCCCTCCTCCACGACCAGTGCCAGATTCTGGGCGACTACCCCTACGTCATCGCCCGCGCTGACGAAATGGCTGTTGTCGGCCGTCAAGATAACGAAAACCTCAACTTTTTGATTGACGTCGCCATGCAAAGACACGGCGTCGAAAGCCGCCTGACCGCCAAACAGAGCAGCAAAGGGCTGGCCCGCGGCGGCAAAACGCGACATGGGGGAATTTAATGGTCAATTGGTATCTTCTCAAAATTTCGGGGGAAACGAGGCCCGAGCTTGTCGAAGGCCGGCGGTTTCGACAAGTTCAACTACCTCCGCCGCGATTTATTGAGAGGTTGCGTGTCGCCATGCAAAAATATGGTATCGAAAGCCGCCTGACCGCCAAGCAAGGCCGCAAAGGACTGGCCCGCAACGGCAAGACGCGGCACGGGGGAATATGAAATAAAGATTGATGATTAAAGCGAATACGCAATCTTTAATCATCAATCTTCAATCTTTCAGGATTTGCTATGACCAATCATGTATCTAATCTCGAAATCGGCCGTGTACTCCGTGCCAGCACCGTTGGTTTTGCTGTTGGCTGCCGGGTGAGCCAATTGCAGGTTCCGGCTTTTGGCAGTCTGGTGAAGGCGCAGCCGGTGGACACCCGCGAGGCGATTTACGGCCTCATTTACGACATGCTCATTGACGACGACCCGCTGGTGCGCCGCCTGGTGCTGGCCGAAAATCCCAACCCGGCCATCATCAACGACCAGCGCGAAAACCGGATGCTGCCAGTGGAGATGAGCGTCCTGGCCGTCGGCTACAAGGTAAACGGGCAAATTAAACATGGACTGCCGCCGCACCCGCCGCTCAATCTGGACCCGGTGGCCCTGTGCGCCGACGCCGATGAAGTGCGCCAGTTCAGCGGTAGCCTCGGTTACTTGCGCCTCATTCTGCGCGCCGCCGAGGGCAATGTGCCGGTAGATCAACTGCTGGTGGCGCACATCACCAGCGTCTATCATCTGCGTGGCCGGGACACGGCCTGGGCGCTGGGCGCGATTCAGGAATTGATTGAACTCCTGCGCAGCAACTATGATACGCTCATCCCCACCATGGAGGCGTTGAGCGATGCGCTGCCTGATCTGTCGGTATCGGAGATTGGGGGTTAGGGGACAGTATCATAACTTTCTAAAAATGCAGGGCGGTTTTGTAAATTGCCAGCCTGGGCGAATTGCAAATTCACCCTACAAAATCGTCAAGTTGAGGCATTAGAGCGTATCAGATGGACAAAATCCGAGTTGTTTTGGCTGAAGATCATCACGTGGTACGGGCGGCGTTGGCCTCTTTTCTAGCAAAAGAAGCGGACATTGAGGTTGTGGGTCAAGTAGCTGACGCGGCCACACTTATTGAGACCGTGAAGAAACTCAAACCTGACGTGCTTTTGCTGGACGCCCACATGCCCGGCCACCGGGTCATTAAATTGGCTTATGCGATACGAACCCAATACCCCGAAGTGCAAATTTTAGTGTTGTCTGCTTACTGTCGCCGCGAGTATGTAACCGGCTTCTTAGACGCCGGCATTGTGGGTTATGTGCTCAAAGACGACCCGCAAGAGACGTTGATTCAGGCTGTGCATGCGGCCGTTCAAGGCCGGCGATGGCTGTCACCACGAGTCACAGAAGTGCTGCTTAAGTCAACCGGCAATCTCGAACCAAAACCTATTGACCGCCTGACCAAACGAGAGGTTGAGGTATTACGCTTAATGGCCGATGGTGGAAAAAACAGCCACATCGCCGAAACGTTAAGTATCTCCGAGCAAACCGTTAAAAATTATGTCAGGAACATTTTCAGTAAGTTGGGGGTAGAGACCCGTGTGGAGGCAGTATTATACGCCATCAAACAAGATTTGGAGGATGGCGATTGGCCCGCTCCCTAAACACCTTCGATGTTATGGTTTAACGGCGCTCGGGCATGTAGCGTCGTTCCCTGTCCCGGAATTGACTCGACCCAAAAAGCGCCCGCGATCAAATTCAACCGCTCCTGTAATCCAGCCAGACCAAAGTGGCCCTCGCGGGTAAAGGCCCCCAAATGGGCAGGGCATTGAAAACCTTGTCCGTCGTCCCGAATTTCCAAAGCAACATGGTCAGGCATGACGGCTAATTTCACCTGAGTATGATCGGCCTGGGCGTGCCGGCGTACATTAGTTACCGCTTCTTGCAAAACCCGGAAAAGACATACCTTGACGTCTTCTGGCAGACTTTCGCTCAAGAAATCTTCTTTTCCGATCAGTGTAATGGAGATGTCCATTCCCTCATTTTCGGCGATGTCGTCCACATACCCTTGCATTGCCAGACCCAGACTCAGGTCGTCGAGCGTCGCTGGTCGTAAATCGGTGCAGATTTGCCGTAGATCATTGATGATAGCTTGTGAACGCTCGCGCAACGCCCGGGCATTTTCTACGGCCGTTGCCCCCAGCCGGGGCGCGTTCGTGTCCAGATAATGATGCAAATTGATCATATCCTGAATCACCTGGTCATGCAGTTCGCGCGCCAGCCGCTTTCGTTCCGCTTCCCGGCTCTGCATCAATTGGGAGTAAAGCTGATCCACTTCAGAACTGCGCCGCCGCAGGTTACTGACCAACTGCACGTTTTCAGCGGCAATAGCAGCTCCCCAGGCCAATGTGCCCAACATCCGTTTATCCTCGGCGTCGAACGGCTCTCCGCCCGGTCTGGGACACAGAAGCAAGGCCCCACGCAGTTTTCCGTGACGAATCAAAGGAACCCACGTGTTGAGTTGAGGGCGTCCAAGCCAGGATTCTTCTTCGTCGGTGAGTGGCGCGCCCTCTAGCGCAGCGCGCAGTTCCACCGCTGGCAGCGGTTGCGCCATCTGTCGTAATTTGGCAGACAGCGCGCCATCTACACTCAAGTCAGGCGGGAGAGAGTTGCAGCCTGTTGCCTTGACCAGAGACAATTTGTTCTCATCTTGATGGAGGAGCAGCGCCGCCCCATCCAGACGTAGAATGTGGGGCAGCCGGTTTACGAGCAACTGTGCCAGTTCGTCGCCATCCACAATTCCGCCCAACGCCTGACTCATCTCACCCACGACCGAACGATAGTCGTACCAACCGCCATAAAACAGGCGGTCGGCAACGGCCTGCAACCGGTTCCGCAGCGGGGCAAAGATGGCGGCGAATAGTAATGTCACTCCCCCCCAGACCCATGGTTGACCCACCCAGGCTCCCGGCCAGAGATGGGAGAGACCGGTCGCCAACCCTAAATAAACGACGGCCAAAATCAGCAGCAGGGTTAGGTGAACGACGCTGCGGTTGATCAGGCGATCAATGTCCAGCAGATTGTACCGGTAGATGGCAATGCCATAGGCCACAGGGCCCAGCAAAAGGAAGGGGAAGGTGAATTCGTAAGCAATGAGTGTCTGACCGGTCAGCAGGCTGGGTAAGAGCGCTAATCCAATCAGGGGGATGAAAGCGATGATGGTGCCGATGACAACCAGGCGGATGCGGCGCTGCTGTGACAGTGAGCCAGCAAAATAGGCTTGAACCAATAAAGCGGCTGACGCCAGCGAGGCAAGCACAAAATATGACCGGATGGCGCGGGAGGCCAGCCAATCATTTGATCGATCTTGAGGCGACCAAAAAGAAGCGAATTGCCAAATTACGAGTGTGAGAGCCAGAGCGTACAGACCGCCTAGAATCCATCCTCGTCGAATACGCCAATCAGGCCGGGTGAAGTGGAGGTGGAAATGTATTAACAGCGGCGAGAGTGTACAAAGGCTAATGGTGAACCCCAACAAAGCCCAAAGAATATCCTGAGTTGTCAGAGCGCCGAAGGTCAGCACGGCCGTGCCCAGATAGTTGAGGGACAGGTACAGGATGATGGTCGAGTCATAGGGCTCATACGCCCATACGAAAAAGCTAAAAAGGGCGAGTCCAAGAGCTACCAGCAAAGGCGATAACCGTTTGAGGCGTTCTGTTCTGGGTAGGGGGGTGAAATTGAGAGGGATTAACTGGCGACGGCCGTCGCGTTGGATCAACAAGGTCATGCTCTCGCCGCTCCGTACCGTTGCGTAATGAGCGGCCGCCTGTTGCCACGGCTGGTCGTCTATAGCCAGAATAACATCGCCAGGGCGAAAGCCGGCCGCCGCAGCGGGGCTGTTAGCGGCAACGCCTTCCACCGTTCCCGCCACCAATGACAGATCAAGCCCGCTGTAAGGCGATTTTACAGCAAGCAGGATAGCGCCCACGATCAAGCTGAAAAGCAATAAACTGATCGCAAGAACAACCAGCCTGACCATCCGCTTTTGTCCCAAATGATCTGTTGCCAGTTTTATGAAAACAGACTTTATGGCCAAATCTGAAAAATAATTGTCCATTTGCTATCCACAGATTACGCCGATGACGCATATTTTCTCTGGTTTAATCTATGTCATCTGTGCAATTTGTGGGCCATTATTTTTTCATATGGCCTATGATTCGGGCGAGAAAGGAAAAGCTATCGTCAACAACTCAAACAGATAGGCGCGTGTGTCAGGAACAACAGCCAAAAGCGCAGTTTCAGCCTGTTTGCGCCGCATTTCTGCTTCTACCAGCGTGTAATGCAGCCCGCCCAGGCGAATGATTTCTGTCCGGGCTTCGATTTCCGCTTCATGATTTTGGCGCGCCTGATCGAGTAATGTCATCAATCGCCGCCTTTGTTCGACAGGGGCGACTGCCAAAGCATAAATCGTTGGCAACGTTCGCTTACCCAGAGCCAGATCACTCACGCCGGCGTCGGGCGAAAGACCGGCCCAATCATCGAGAATTTGCAGCAGAATGCCCAAATTATATCCGTAACTGGCGCAACCTACGACCTGGGAGGGGCTGCCGCCGCCCACGACAGCCCCGGCGCGGCCAGCCCACTCGAAGAAACGGCCGGATTTAGCGCCCACAATTTTCCAATAAGTATCCAGACTCACATCCGGCTTTGCCATTTCCACCAGGTCTTGATGCTGTCCCACGCATATTTGAACGCCGGTTTGGTTGAGTTCCCGGCGAAGCTCAGGCAAAAGCGGCGATCTGTCTATCTCTGAGAGCGGATCGAGAGCTGACTGCGCCAAAAACAGCAGCGTAGTCGCCGCATTCACCGCTTTCGCTAACGGCATGGTTCCGTGAGGGCCAGCGACAAATCCCTCATCTTCAATGTCGTCAAAGATGTTGGCGGCCAGATGGAATAGGTTCCAGGCGGCCGTCAGATGGACGGCCGTTTCTATATCCCCATCAACAAATTGGCAGCTCAACATAGGGAGCAGCGAGAAGAGCCATTTCTCTTTTTTACTTTTCCAGTCATGTTGAACAAACCATTGCAATGCCCGGCTCAGGTCGAGACATCCTTCCACCTTTTCCAAAGTTATCTCGATATGGTCATGGACAAGGCCGCACCAGGCAGGCGCAACTTCGGCGAGCGGCGGGAAAAGCGCCGGAGAGTTTACCGGAACCATATAGTAGAATTACCTGCCATGATTTGTAGGAACCGCATCAATGCGGCTCTTTGAGGATTCATGGGGTTGATTGACTGAGACACGCCACCAAAGAACTTTCGCGTTACACGCCTCACGTTCCAGCGCAATGTTCGTCTTGACGCTCCCACTTAAGGGCTTTAACCCCATTCCGCTAGAGGAATAGAATCTGTCAGATACTGCAACAATTCTTGGGGCGATAACTTTAGCAAATGGCTCAAAGAAAGGACGGCTTCCCGTTTTTCTGACGTCAATGATTTGCCTATTTCTCCTGTCTGAAGTTGCCGACGGAACTCGGCGTCTGTGGCTGCCTGGTAAACTAACTGTTGTAATGCGGTCATTGTAATACCTCCCGTTCTGAAAATTATCAAGTGTGAATTTGTATCCTATGGTATCAAAAGTATTTTGATTTAGTTACATTATCCGGGTCACTATTTCGTCTAATGATTGGGCTGTGAGTTCCTCCTTTTGAATGAAGTAATCGGCGCCTACTTGGGCGCTGCCGGATCGAAAGCCCCGGTTGGCGTAGGCGCTGAATAAGATCACCCTGGTTTCGGGAGCGGCCGTCTTGATCTGGCGTGTGGCCTGAAGGCCGTTCATCCTGGGCATGGCTATGTCCATTAAAACGATGTCGGGGTTGTGCGTGGCCGCCAGGGAAACGGCCGTCGCTCCATCCTCAGCATCGCCAATCACCTGCCAGCCAGGGTGAGCAGCCACCACTTCCCGGAGCGCCAGCCGGGAGGGGGTATGATCATCAACCAGAAGAAAGCGAAGCGGCATAGCAAAAACACTCATTCGTTAGCTTTTATCGGCGACCAACGTGCCCGTAACAAGCTAACAACAAACGACATCAGACGGAATATAATTAAGCACATCGTCAAAATCACAAAAGTAGCCACCAGAAAATCGCGCGCTGCATCGGCCGTGAGGATGGTGTGTGCCGCCTGTTCCACAAACAACCGCGCCACGGCCGGATAAGCCCGTAAAGTATGCCAGAAATATGCGGCTAAAACGGGTATGAAATAAAGCCACACGCCAATCGTCAACGCCGCATAAATAATCAGACCGGCGATAACGGGCAGTGGCCAGGGCAGCGCCGCTGCTGGCCGACGGATCGCTCTGTGCCACAAATAACGTATGACTCGTTTTAGTTGTTGGTGCAGGTTGGTGACGCCCAGCGCATCAGACAACACCCAATAGCCGTCAAACTTGAATATCGGATTAAGTGAGAAAATACAGCTAGAGGCGATCATCAACAAAGCGATGTAGAGAGGTTGCCAACGGGTCAATTGATAGGTAATGGCATAGATGGCGCCGACTAAAATCTGAAAATAAATCCCGCCCAGGTTCACCACCACCCGCCGCTTGCGCGGCAGCCGCCAGACCGGGTTGACATCGCTGTAAAAAACAGGATAGATGAGATAAATGGCAACACCAATCCGATTGGGAGGCGTATCATAATAGGCGGCGGCGGCGGCGTGACCAAACTCATGACAAAGAATCGAAACCAAAAAGAAGATGTAGGCCAATCCAAATACGGCCGAATTCCCGCTCACGCCATCCGTCGGCAACTGAAGCGCAACCCCTACAAACACGAGCACAGCCAGGAATAACAACACAGGACTCACACCGGGCCGAAACATCCAGATCAATCCCCGCACAATCTGCCGCGTCAAATGGGCGGACAGGAGCGGCGCCTTAAACCAGAAGTGGCGCGTCCGGCGCGGCGTCTGATGAATGGACTCGATTTGCTGCAACAACGATTGATGCGCTGTCTGCACCATTTCGTCTGTCACCTCCGGCCCAATTTGGCGGGCGATTGCAGCATAAGAATTCCCCTCTTCGACCAATTGCAACAAATGGTAGGCGTTGGCCGACAGTTGAATATAACGCTCTTCTTCGCTCACCAGCAAATACGCCTGCTGACGATTAGAGCTATCCAGGGGTTGGTAGTGAACAGATATCGTTTCCATCAATCGTTTAGCCGCCATATTGGGGCTGCTGTTTGATAATAGGAACCCGATCTGGCCCAAAAGCGCGGGGCCGATACCGCCAAAGGGTCAACACAAAAAGCAAATTCGTCGTGACCATCACGCCCAGATACAACCATACCCTCTCTGGCGAGATAATGTCGGCCGGTAGAAGTAAGGCGGCCGTGACAAAATTTAATCCGGCGTGAAGGCCAAGTGGAGCGTAAACGGAATCGGTGACGATGCGCACCATGCCGAACAGCAGCCCATCGGTGAAGAAGAGCAGCAGCCAGATGGGTTCGCTGGTTGCCAGGTGCGGCAGCATAAACAGCGCCGCCGGCACGATCAGGGTCAGAGCCAGCCGCCGCCTCTGTTGGTACAACCCGGCCATCAGCAGGCCGCGATAATGCAGCTCTTCGGCGGCGGCGTTTAGCCCAAAATAGTAAAGCAGGGACAGGATCAGCCGCCGGGGATCGGTTTCCAGGCCAATGATGGGCACGATGGCGATGTAGATCAAGATGCGGGCTGCGCCATACGCCAACGGCCAATGCAGGGTGCGCGGCCGGGGACGTTTGAGGCCGGCCGCGCCCCAATCGTAATAACGATGAATGAGGCACAGGCTGCCCGCCAACTGCCCCGCGTAGACCAGGAGGCTGCCGTTGCCTCCTTGCCGGAAAAGTGGCAGCCCCAACGCGCCGCCGAGCAGTAATGGCAGCAAAAACAAGATTAACGGCCGTTTTGCCTCGCGCACCCACATCATTCACATCCTCCAATTGCCTATCCATCACCATACGTCCGCAATGTGGCCAACGGCGACACCTGCAACACCCGTTTGAACGGCCACAAAAAGCCCAGGGCGGCCGGTAAGAAGCCCAACGCAATGCCGCCCACCCATGCCGCCGAAGGGATGACGGCCGTCACCCCGCCAATACGGCCGCTCAACACAGTGATAAGAAGACGGGTCAGGCCAAACCCCACCGGCAAACCGATCAACAGAGCGGCGCCCACCAGCGTCGCCAACGACGAAAGCGTCACGCCAATCAACCTGTTTTGACCCATGCCAATCGCCTTCATCACGCCAATGGCATACTGCTGTTCGGCCGACATAATGACCGTCATGTTAAAGATCACCACACCGGCCAACACAATCAATCCGGCGCTAAGTCCCCATAACACCGCCGGAAACAGGTCGGCAAAAGGAACGGTGAGCAAATCGGCCACATCCAGCACAACCAGCCCGCCATCGCTATCAGCTTCCAATTCAGCCTGAACATCGGCGGCGCGGACGTCCGGCTGCAAACGCGCCAGGTAATAGCTGGGCTTGGGCGGCGCGTCAATCTCGTCCAGTAATGCGGCCGACCCCACCGCCACCCGCCCCAGGTTCTCCAACTCCCGGTACGTTCCCACCATTGTCAGGCGCAGTTCAGTTTCATCTATCGTCACCGTCAACGTATCGCCCAGGTCAAGCCCTTGCGCCTGAGCAAAACCAGCGCCCACGATCACCTCGTCGGCGGCGGCAAATGGGCGGCCGGTGATAATGGGCAAGGATAACAAATCCTGTCCCGGCGTCACCAGTTTAAGCGGGATGGGCGTCTTGTTTTCGGTGATGGCGCGCTGCAGGGTGACGGGTATGAATTGAGCCACGTTGTCATCATCAGCCAACAATTGTTCTGCCTGAGCGGCTTCGTATTGAGCGGCCAGGCGCAACT
>JAJRVV010000057.1 GCA_024277135.1 Chloroflexota bacterium | reverse complement strand
CGGTGACGACGGGCCGGGCGGCTCCCTTGGCGGCATGAACACCACCGGCCACCAACAAACCGGCCGTCAAAGCCAGGATGGGGTGAATGTCGTTGATGATGTTGGCGTTAGCGGCGAAAAGGATGGCTCCCGCCGTGGGCCGGATGAAGGTTTGGATGCCGTCGTTCAGGGTGTCTACGGCCGGGATTTTATCCACCGTCATTTCGATGAGAAGCAGGACGACTAAAATGCCGATGGCCCACCAACTACCCATGACGTCGTATGGTTCGGCCAGATTGAGCCAGGGATCGCTCAACGGAAAACGGGCGGCCAGAGCCACTAAAAGCAAGGGGATATACGCATTTAATCCGGCGCTGCCCGCCAGACCAAAGGCGGCGCTGATGCCGCCGAGTGCTGCAAACATCGTTAACCTCCCTATGTGACCGGGTGAAAAGGTGACAAGGCGACCAGGTGATTTCCGCCTTCTGCCTTCATCCTTCTCTTCACAGTCCGGGGAATCCGGCCATGGTTCCGGTCAGGTTAAACCGGAGCAAACTCACGGCGCTGATTTCGATGATGGCGAAAAGAAGGCCGATGAGCAGGGGCACGGCCGTTTGCCAGACCCGTTCTGCTTTATTATCCTGCCGGGTGATGATGAGCAGAAACGTGGCGTTGATCGCCGCTAAAATCAGCAGCAAGCCGGCGGCGCTGGCCAAGGCCAATACGTAGAGGATCAGCGGTTGGTTGCTCAAAACCAGGAGGATAAAGCTCAACCCCGCCAACACCAGCCCGGCCAGTTCACGGACATTAGCCAGGTTGGCACGGCCGTCCACCCGTTTCCACACCGTTTGCGCCAAAGCTGGGAGAATGATGACCCCCATCGTCAGGCCGGTTCCCATGCCGGTAAGCAAGCGCAGCCAATTTTTCGGCTGATACACATGGGGGGCGTTGGGGAAAAAATGACTATAGGAGTTAATGCCGTCCACACCCATCACGCCGATGAAGCCAATGAGAACGAGCAAAACCGGCAGCGGCGGAAATTCACTACGGCGCAGCCGACCGGACAACAGCATCACCACAAAGGTCAGCATCACCCCCAGATACATGCCGGTGCAGCGGGCGCATAGGGGCAGCGCCCGGCCGTTGATCGTAAATGAACGCGCCGTGATGCGGTGACAGACAGCGTATCCCGTCCAATCGGCGCTGTCCAGCAGATGGCTGCCTGCCAGATTAGCTGGATTGGTCACGGTGTAAAACCCCATCACCAACAAGGCGACCAAAACTGCTAAAAGCACGCCCCCGCGTCGAGCAAATCGGCCAGACCAGGCCGCCCGCCTCGCCAAACGCCAATGTTGTGATTGAGTTTCCATCTGTTGCCGCTCCATGAACTTTGCCAATCAGGTAATCTGGGTAGAATAGACGGGAAGATTATAACAGATTTTGGATTGGGGATTTTGGATTGTTCTGTTTTCATCCTTCATCCCTCATCCTTCAATTTAGGAGGCCCTCTGTGCCCAAAAAACCAGATGCTTATCACCGCCCGGAAACGTTGAATGAGGCGTTACAGTTGCTGGCAAAGCCGGATACGTTTGCGCTGGCAGGCGGCACTCATTTGCTGGCTGGTGATGTGGATGGGGCTGTGGTGGATTTGCAGGCGTTGGGGTTGAATCAGATCGAGTGGACAAACGGCCGTCTCCGCATCGGCGCTACCACCCCATTGACGGAGCTGGCTCACGCCCTGGCAGACCAACCGGACGAGACGCCGGCGACCCTGCTGCAAACCGCCATCGCCTATGCCGGGCCAAACACCTGCCGTAACGCCGCCACCATGGGCGGCGTCATCGCCAGCCGCCTGCCGGACAGCGAACTGCTGGCGGCGTTGTTGGCTCTGGATGCTGAGTTAGCGTTAGCCTGAACGGTAGCCGATAGCGTGAGTCTGGCTGACTATTTAGATGCGGAACAACGGCCGTCTGGCCTCATCACCCACATCCACCTGCCCTGGGCTAACGGACAAGGCAACAGCCAGCGCGTGGCTCGCACCCCCAAAGATTATCCCATCGTCTCCGTCACCGGCTGGCAGCCAGAAGATGGGAATTGGCGGTTGGCGGTCACCGGCGCTGGCGCACGGCCGTTTCGTCTCACCCAGGCTGAAGAACTCCTGGCAAACGGCCGTGCGGATCAGGTCATCGCCGCCGCCCAAAACGCCTGCGTCCATCCCGGCGATTTTCGCGGCGACGCCGATTACCGGGCCGAGATGACGGCTGTCCTCACCCGGCGCGCGCTGTCCGCCGCCAAATAAGTTCCACTTGCCAACTTGCCGCTCACTGGTTACGATCAACACCCCAAGCTGGCCGGGTGATTGCGGTTGGCGTATCTCAGATACGCTGGCTGAGGAAAGTCCGCACTCCACAGAGCATGGCGCCGGCTAACGGCCGGGCGGGGCGACCCGACGGCAAGTGCAACAGAGAGGGATATTGCTGTGGATGGCTGCGGCCGTCGTGCAGCGAGGGTGAAACGGTGGTGTAAGAGACCACCGGCAGCGGCAGTAATGTCGCTGGCCAGGCAAACCCCGCCAGGAGCAAGGCCAAGCAGGGCGAAGGGGCTGCTCGTCCCATTTGACGTCCGGGTAGGCTGCGTGAGGGCGTTGGCAACAACGCTCCCAGATAGATGATCACCGGCCAATGCTGCGGCATTGGCGCACAGAATGCGGCTTATAGGCTGGCTTGGGCAAGAATAAAGGGAAGGCGTCAGGAAAAATCCTCCGCCTTCCCTTTGTTTGTCAAACGTGCGTGTGCAGCAGCCGACCGCCCCACCGCCGAGACAACAGCAAAACGAGAAAAAACAAGAATGATTGGAGCAGCACAATCGTGGCCCCGCTGGACACATCCACATAAAAGCTGAGGTACATCCCCAACAAACCGGTCACTGCCCCAAATCCGGTGGACAAGACGATCATGCGGTGAAAGCTGTCAGTCAGCAAACGGGCCGTGATGGCTGGAACCACCAGCGCCGCCGCGATCATCGTCACCCCCAGGATTTGGATCGAGGCGATGATGGCCGCCGCCAAAATAAGCGCAAACCAGGTTTCAACCCAGCCCGTGGGCACGCCATAAACCTGAGCCACTTCCGCGTCAAACGTGGTGAACAGCAGTTGCTTGTATAACCACAGGATCGCCAGCGCCACCAGCAGGGTCACGCCGGCGATCACGGCCACATCCAATTTGGTGACGCCCAGAATGTTGCCGAACAACGCCGCATCAAAAGATTGGGTAAAGCGGCGGTAACGGGAAATCAGAGCCACGCCGATGGCAAAACTGGCCGTCGTTACCACGCCAATGGCGGCATCGGCGTTAATGCGCGCGCGCCGCACCGTCTGGTTGATGAGCAAGGCGGCGACAAAGCCCCACAATCCGGCGCCGATATAAAAGTTGAACTGCATCACAAAGGCGACGACGGCGCCGCCAAAGACGGCGTGAGACAGACCGTGCCCGATGTAGCTCATGCCGCGCAGGACGATGTAGACGCCGATCAAGCCGCACAAACCGCCGACCAGAACGGCCGCCACCGTGCCATTACGAAAAAATTCAAATTGAAAGGGTGTCAGCAATGCGTCCATTTCCCCGCCTTTACTCGCTTAATTGATCCCCATCATGCCCAGGCAAACCACCGGCCGTCGGTTCTGGGATCAGTTCGCGGTAGCCGTGTGCGTGTGGTTTCTGCTGCACAAACAGCATCCCTTCCTGACGGATGACCAGCATGTCCCCCTGGTAAGTCTCGCTTAACACAGCCTCCGACATCACGGTTTCCGGCAAGCCCTGGGCGATGATGCGTTGGTTGAGGCAGACGATCCAGGGAACGTGGGCGGCGGCCATGTTCAAATCATGAGTGGTCAGCAGAATAGACATGCCCTCCTGATTGAGGTCGGCCAGTTGGTGGAAGATGTTTTCGGCGCTGCGCATGTCTACGCCGGTGGTGGGTTCGTCCAGCACCAACAAATCCGGCTGGGCGATGAGGGCGCGCGCCAGGAAGATGCGCTGCTGCTGGCCGCCGGAGAGGTCGCGGATGTGGTTTTGGGCCAGATGGCCGATTTCGAGCTGGTCTAAAATTTGACGGGCGCGCTGCCGGTGGGCAGCCCGCGGCCAGGGCCAACGGCCGGATAGTTGGGTTAGGCCCATCAACACTACTTCTTCGGCAGTGACGGGAAAGTTCCAATCTACGGTTTCTAATTGGGGCACGTAGGCAATGCGTAAAGGGGGCGAGGTGCGACAAAAAACTTGTCCGCGAGACGGCCGTAACAGTTGCAGAACCAGCTTTAACAGGGTCGTCTTACCGGCGCCGCTTGGCCCGACCAGGGCGGCAAACTGTCCGGGGTGTAAGTGGAGGTCTATGTCCACCAGCACCGGACTGGCGCCATAGCTAAACGCGACCTGGCGTAATTCAATAAACGGGTTCACCGGTTACTGCTCCTGGGAAACGGCCGTGTCCGCCCCCGGAATGTTCGCCGTGTCCACTCGATCCATCAATGCCGGATCGCCCCCTAATGCGCCAGCCATGATTCTGAGATCATAGACCATCAAACCAAAGTATGAATGATCGGCGTCCCCTGGCTCGCCGGGCAAATCATCATCCCGGAGGGTATCCACATAAGCGACGCCCGCCTCTCGTCCAATCTGATCTAACACCGGTGATGGGAACACCTCGGAGCCAAAGATGGCGGGCACAGCTTCGGCGCGCAACTGCTCGATCAGTGACGCCACTTCCCGGGCCGAAGGTTCGGAAAAGTCGGCCGGTTGAATGGCGCCGATGACCGTATAGCCATAACGAGGCGCGAAATAGGCGAAGGAATCATGATAGGTTAAAAGCTTGCGGTTGTTGTCCGGAATGCTGGCTGTGGCCGCCTCAATCGCGTTATCCAATGCTTCTATGCGGGCGGCAAAGGCATCATAATTGGCCTGGAAGTAATCGGCATTGTCAGGCTGACGCTCAATCAATTTATCGCGCACAATTTCGGCATACTTCAGGGCATAAATCGGGTTTGTCCACAGATGCGGGTTCGGATTGCCAGCCTCAATGGGAAAAGAAAAATCGTACACGTATGCCTCCGGCGGAATGGTGAGTTCCCCCAGCAGGACGATTTCGGCGCCCTCTTTCAGATTGGCTTCGGCCAGTTTCAGGCTGGGCAGTTCCAGGTTGAGGCCATTCATGAACACGAGGTCGGCCTGGGCCAGTCTGACGGCGTCGGAGGGAACTGGTTCAAAGGTGTGGGAGTTAACGCCTTCCGGCACTATTCCGCGGAGGGCAATCCGGTCGCCGCCAATGTTATAGACGATGTTGGTGAGGGGGGAAACGGTGGACACGACTTGCAGACGGCCGTCTGCCCCCGGAGACGCAGGGCTGGCGCAAGCAGTTAATAACAAACCAAACACAGATAACCAAACGAAATGCTTCCTAAACATTGCCATCACTTTTCTCCTCAACCCGTCAAATGTGAAATTTTATCAGGTATTACCCGAAAGTCGTCGAGAAAACACAGGAGTTCTCATTTAACCAGAGGCCGGAAATTAAAGATAAGGGGATCGAAAGGTGAGCGTTAAGATACACTCCTATAATTTACCGCGACCACAAATTTTCGTGATTTTGGGGTGGCCGTTCAGATTGTTGAAGTTTTTACCTCTGGGGATAACCATAATTTAGGGCAAAAAAAATCAAGAGTTTCCAGAGGGACTGAGCGCGTGTACTTTAGGTTTGATCATGAAAAATGGGGGATGAGCCATTATTCGGACAGATCTACGTCAAAGGGAATCCATACATTGTGAGTAAAACGATGGTAAATGAGTCGGATAAGCAAGTCGTGATTATTGGTGGAGGGCCTTCGGGATTGACGGCCGCGTATGAATTGACCCGGCGCAACATTTATCCCACTGTTCTGGAGAAACTGGATAAAGTAGGCGGCATCGCCCGCACCGAAAATTATAAGGGCTATTATTTTGACATGGGCGGACACCGGTTTTTCACTAAATCGGAAGAAGTCAATGCGTTTTGGCACGAAATCTTAGGGAATGAGTTTCTGCGACGGCCCCGCTTGTCCCGAATTTATTACAAGAACAAGTTTTTTAACTACCCGCTCAAGCCGTTCAATGCTTTGATTGGATTGGGGACGGTGGAGAGTGTGCTGATTATTACCAGTTATCTTCGCTGGCAGCTATTCCCCTATCGTCAGGAGGAGACGTTTGAGCAATGGGTGACAAACCGCTTTGGCAAGCGACTTTTCCAAACTTTCTTTGAATCTTATACGGAAAAGGTGTGGGGCATTCCCTGCTCAGAGCTAAAAGCAGAATGGGCTGCGCAACGGATTAAGAACCTCTCTCTGAAAACGGCCGTCATCAGCATGTTCCTAAAACCCCAAAACACCATCAAAAGCCTTATCGAAGAATTTGAATACCCGCGCCGCGGGCCGGGGATGTTATGGACGATAGTCAAAGAGCAAATTGAAGAGCGTGGCGGCGCCGTTCACATGAACAGCAACGTAGTAGGCATTAATCGTAAGGGGAATCGGATCACAAGCATTACTGTGGACAACCATGAGGGTGTCAAGACTTTGGCGGGTTCAGACTTTATCTCAAGTATGCCGATCACTCAATTCCTGAAATGGTTAAATCCACCGCCGCCGGATGAGGTTTTAGAAGCGGCCGACAAATTGAGTTACCGTGACTTTTTAACCGTGTGCCTGATTATCAATCAAAAAGAATTATTCCCTGATAATTGGATTTACATACACGACCCGAAAGTGCTTGTCGGCCGTATCCAAAATTTCAAGAATTGGAGTCCGGACATGATCCCTGATGATTCCATGACCAGCCTGGGATTGGAATACTTTTGCAACGAGGGGGATGAACTCTGGAATATGGCCGATGAGGAATTAATCGAGTTAGGCAAACGAGAAATTGACCAGGTCGGTCTGGCCAACTATGAAGATGTGGAGGATGGGGCTGTTTTTCGTGTCGAGAAAACCTACCCTGTTTATGATTCTGATTACAGCAAATATCTGGGGGTGATCAAAGATTACCTGGCCGGATTGTAAAATTTCCAGACAATCGGCCGTAATGGCCTCCACCGTTACAACAACCAGGATCACGCCATGCTCACCGGTATGTTGGCTGTGCGCAACATGATAAATGGAGAGGCCAATGATCTGTGGAAAGTTAATGCTGAAGAAGAATATCACGAAATCGTCTACGATGACCAAAAACTGAAGGTAGACGATGTGGTCGAGGCCGCCCAAGAGGCATTAACGCACGTCTTCCCCAGACTGGACACTGTCTCTTTCGGGCTTTCAGTAGGCGCTGTATCCGGTTTGGCGCTGTTTATAGCCACCCTGTTCCTGGTTGTGAAAGGGGGCGATGTTATCGGCCCCAATTTACAACTGCTCAACCAGTTCATTTTTGGCTATTCGGTTACCGTCGGCGGCAGCGTGATTGGGTTGTTATACGGTTTTGTATTGGGTTTCATTTTGGGCTGGGGCGTGGCTTTTATGCGCAATACCATAACCGCCCTTTACCTGGCCAGTATCTATCGTTCAGCCGAGCGCACTGTGATGCGGACATTCCTTGACCACATAGATATCCGTCAGGATAATGAATGATAACAAAACACACCCCAATCATTTTTAAGAGGTTGAAGCATGTCAGAAAATAAAACGGTTGACCAATCATTAGAAAAAATCATCATGACCCGGGTGATGCGTCTAAACGCAAAATTACATGGCCTTGTCACCGGGATTATCTTGGGTCTGGGTGTTTTTGGCGCCACCAATTTTTTATTGATTAAGGGCGGTGAAACGGTAGGTCCTCATTTAAGTCTCTTGGGGCAATTTTTCATCGGCTACCGGGTCACTTTCGTCGGCAGTCTTGTTGGGCTGGCGTATGGGTTTGTCACCGGGTTCATTGCCGGCTATTTGGTGGCTGTCATTTATAACTGGAGCTTGAACTGGCGCGACAGAAAGCATAGCGGATAGGCTGTTGGCATCTCCATGGAAAAAGTTTTTAATTCACTGGACGCCTTCTGAATACAGCATTATGAGCCTTTTGGGATTCTCGATTAAACCCGTTGTTCGTCAATTGACACAGGTATCTGAATTCAAAGCCGAAAAACCAAGCCGATTGCAGATCGCTCTATGGCTGCTGATTATTCTGGCTGCGGTGTTCTTGTCTTTGCGGGATTTTGACGCCTATCAATTGGGCACGCATTACGACGGCGCCCGGTACACAATCCTGGCGGAATCCATGGTAAAGTCAGATCAATATGGTTTCGTCAATTATCCAGGTGAACCGTTGGGTACAAAATATCCATTTGGGTATCCGCTGCTGTTGGCCCCCATTTTATTCATCTCCGGGGGTGATTATAGTGCGCTCAAGGTTCTTTCCTTAATCGCTACGCTTTTTAATGCCTCGTTGCTGTTTTGGGGATGGCCCTGGTTTAGCCGTCGTTCTTATTGGTGGGGATTGGGCATTACCGCCCTGACCATCCTATCCCCGATGGCGATTGGGTTAACCCGCCGAGTCATGTCTGAACCGG
>JAJRVV010000056.1 GCA_024277135.1 Chloroflexota bacterium | reverse complement strand
CGCTTTGTGCGCCAGCCGCATCCGGGATTCGGCCGTTTTGGTGGGGATGCCGACGATTCGGCCGATTTCGGGATAGGTCAGCCCTTCGTAGTAGCGGAGGACGGCCGTTTCCCGCAGTTGGGGCGATAGTTGGGTCAACGCTGCCCAAACCCGCCGCTGCTGTTCCGATAGCGCCAGTTTCTCATCCGGCTGCGGCGCATTGTGGTCGGCGGCGTCCGCGCCGCTGATTTGGCTGAGGGAAAAGGTGGGCAGCCATTTGCGCCGCCGTTTGTTGCGGCAGCGGCTGATGGCGATCCGGTACAGCCACGTCTTGAAGGCGGATTTGTTCGGGTTATACTGCGCCAGTTTGCGGAAGGCGTAGTCAAAGCTGTCTTGCAGCACCTCTTCCGCGTCTTCCCGTTGCTGCAATAGGCTGAAGGTCAACCGGTAGATGGCGGCGGCGTGTTGGTCGTACAGGGTCACAAACGCGGTTTCGTCCCCGCCCAGGCAGCGTTGGATGAGCGCCATCAAGTCGGCATCGGCGTATTGAGGGACGGCTGGTTCGTCCGAAACGGCCGTCTCCGGCCAGCGCAGCGCGCCTTCACTCATGCGTCCATCACCCTTGAATGCTCACATTCCACCACAAAATCAGCCGTTCCACCGCCGGCTGTTGGCGGGAATCGTGGAACAGCCACCAGCGCATCGCATCGAAAAATGGGGAGTCGGCGGCCGTCGGTTCCGGCTCCAGCCGCAGCAGGCCAAAATCCGCGCCCCGGTACTCGCCGCCCAGGGATGGGTTGGCGTTGGCCGGGGTGATGATGACGTCGAATTGGGCATTGTCCGGGATGGTATGCCCCATTTCCAGCCGGTGAAAATCGCGCAAATACCAGCCGATCACCGGCGAATTGACGCTGCTGAAAATGGATAAATCGGTTCGGGAACGGGCGGCCTGGCGGGAGATGTCCTGCAAAATGGTTTGCAGCATCGGCACATCGTCATCCGTGCCCTGGCTTACCCAGCGTTCGCGCGGGTCGTTGGCCGCTTCGTGCCCCAGCCACCACGCCGTCCCCCAGTTGTAAATGCTGACCAGCGCCAGCAGCCCGATTAAAATGCCCTGCATAGTCGCTTTCATGTCCCATCCGGCCATGAAATAAATCAGTACCAATCCGACAACGGCCGCCAACAGGATCACCCACATTGGCAAAAATTCCTGGGGCGAGACGACGATGGCGCGACTTAAGCGGGCCAGATTGACGGCGATGAGCAGGCCGGCGACGGTCAGCGCGCCGCCCAGCGACCAGCCGTTCAGGTCAATACGCGGGGCAAAAACTTCCTGGCTGAATAGGCCGAGGAGAGAGTATGCAGGCAGGAGCAGCAGCAGGGTGTTGCTCATTTCGCTGCGTTGGAGCAGGATGAGGGCCAGCACGGCCGTCGTCCAATACACCAGCAGCGTGGCCGTTTGCCGGTTGCGCCACGCGGCCCAAATCATGACGGCAATGCCGGGGGCGACCAGCAGCGGCTCGTAGCGGCCAATCGCCAAAATCGGGTTGAGCAGGGCGGCCAATCCGCCCTGAAAAGTGAATTGGCTCAGCCAGGCCACCGGCAGCATGGCCGCCGAGCTGATGCCGGCCGGATACCAGAGGAACAAGGCGCTGGTGGACAGAAAGACGCCGCCACCTACCGCCACAGCTTTCCAATGGGACGGCAGTTCCACCCCCATCCAGACCTCCCGCCAGGAAAAACCGGGTTGAACCAGCGCCGCTAGCAGCCGCGCCAAAATCAAGGTGAGCAAACCGCCATAAAACAGCGGCGAACTGCCCAATCCCAGCCCCAATCCGGCGAACAGGGTTATCAGCCAGCGGGGTTCTGGCTCATCTTCAAAGCGGAGGACGGCCGTCATCATCAATCCCAGGGCAAACAGAGCCATGCTGTCGCCGCCGGCCGCGCGCGCCGTCACCGTCAGCAGGGGGGAGATTGCCAGCAGGCCGCTGGTCACTAACGAGCCGACCTGACCCAGCCGGTTTACCAGCAACCGGGGCAACAATACCAGCCCTATGCCAAACAAAACTGGAATTAGCCGCGCCGTCACGTCGCTGTCGCCGAAAATGCTCATGAGGACGGCCGTCAAACTGAAATAAGCCGGGCTGGTCGTCATCAATTCGGCCGTCCCCGGCTGCCAGAACCGCCAAACATCCCACGCCGCCTGCGCTTCGGTTGGGGACAATGGCAGGCGTCCCAGGTCAACAAAGCGCAAAATCCCGGCCAAAAAAGCCACGATCAGCAAGATACCATCCGCCACCGCGATTTGATTTTGGATTGTTGATTTTGGATTTTGGATTACCTCAATTTCTACGTTCATCCTTCATCCTTCACTTCTGCGGCTGCCAGCGGAAAATGGTGACGCTGTTGTTTTGGTAGGCGATGTCGAGACGGCCGTCGAATTTCTCCCTGGCTTGCGGGCCGTAGGTGGAAAGTTCTAGCGGCCCTACGTAAATATACTGCACGTCCAGGCTGTTAAGCCAGGCCGAGGTGTTGTTCCAATTGGCCGCGCCGTAGATGTCGCGGACGGCCGGGTCGCGCTGTCCCGGTTCCGGCGTGTTGGGGCCGCGCCATTGGTATTCATGTCCGGCCCAGCCCAAGGCAGTGGGAATGCCGGTGCTGGATGAGATACGGCCGTACTGGCTGTACTGCCCGCCCACCGCTTCCAAAATCGTGGGCGTGCCGTTGACATTTTCCCGCAGCCATTGGATGGCGTCATACTCATCCCGGTTGAACCGTTCCACCTGGGCCAGCCCGTTCAGCGTCAGCGGCGCTCGCTCGACGGCATCTACCGGGCCGCGGAATTCGGCGGCGCGGGACTGCACCGCATAAAAAGGAAACGCCAGAGATATGACAAATGTCCCGGCATAAACGGCGGCGGCCGCCCAGCGCACCCTCTTAAACTCTCGCCACAAAGTGTCCAGCGCAAACAATGCGGCCACGCCAAACATCAGCCATGCCTGATAATAAAACTTAAACACTGTGTTCAACCGCTGCCCAAAATTGTCACGCAAATAAACAAACTCCGGCCCCAGCGTCAGCAGCGCCCCGGTGAAGATGAGGAGGAGGACGAAGGGGAGGGGTGACAAGGTGACACGGAGAAGGAGTAAAGGGGTGAACTGCAAATCCTCATCCTCTAGCTCTAGCTCTAGCTCTAGCTCTGGCTCTGGCTCTATCTCTATCTCTGTGTCCTCTGTGTCCTCTGTGGCTTCTTCCGACCAGATGGTGACGATGAGGGCGATGAGAGCGGTGAGGAGGAGGATGACGCCGGGCCACGCCAGCCGGGAACCGAGCAGGGTGGGTAGGAGGATGATGACGGCTCGTACTCCCCAATCGAAGTGGATTCCGCTTTGACGGACAGGCAAGGCCAGCCCCAGGTCGTTTGCCAGACTGATGACGCGCCCTGCGCCTTCGGGGCTGGCGGCGATGACCCAGCCCAGGAACAGCATGAGCAACAGTAGGCCGAGCAGGAGGATGACGGCCGTCTTCACCCCATTTTGCCAGCCCCGGAACCGCTGCCTGACGGTTATCGCCGCCAGCCAAATGGTGATGACGCTCAAGGGCATACCGAAAATGGTGAGGAAATGGGGCAGGCGGGTGGGGCGCATCAGGAAAGGGAGCAGGAAGGGGGCGCCGGCCTGGGAACGGAAGCCGAGATAGAAGGGAAGGTAGAGGATGATGGCGGGAATGATCAGCCAGAGGGCGAGTACGGCCGTCTCCCGCCACAACTGCTTATCCCATCCCTGCGTTTGCCATCGCCCCAAAAAATGGGCGGCCAACGTCACAAAGGAGTAAATCAGCACGTCCCAGGTGTTGAGGAAGGACATGCCGCCCAGCAACAGCGCGGTGAACCAGAACAACGGATCGCGGACGAGGCCGGACAGCGGAAATTTTCGTTCTCCCGCTTTCAAATACCAGAGAAACGCCACCATCAGACTCAACAGGGCGAAGGGCAGCGCCAGCGCGTGCGGGTGCAAATCTCCCAGGATGAAGCTGAATCCGGGGAATTCGGCAATCGGTTCCAGCCCTTCTTCGGCACGGCCGTCCAGCGTGTATTCATGAATCACGCGAGAGGATCGCCACCACCACCAGGAACTTGTCTCATAGCGGGGTGTCTCCACGATAACGGCGGGGCTGTTTAGCTCGCGCACATCCAGCCATTGCCAAAATTGGACCGAGCCGAGGCCGTTGGCGTGGGCTATCTCCAGACCAATTTCCAGATTGCCGGCGATGGGAATCGCCAGGGCGGCAATGAGGCCGAGCAGAACTGCCCGGCGGCGATTATTTGAACCCCATGAAGAAACCGCAGATTTCGCAGATGGCGCAGATTTTTCTCCTTGAGTTTCTCTGAGGTCTCTGTGTCCTCGGTGGCTTTGACTGGCGATCAGATTGTAAACCAGGCCGAATGCGCCGACGGCCGTGCCCGCCACCAACCAGGCCAGCGCCAGATTAAATGCCACCGGTTCCGGCACAGCCGCCAGCCGCGCGATCACCGACGTCATCACATATCCAAAGTAGTAGTAGCTGATGGCAAAGCCGGACAGCCAGGGGTCGGCGGGCGGGAAAGTGGGCGTGCGCCCCAGGCTGTTGAGAAAGGCGAACTCCATCGGCTTTTCGGTGGCGGCGATGGCCGGGTTCTGCGCCCGTACCCAGACCCACAAGGCGAAAATGATGGCAAACAGCAGTTCGGTAATAAGGATGTGGCGGATGAATTGCGGGGAGCGGAGGGCGGGGAGCGGTTGTGATCGCCGCCAAGCCCAGGCGGACAGCCCTAAAACGCCAACCAGGGCCAGCAGGATGCCGCCCAGATTGTTGCCCACAAAGCCGAGGCTGCCCATCAGCCAAAACAAAAAGCTGACCAGTAGCAGCCCCACCATTTTGGTGAAGGCGTAGCCTCGGTCTGGTAATTTTTGGAAGAGCAGCAGGGTGAAGGGGAGGACGGCCGCGCCCAGCCCCAACAACGCCAACCACCAGCGGAAAGCCGCGAAAACGTCAGCAAAAATCATAATAGTATTAACGGTATGCGTATAGAAAACCCAGATGATCGTGGACAGGGTTTGGAGAAGTTCTCACCTGGAATCCGCGCTGTTGTAAGTGATTGACTAAATCATTATGTGTATATCTGGTAAATCCATTGTGATACTCCAGACAGATGTGGCTGGTTTTTTCCAAAGTGGCGTGACTTGCGCCAAAGAGTACGTCGAATTCACACCCTTCACAATCAATCTTCAGGAAATCGCAATGAACGATGCCATTAGCCTCAAACAGGTCGTCCAATGACACTCCCTGAACCTCCCTGGCAGATGTGGCATTGCCCGATAACGCGCTGTCCATGGTGGTGTGTTGGACTGCTTCACCGGTGGTAAAGAGCTTCATTCCCCCACTTTTTGCTCCAACAGCAATTTGGAACGCAGAGATGTTTTGAACGTCGTTCATGCCTATATTTTCCTGGAGCATCTCATAGGATTCCCAAAACGGTTCATAGGCATATATCCGGCTATTGGGGTTTTCGCTGGCAGCCAGTATGGCGAAATCACCGAGACCAGCGCCAATGTCTATCACAGTCCAGCCATCCTTAATTTGTGTGCTTTGTGATTCATATTCACGATCAAGGCAAGTCTCTTTGATAATCCACACATCCATTAAACTTCGCACTTTGAATTTGCAGCCAGCCCTGAGTCTTATCACGACCCGTCGCCTACCCAGTAGCAGCGGGAAAAACAAATGCCAGTTATTGATCTGTTTGAAGAGGGTAGGAATCGAAGCTAAATAGTATTTAATACGTGACATCATGGCGCTTCTCCGGATTATTGGCAAGGCAATGACGGATTCAATCAGTTGTTAGCCATCCCATCAGGCCCACAACTATTGTTGGCAGGTAGATGGGGAGGTGTGCCCGTAGGCGGCGGAATCCTTGGTGATGATGCTTGGGATGATGTTGCCTGGACAATTATTATGATCAGTAGCAGCAACCCTGTAAGTACAAACGAGGAACGCCGTATTGATGATGTGTTCATTTTAAACCTCCCGTAATTTGGCTCGATAACTCGCTTCGCTCTTGAAACGCACTTTTCCAAGTTCCAAGTACAGCCGTCTGACTATCTCACTCGGTAAATACTCGTCCCTTGATTCCGGTAAACCTCCTCCAGGTACCCTTGCGCCGCCATCTGGTCAAACTTGAGCATCCCTTGCGGATTGTACTGCACCCATTCCAATTGCCCGGCGTAGACATAGGCCACCCCGTATTTTTCCAGGATGGTTTGCGCTTCGCCGATGTTGGTTGTGTTGTAGAATTGGTTCACATCCTGCACCCGGCGGCTGACCAGGGAGTCGGGAACCACCGCCCGCTGCTGCCGCTGGTGCCAATCCCAGCCGACCACGCTGGGCAGGCCGGTGTACATGGAGACCCGGCTGCCAACAGAACGGTACGCCGTGCCGTCATTGCCCTCGATGATCACCGGCGAGCCGTCAATGTTGCGGTACATCCATTGGATGGCGTCGTAATCATATTTCAAGGGAACCTGGGCGCTGTCCCCGGAGAAATCCTGGTCGCCATATTGGACGTAGTTCATGAAGGCCATGCCGTCCAGAGTGTTTGGCGCTTCTTTGCTCATGCGGATGTCCCACTTGGCTTTGGCAGCCAGGATGGGGTAGAGCAGGGCGGCGGCGAGCATCAGGGCCAATACGCCCTGCCAGATTTTGCGGATGCTGCCTCGTTTTTGGATGGATGACCACGCCCAGACGGCCGTCACCCCGCCCACCACGCTCGAAATCAACCACACCTGCAGGTAAAACTTGAACACCGTGTTCATCCGGCCTACGTCGCCCTCCAGCACAAATATCTCGACGAACAGCGTCAGGAAGAGCGAGGCGGCGATGAGGATGAGGATGATGCGCCGTTCCGGGGGCAGGCCGGGGCGCGAACCGAGCAGTCCGGCCAGGATCACCAGCGTCAAAACCAGCGGCGCAATCCAGTAGCCGCGCAGCATTAACGCCAGCAGCAACAACACGTAGAGGAGCAACGCCAAAATCAGCGGCCCGCTGATTGATTCCCATTGGCGCAGAGTGACGGCCGTCCACCCCCGCGTCCAATCCCGAAACTCGCGCGCCAGATGGGTGAGAATGAACAACAGGAACAGCCCGTACACCAGCAGGTAGCTGCCCAGGTAGGTGGTTGAGCCGGGCCACAGTTTGAAGCTGGCGTAACCGACGCCATAATTTTCGGCGTAGGGCCAGAAGGCGAGGGTGGCCAGACCGACCAGCAAACTGACCAGCGCGCCGCTTTGACCGAGCCACTGCCAGGAGAGACGGCCGCGCCGCCGGTACACTCCAAACGCCACCGCCAACGACCCAATCACCAGATACGTCGGCCAATCCCAGGTGTTCGTCGCCCGCAGGACGCCAATGGCAATGCCGCCGATGATGAAGGATGAAAGATGAAGGATGAAGGATGAAGGGCGGCGTTTGTCGCTGCCCAATGCGAAAGAGACGGCCCAGCCCAGCGCCAGCAGCTGCAGCGGCATACTGATCATGTGGGCGTGCAAATCGCCGTAGAGGAAGGTGAAGAAGGGGAACTCGGTGATGGGTTGGACTTCGCCAGGATTATAGTTGAGGACGCGGGTGGCGCTCCAGAACCAATCGCCGGGGTAAATCGGCGCCGGTTGGCCGCCAAACAGTTTGATGGCGCCGTCCACCGTCTTGGCCAACGCATCCAGCCCGGCGATGCCCGTTTGGATGCTGGCGCTGCCCGCCTGATACCAGGCGTTCACCAGCACCCCCACCTCCGCCAGATTGCCCAACAGCACCGCTAACGCGGCGGCGATGAGACCGGCGGCGATGGCTTTTTTGTTGAGGAATTGGAGACTGGAGACTGGAGACTGGAGATTGCCAGCCCCTACTCTCCAGTCTCCAGTCTCTAGTCTCTGTTTTCTCGCCGCAGCCAAATTGTACGCCACCGCAAACGCGCCCATGCCGGTGAAGCTGAACAGCATGGGTAAAATCAGGTTGTAGGCGAGGGTGGGCATGACGCCCAGCAGTTGGGCCAGGACGCCGGTGAAGACGAAGCCGTAGTAGTAGTAGTTGATGTAGCCGCCGGCAAACCAGGGGTCGTATGGCGGGAAAGTGGTGGATTTGAGGGTGGCGGTGAAGTAGGACAAGTCCATCGGTTTTTCGCCGCCCCAAATCACGTCCCACACGTCCGGGTTGCCCAGGCGGATGGCGATGGCGATGAGGAAGAGGAGCAGCGATACCAGTTCGACGACGCCGATGAGGGCCAGGTTTTGTCGTAAAAAGGCGGCCAATTCATGACGACGACGCAAAACCACGATGAGACTCATCACGCCCAGAAGCAGGACGCTGAGGGTGAGAGTCCCCCGATTGTTGGGCAGCCAGCCCAAACTGGCCGTGATCCAGCCAAAGTAGGAGATGAGCAGGATGCCGAGGATGCGGGCCAGGGCGTAGCCCCGGTCGGACAAACCGCTGAAGATGGCGAAGGCGAAGGGGAAGGTGAGCCAGCCGATGAGGATGACCATGAGCCACCAGACGGCCGCCGCCAGACCAGGGTTCTGGTTCAGAATGCCATCCACGTCAAAAATCTGGCGGAACGTGCCGCCAGCCTGGTTCAACGCTTGCGCTTCTGGCGAAAGCATCAACCCGTTGGGGGCCTGCGTCGCTTCCAGCGGGTTCATGACGATGACCTGGCTCAAATCCACTGCGCCCAAGACGCGGATGGTGTTCTCGCGGCTGTAATTTTCCGTTTTGGCAAAAATCCAGACGGGTGGATGGTCATAGACGCTGAACGCTTCTTCGACGGCCAAATCGCCGGGCGGCGGCCAGCCCACAACGGGCGGTTTGCCCCAGCTTAATTGGGCGGCGGTGTCGCTGATATAAAGCGGGCCAATCTGATAATTGGCGTGGAATTGGGCGGCCAGTTTAAAGCCAAGAGCGCCGTTAAATAATGATTCGTAGTAACGGGTTGTCATCGGGTATGTGAGAGGGAGGCGGGGCAATGACCAGACAGCTCTTTGGCTGGAAATCATGATGTAATCACTTTCATCGAGCCATTGTGCGATGTCTTCTCGTTTTTCTGCGCTGTCGGGAAAAGTGATGGGGACTTGGTTGCCGGTTGTGGCGGCATAGTAACTTCCATACGCATTAAATCCATCAACATTCGCCGGTAATAGATCGTCCCAATGTTCGTTGAGCAGGCGGCTGGTGTCGGCGCGGACGGAGCCGCTGCCGGGGGCAAGCTCGACGGTGAGGGTGTGGCGGCTGCCGGCGGCGACGGCCGTATCCGGCAAATCCAGCTCAACTGCCTGTTTTTGGCTGGTAAGCGTCAGGCTGGTTTCGGCCGTTTCTCCCTCATTCAGACGCAGGCGGAGGACGGCGGTGTTGTTTTGCTCGTCCAGGGCGGTGAGGTAGTTGAGGCGGACGGCCGTGACTGCGCCATCTTCCGGCAGGGCAAAACTGAGCGTGAGGGGGAAGCCACCGTCGAGAAAATCGTATCCTTTGAGCGGTAATTGGAGTTCCTGGGGACGGCCGTCAACTTGGTAGAGCAGGGTGGCTCCGGTGGGCACATTCTCGTAAATCCAGCGGGAGGCGGCGATGCGGGTGAAGGGCTGGACGTAAGTGGTTTGGACGAAGGTGTTGGCCCAGAGCAGGCTGGGCAGGATGGCGAGGGCGAATAAGGACGCCACCCCCAATTTTTTGGGAAGAGCTAACGGCTCGCCCCCACGACTGACGCGACGCCAAATGGCAAACAACGCCCACGCTCCCAACAAAAAGAGAGTGGGATAGATGGGCAGAAAGTAGCGGATTGATTTGACCCAGCGAGCGCCCATGAACAGGAAATAGACCAGGCTCCAACTCACCGGAATGGCGTGTGCCATCCAGTCGGGACGGCCGTTGACAATCCGCCACAACGCCCACAGCAGCCCGGCCCAGGCCGCGATCCCGGCCGACAAGCCCATGCCCCACAACACCATGTTTGTCCAGGGAAACAGCAGCGGGTCACGGTCTACCCATTGCAGCGCTGGGGGGAAAGAGGCTTCCGGCGCTTGCTGCCGTTGGATTTCGGCCATGTTGTTGCGCCACTGCGGGTTGAAGCCGATGAGAGAGCGGACGGCCAGACTGACGACGCCCGGCTCCTGCCCGGTGGCAGCGATGGCCTCTTCACGGGCGATTTGGGCGTCGGCAAAGGCGTAGGGTTGGGCCAGGCGGAAGGTGAGGATGGAGATGGCGGCGGCCAGCGCCACGCCGATGAAGGCGCTTTGGGCGTCCAGATGGTTGAATTGGAACCAGTCGCGGATGCGGGTGTGGCCTTGCCGGATGAGCCAGAGCATGGCGGCCAGCGGGGCGACGCCGGCCAGGGGGGCGATGTTGATGCGGGAAGCGGCGGCCAATCCCAATGCTAGACCGAACAGCAGCCACCAACGGACTTGCCACCGATTTTGTTTATCACCGAGTCTGGCGGCGCGGACGGCCGTGTAAATGGCGATGGTGGTCAAAGAAGCCGCCCAGGTGTCCATGGTGAAAAAGTGGGATTGCTGGATGGGCATGACGGCGATGGCCTGGAAAAAGGCGGCCAGTACGCCCACGCGCCAATCGTACAAGCGGCGGCCAATCAAAAAGAGGAAAAGAACCGAGATGAGATCAACCAGGCCGGACAGAGCGCGCCCCAACAAATGCACGCCGTCGTAAGCGGTGTAGTTGTAGCCGCAGGCGAGGTTGTCGGCGAAGGTAGTGCAGGCAGAATGCACCCATTCGGCCACGATGCGGGTGACGGTCATGGGGAAGTTGCCGTACACGTAGAACCCTTGACCGACGTTGTAGGGGTTGAGGCTGGATTCGGAGGTGCGCAGATAGGTGAATAGATCAGAGACAGGCTGGATTTGGGTGGCGACGCTGGTCAAAAAGCGTTCGTCGGGATGAAGGTGGGTGCCTTGATCCCAATTGAGGCCGGTGAAGCGGAAATAGGCTCCCAGCAAAAGCGCTAGCAGGATGAGGAGGGCGCTGATTAACCCTTCGGAAAGTGAGCGGGAGGGGGTGACGGCTGTGTCCTGGTTTTCTGCTTCTGGATTGCCTCTTTTTGCCAATTCCATACGCTTTGTTCTCGACGTCTGGTTGAATGCCATTCAGCTTTTATACACTGTGATGATTGAGATGGCGCAACCAAAGCCTTAGAGCGGCTTAAAGTTGGCGCACAAGGCCACGATTCTAACCAAATTGAGTTTTTCTGCCGAATTGGGGGGGGAGATGGGCTCAACCGCCGGATAATTCGATGAGATTGGCCATGGCATCGGCGTCCCGAATGAGGAATTTGCGCCCTTTGGTGTCCAGCCAGCCGGCGCGACGGTAGCGGCCAATGGCTTTGTTGATGCTGACGCGAGTCGCGCCAACCATTTCGGCCAGATCAGTTTGGGTCAAAGTCAGGTCAATGAGGATGCCGTCGGGCGTGACACGGCCGTGATCCTCGGCCAGATGGAGCAGTTGTCGGGCCAAACGCGCCGGTAAATCCAGGAAAAAGATGTCGCTGATCTGATTGTTCATGCGCCGGATGTGCTGTGCCAGCGTTTGCAGGACGTGCAAAGCAAAATTTGGATTTTCGCGGATGTACCGGATAAATTCGTCCCGGTGCAGGGTGAGCGTATCGGTGGGTTCCAGGGCTTGCACCGTGGCTGAGCGGGGGGAATCATCCAGCAAGGCCAGCTCGCCAAAGAAATCGCCGTTGCCCATGATGGCTAACAACGCTTCCTGACCATCCGGAGTGGTATGGGTGATTTTGACCTTGCCTGAGGTGATGATGTAAAGCAGTCCGGCCGGGTCGCCATGATGAAAAATGATCTGATCGGTATGGAACTGGCGCATGACAAGCCTTTGCGCCAATAAGTTGGCGTTACGATTGTTCAGACTGGTGAAAAACGGCACGGATTGGAGCGCCTGGGTGGCTGATTCGCTTTGATATTTCATTTTCTAATCTTCCCTGTTTTAACATGCGCGGATGTTAATGCTGGTATTTTACCGCATGATGCCAATGCGCCAAATTAAGCCTGAGTAGCCGCGATTTCACAAATCGCGTTTTCTGAGACACGGGGGACGCGAAAAGGATTTCGCGGCTACAGGCTATTTTGTTTGATGGTTTGGCTGGTTTTTTGCAGGATTTGGTGAATCTGTTCTTTTGTGGCTGCCGGAGCGCCGCCCTGAGCGAAGTCGGGTTTGCCGCCGCCACGGCCGTTCAATTCGGCCAAAGCTGCGCGCAAAAGCTGGCCTATATTACCAGGAGCAGCTTGGTGGCGGCAAAAGAGTCGGAAAGAACCGATGGACTGGGCTGACTGGACGACCAGAATCTTTTCCACAATGTGGGCTGTGAATTGTGTGGTATAAGCGTGTGGTAGTAGAGACGTTTGGCAGCCATTCCGGACTCAATTGGATTCAGATCGGATGGGCAGCGTGAAATTAAACCGGGCGCCGCCGCCGGGCGTATCATCTACCCAAATACGGCCGTCATGCGCCTCCACCGCCAATCGGCAAAATGCCAGCCCTAACCCCAGCCCTCTGGAGGAAGTGCCTCGTTTGATGCGTTCGAACTTCTTAAAAATTGAGGCCCGGTGTTCCTCAGGGATGCCCACACCCTGGTCGCTGACAGCAATATGAACCATATTTTTGTCCGGTAGACGGGTGGCGGAAACGGTGATGATATCCGTTCCCTGGCTGTATTTCAGAGCGTTATCCACCAGATTCATCAGCACCCGGCGGATCATGTCTCGTTCCACGTACACATCGGGAATGTCAGCCGGGATTTTGCGGACGAAGTTTACACGTCGTTTTTCCAGACTCGGTTTTTCCATCTCATTTACATCATCTACCAAGCTGTTGACGGTGACGGTTTTTTGTTGGCTGATGGGATGTCCGGCTTCCAATTGGTTGACGTCCAGCAAGGAACGGATGAGGCTCTGCAGGCGTAAACTGCTGCGCCGGGCGATGTCTAACATGGATAATAGGGCCGGATCGGAGTCAGGCGGTATTTCGTAGTTTAGCAATTCCAGGCTGGAGATGACGTTTCCCAAGGGACTTTGCAAGTCGTGATAGAGCATGGCGGTCAGGTCTTCCCGCATTTGTTCCAGTTCGACTTGCTTGGAAATGTCATGGTACACCCATTGCAGTAAGATGCTGTCGCCGGAATGGGTTTGGATGACGTAAATTTCGACTGGAATGCGTTGTTGTTGGCTGGTGATGATTTTGTTGGTGATGGCGGTGACTTTGCCGTCTGGCTTGTCTTCCACTTGAGATAGGGCGATGGGTTTCAGGTGGAGGTGGTTGATGGGTCGGCCCAGGAGGTCGTCACGGCCGTAATCGAGCAGTTGCAGGGCGCGATCATTGGCTTCGACGATACGGCCGTCGAAATCCGTCAAAATGATTGGGTCAGCCCCACCCTGGAAGAGATTCAGATATCGCTCTTCAGCCGCTTGGGTGCGGGCAAATTGCTGGGCATTGGCAAACGCGCTGCTGGCGATATTGGCCAGGTTTACCAATAACTCCAAAGAGGCTTCGTCAAAATTTTGTTTGGTCGGATTAATCGCTTGAATCGTGCCCAGAACCTGATTCTTGAATTGAATAGGCACGCAAATCATCGCTTCCGTAGAATGTCCTGTGCGTTTATCCCCCATACTATCAAACCGAGGGTCAGCTTTCGCATCAGTAACCAGGGCGGGAGCGCCATGTTCCATCACCCAGCCAGATAACCCTTGATTGGAAGGCAGCCGCAGCCCCACAATTTCATCTGCGCCAGTTCCCTCTGCTACTTGATAAACCAACTCATTTGTTTTCTTGTCTACCAGAGCGATGGAGATAGCCTGCGCATTCAGTAGTTCATTGGCCTGGTAGAGCAGCGATTGCATGATTTGGTTTAAGTCCAGCGAGGAATTGATGACGCGGCTGGCTTTGTTAAGCAAAGCGGTGATGCGTAGTTGTTTTTGCGAGGTATCGTAAAGCCGCGCATTTTCAATGCGGCTGGCGGCATGGTTGGCAATCACCGTCAGCATATTCAAATCTCGTTTGTCAAACTGGTCGGCCCCCTCTTTGTGAATAGTCAGGGCGCCAATAGCCCTTCCCTGGCTGATAAAAGGGGCGCAAATGACTGACCACGGTTTAATAGAGGTGGCGTGATTCGGCCGCGGCAGCCAACGGGTATCGTAGCGGGTGTCGTTAATCATGCTGGCCTGCTGATTGCGGATAACCCAGCCGGCGACGCCGCTGGTCATGACGTTATCTAGAAAATCGTTGGGGCCATCATCGGTCAACCAGGTATGTTCAATTTCCAGGTTTTGATTGACGACAATGATGCTGCCTTCTTTGCCGTTAAGCTGCTGCACAGCCACATTCAATACTCTAGGCAAGATGGCGTTGATGTTTAACCCTTCGGTGTCGGCTTGGCGCAGCAATTCGTTCACGACGTAGAGCGTTTGCAAGCGTTCGCTGGCTTTTAGCTCATTGATGGCGTCTTTTTCGATGTGTGATTCAGTCATAGTTTCTCACGC
The DNA here is from genome assembly GCA_024277135.1 of Chloroflexota bacterium. Classification (GTDB taxonomy): domain Bacteria; phylum Chloroflexota; class Anaerolineae; order Promineifilales; family Promineifilaceae; genus JAJRVV01. The sequence goes on along the minus strand of JAJRVV010000056.1, from coordinate 11,548 downwards.
TTTTAAGCTGGTGTACCTCGTCAATTCCGCTGAATAATGGGCAGATAGACATTGAATATCTTTGCTGCGATAACAACATTGATGTTCAGGTCTGTTTCACCACCGTCGGGATCGGCAGCGCGGATAGTGATGGTTGTTTGGCCTGTCCAACCGGGATTGGGGCTGATGCTGACGTATTGGTTGGCGTTGATGGAGGCGCCAGCGTTGGCATCGCCGGCATTGGGTAACGTGAAGGTGAGGCTGGAGACGGCCGTCTGCAAATCCGTCGTAATCGCCCACAAATCAACCGCCTGATCGTTTGTACCATCCTTTTCCATCAAAATACCCGGCGCGCTGGTGAACTCCGGCGGCGTGTTTGCCACAGTCACCAGAAAAGAATCCGTGTCCGTCAACCCGCCTGAATCCGTCACCTGAATGGTGACTGTGGCGCTGCCCTCCCAATCCGTGGTGGGGGTGATGTCAATGTACCGGTTGCTGTCAATCGAAACACCGGCGTTGGCGTCAGGCGAATTTGAGATGGTGAACGTCAGTTGCGCATCCTCATCTTGGCCGTCTGTGGTATAAGCCCAAAGGTCAATGGCGTTATTGCTCGACGTGTTCATGGGCACGGTTTGATCAGGCAGGCCGCTGATGGTTGGGTCCGTGTTCGTTGCGGTCGTCCAACCCGTATCCTGGAATATTCCCATTGTGATCGGCCCCGGGTTATGGTTGGCTTCGCCATTATTAATGACGGGGGTCATCAGTGAATTGACATTCCCTGGGCCAAAAGCGCTTTCGTCGAGATGAGAATAGCTGGAACCTTGCTGCCAGCTTCCCGGCGCATAAAGACGGGGCGCGTTGCCGCCGTTAGCGGCGCGGGCATTTGTGCCGTCAAAGAAGATATTTCCGCTTTGTAGTTGGTTTCCTAGAGATGTGGAGGGGTTGCCGAAGAGGGCTGTGTTGATTAGGCTTTGGCCACCGCCGTTTTCGGTGAATCTGTCGTAAATGAACGGCCGTCCAGAGCCACGTCCCCAACAACCATTGCCAAAAACGTTGTTGCACTCAGCGCCATTACCACCGTTGCCGTCATCAACGGTCATAGACCCAGCAAATCCTAAACCATGCCCAATTTCATGTAAAACCACACTGACAAAGTCATATTTGTTTGACGGAGGATTGCCATCCGTCCCAAAATACCAATCAGTGAAATTTTTATTAAAACTGGCGCCGATTTCGGCGCCGTCATAAATCGTACCGGCATCCAAATCGTACCCGGCTAAGGCATTGGCGGTCGCGGCCGGATACCAGGTGCTGGAAACCGGGGCATTGTTAAAATCACGCCATAAGTTATTGGCTCCGGCTCCGCCCAAAATACCAGTTCCCAAATTAGACCAATCGGCGTCTACCACAATGGGGACGGATGAGTTGATCATCGTTTCCCAAATGTCTACCGCATATTGGAAGGCGGTTTGGGCCGGGGCGTCCCAAGAGCCGATGTAGTTGACGGTGATGGTGGCGGTTTTGACCCGCGACGGCCGTAAATAACTCTCAGGCGGCGGCACGAAGGCGGGGATGTTGGGGTTATACCCGGCGCGCAGGATGACTGGCCGGCTTTCGGCACGGATCCCCGATGGCGTTGGCGGTTGGTTGACTGCGGCGGCCTGGACGGACACGGCCGTTCCCCCACTCCCTTGCGCTAAAACAGCGACTAACAAGATGACTGCTAAAAGAACGATGCGAACACGAGAGAATCCCTTCACGACTGTTTGTCTCCTTTACAAAATCAGATTAACTGTAAACTTGGAACCACGTCCAGATCAAGCGAATGGCGACGGCCGTTCACAAAATGCCAATGGGCGGCGGCGCCAATCATGGCCGCGTTGTCGGTGCAAAGGATGGGCGGCGGGTAACGAACCGGAATTTGCAGGGCGGCTTTCATAGCGGCGCACAAGGCGCTGTTGGCGGAGACGCCGCCCGCTAAGTGTACCGCCGTCACCCCATACTGCTCTGCGGCCAGGACTGTTTTTGCCACCAGCACATCTACCACCGCTGCCTGGAAACTGGCCGCCAGATCGGCCACCGGCATCTTGTCCGGCCGGTACTTTTTCGTTTGCCGGAGCACGGCCGTTTTCAAGCCGCTAAAACTGAAATTATACCCATCATCCATCACTGCCCGAGGAAACTTAAACGACGTGGGATTTCCCGAACGGGCCGCTTCGTCAATGGCCGGGCCGCCGGGATAGGGGAGTCCCAGCAGCCGCCCCACCTTGTCAAACGCCTCTCCCGCCGCATCGTCTAACGTGCTGCCCAGGTGTTGGTAACGGCCGTGATCCGTCATCAGATACAGATCCGTGTGGCCGCCGCTGACCACCAGCGTCAACAGCGGAAATTCGATGGCCGGCGCATCTTCCGTCAGCCACAGCGAATAAATATGCCCTTCGATGTGGTTGATGCCTAGCAGCGGCTTGTTCCGACCCAACGCCAGCCCCTTGGCCGCGTTCATGCCCACCAGCAGCGACCCCACCAGACCTGGCCCTTGCGTCACCGCAATCCCGTCCAAATCATCCAAACCGAGGTAAGCCTGGGCCAACGCCTGCTCAATCACCGCATAAATGACCTCGATGTGTTTCCGCGAAGCCACTTCCGGGAAAACGCCGCCGAACTGGGCGTGCAAATCCACCTGACTGGCGATGACGTTGCTTAAAATACGGACGCCATCTTCCACAATGGCGGCGGCCGTCTCGTCACACGATGTTTCAATCGCCAAAATTCTAGAATGAGCAGTTTTCACTTTGTCACCCATCACCTTGTCACCGCGACCAATGCCTGCAACAACGCCTCTTCCTGTTCCGGCAAAACGGTGCGCGGATCAATGAGCAGTTCGTCCGCCTGGATGCGACCGATAACGGGCAACGGCCGTTGCCGCAGCCGGGCCGCCAGATTTTCTACATTGGGCTGTTGGATAGCGACCAGTTTGGTGGGCAGTTCCGTCCCCGGCAGACTGCCACCGCCCACGGTGGAGAAACCGTCCGTCACTCGCGCCGCCAGCCCCGCTTCTGCCAACTGGTCAGCCCAGGCGCGCGCCGTCGCTTCCAATTCGGCCAGGGGATAGGCCAACATGTGCCAGACGGGGATTTCTGCCTCCGCCTGAACGGTTAAATAGGGCAGCAGGGTGGCTGACAAAGCGGCCAGCGCCATTTTGTCGGCGCGGACGGCGCGGGCCAATGGATGTTTTTTGAGGCGTTGGATCAGCGGTTCCTGACCCACTAGAATGCCCGCCTGCGGCCCGCCCAGCAGTTTGTCGCCGCTGAACGCGACCACATCGCAGCCCGCTTCCAGTCCATCTAACACCGTCGGTTCCGGCTCCAACCCATACCGGCCGGCGTCTAACAACGCGCCGCTACCCTGGTCGAACAACAGTGGAATCCCATTCTCATGCGCCAATTCGGCCAGTTCGGCCAGCGATGGCTCGGTAGTGAAGCCGATGATTTTGTAGTTGGAGTGATGGGCCACCAGGATGGCGGCCGTGTTTTCGCTGATGGCGCGAGCGTAATCGCGGAGATGGGTGCGGTTGGTCGCGCCCACTTCCACCAGTTTGGCCCCGGATTGGGCCATCACATCGGGCACGCGGAAGCCGCCGCCGATTTCCACCAGTTGTCCCCGGCTGATGATAACCTCTTTTCCCTGGCAGAGGGCGGTGAGCATGAGCAGGACGGCGGCCGCGTTGTTATTGACGGCCGCAGCTGCTTCGGCGCCGGTGATGCGGGTCAGTAGTTGTTCGGCATGGACGGCGCGGGAACCCCGTTTGCCCGTTTCTAGGTTGAATTCCAGGGTGTTGTAGCCGGCGGCGATGGCTTGCACGGCCGTCATCGCCGCCTGGCTGAGGGGCGCGCGGCCCAGGTTGGTGTGGACGATGACGCCGGTGGCGTTGATGACGGGGCGCAGTGTAGGCGCTGCCAATTCTTCCAGCCATTCGCGGGCGTTTTGCACCAGCGTGGCCGGCATGGGAGTGTGGGCACGGCCGTCTAAAATCGCCTGCCGGGTTTGATCCAAGGTGTGGCGCAGGGCGTCTGTCATGAGGGCATGGCCGTACCGTTGCGCCAGATCATACGCTGCCGGCAGCCGCAATAATTTATCCACGCTGGGCAGTTGTCTCAGCAGTTGTTGGGTGTCGGGGGTGTCGCTCATCGTTTTATCCGGTTATGACGGCCGTTCGCGTCCGCACCTGAAGCATCACTTCCAACAAAATCATCACCCCGCCAATCAGAATCGCCGCCGGGATGTTCAAAATGCGCTGCATTTGCAGCCAGGTGCAGACGGCGCCCCACAGACCGACCCAAATAGATTGGCGCAGCGCCACCATAAATCTGGGAAAATCGTCGCCCTCGGCTCTTCGGCCAAACCGTCGGTTGAGGATGAAAATGAGCGGCAAAACAACGCCGGTCAGCGTGATCAACACGGCGGCAAGAAAGGCAAATAGTATTTCCAAATCAGCGGCGTCCAGCAGCGCCGTTGAGTCCACCCGGAACAACGCCGTATCCCGCACCAAATCCACGCGGGCCACATCAAAAGGCCACCAGTTATCAACAATATAATTTAATGTTGACAGCCCAATGATCAGCAAACTCAGACCCAACAACAACGTCGGCAGCGTCCCCAGTTTTCGCACAACTTTTCGCATGCGCCTATTATACCCCAATCAAAAGAAACGGGGGTTAATTTTTTGACAGGATATGCAGACATCCGATTTCTCGCTGTCGCGTATCCCAACATCATGAGTGACAAGAAATCGGATGTCTTGTTTGGGGTTGATAGACGGCCGTTTCCGATTTATAGTTGTGTCATCCTCGTTAGTCACGCCGGAAGTTGTGGGCTTGTCTGGGCTGGCGTTCTTGGCGAGGCGCAGATCGGCGCTCCCCACGCCTTTGCGCCTGCCAGCCGCATGGATGGGGTGTCTCATAGCGCGGTAAACCGCAAATGAGCAATGAGCAAATAAATTGCGCGGTTGACGCAAATGTTGCAGAGTAATTCTATAGAGGAAGCCATGAAATTTCACTTAAACGGTCAAATGATTGAATATGCAGGAGAGCCTGATTTACCTTTGCTCACTTTCTTGCGCGAATGGCGGCAGATCATATCGGCCAAAGATGGCTGCGCCCCCCAGGCGGCGTGCGGGGCGTGTACGGTTGAATTCAATGGCAAGGCGGTTTTGTCTTGCGTGACGCCGATGAAGAAGGTGGCGGACGGCCGTGTCACCACCATTGAAGGGTTGGGCCAATACCGGCAGGATGTGTTTGCCAACGCCTTCGTCAAGGCGGGCGGCGTCCAGTGCGGCTTTTGCATCCCCGGCATCGTCATGCGCGCCCATGCCCTTATCAACCAAAACCCGGAGCCGACCCGCGCCCAAATCGAACAGTCGCTGACGCCTAATTTGTGCCGCTGCACTGGCTACAAAAAGGTGGTGGACGCCATCCAATTGGCGGCTGAAGCGATCCGCAAGGAGGAAGAGATACCGCCGCCGAATGGGGACGGCCGTGTGGGAACCCGCTATCCCAAATACAAAGCGCAAGCCCTGGCGCTGGGCCAGCACCGGTACACCGACGACCTCAAACTGCCGGGCATGGCGTATGGCGCGCTCAAATTCAGCGATCATCCCCGCGCCATCGTCAAGCGGATTGACGTGAGCGAGGCGGAAAAGCTGCCTGGCGTTTTGCGCGTGTTTACGGCCGGGGATGTGCCCGGCGGCCGTTTCATCGGCCTCATCCGCCAGGATTGGCCGCTGCTGGTGGCGGAAGGCGAGACGACCCGTTATGTGGGCGACGCGCTGGCCGGGGCAGCCGCCGAATCGGAGGCCATCGCCCGGCAAGCGGTTGGGCTAATCCAGGTCGAGTATGAGGTTTTAGAACCGCTCACCGACCCGCATGAGGCGATGAGGCCGGACGCGCCCGCCATTCACGAAGGGGGCAATATCCTGGCGCAAACTGTCACCAGCCGGGGGGATGTGGAACAGGCGATGGCGCACTCGGCGTATGTGGCGCAGGGCGTGTTTCAGACGCAGATGATTGAGCATGGGTTTATGGAAACGGAAGCGGCCGTGGCCCGTCCCGCCGGCGATGGCGTTCAGGTGTACTCCCAGGGGCAGGGCGTGTACGAAGATCGCGCCCAAATCGCCAAACTGCTCGGTTTACCCCAGGAGAAGGCGCGCATCACCCTGGTTCCTAACGGCGGCGGCTTTGGCGGCAAGGAGGATTTGACGGTGCAGGGGCACGCGGCGTTGATGGCGTGGCATTTGGGCGCGCCGGTTAAAGTCCGTCTCACCCGCGACGAGTCGATCCGTATGCACCCCAAGCGGCATCCCATCTGGATGGATTACGCCGTTGGCTGTGACACCCAGGGCAAATTGACCTTCGTCAAAGTCCAGTTTGTGGGGGATACGGGGGCGTATGCCTCGGTGGGGGCGAAGGTGTTGGAACGGGCGGCGGGTCATGCCACGGGGGCTTACAATGTGCCGGTGACGGATGTGGCGGCGACGGCCGTCTACACCAACAACATCCCCTGCGGCGCGATGAGAGGGTTTGGCGTTAATCAAGCCATCTTCGGCCTGGAAAGCCTGATTGACGAGTTATGCGAGAAAGGCGGCTTCGACCGCTGGCAGTTCCGTTACGACAACGCCTTGCAAGATGGCGACATGACGGCCACCGGCCAGGTCATCGAGGGCGGCGCCGGGGCGCGGGCCACGCTGTTAGCTGTCAAAGATGAATTTTACGCGGCCAAACTAGCCGGGCTGGCCTGCGGCCTCAAAAATACCGGTATCGGCAATGGCATGCCCGACGCGGCAAGGGTGAGCATCACCATCGCCGCGCCGGACAGGGTGATTGTGGATCATGGCTGGACGGAGATGGGGCAGGGGGTTCACACGGTGGCTCTGCAAACGCTGGCGACGGAGACGGGCATTGACCTCCGACTGGTCGAAGTTCGCGTAGACACCCAGACGGGACAAGAAGCGGGGATGACGACCGCCTCCCGCGCCACGTCGTTGGTGGGCAATGCCATGATTGATGCGGCGCGCCAGTTGAAGCGGGATTTGCAAACCCATTCTCTGGCTGATCTGGTGGGCAATGTGTATGAAGGGGAGTGGGTGGTGGATTGGACGACGAAGCCGGGGGCGATGGTGGAGAAGGTGTACACTCATTACTCGTACAGTTACGCCACCCAGCTTGTCACCCTGGATGATGAGGGGCAGATCGCCAAAATCACGGCCGCGCACGACGCCGGTAAAATTTTCAACCCCACGTTGTTTGAAGGGCAGTTGGAAGGTTCGATTCACATGGGGCTAGGATATGCCATCAGCGAGGAGTTGAAGCTGGAAAATGGAGCGCCGGTGACGACGAAGCTGCGTAAAATGGGCATTTTGCGTGCCAAAGAGATGCCGGAGATGGCGATCATCGGTGTGGAAGTGCCCGACCCGTATGGGCCGTATGGGGCTAAAGGGGTGGGCGAGATCGGGCTGGTGCCGACGGCGGCGGCCGTAGCCAATGCGCTTTACCAATTTGATGGCGTGCGCCGCACCCGGCTGCCGATGGCTTTGCCGAAGCGGAAGAAAAAGGTGGTCGTCCGATCTGCAGAGTGATAGATGCGCCAAGTCACATTTGGTCAGTTGCTCGATGATGATAACGCTCTTCGCGTGCGCTTTGACCTGGAACAAGGTCAAGCGATCAAGTTTGTGGTTCAGTTGGAATGTTGTATTGGGGAGGAATGGACGGCCGTGATTCGGTATGACGCTGTCCATAAATTTGCTCATTGTGATAAACTACATCCATATCAATCGACTGAGAAAACAGTTTTGCAAACGCAAAATTACAATGAAGCATTGACGTTGGCTTTGAATGATCTGCAAGACAATTGGCGATATTACCGGCAGAGGTATGAAGAATGGCTCAGAAAAATGTAAAGCATCCGCCTGATGTGGTTGAAAGGAATTTGAAGCTGGTACAGGCTTTAATGAAATACCTGTACCAGAACCCACGTCTGTTTCAATCATTGCCGGACGACTTTGATTTAATCGTTCTACCGGATGATGATCCAGAAATTCGTTTGTTTAATATGGAATTGTTGGATAAATCGGAGCGCAAAGACAAACCGGTTGTTTTTGCTCGGATTCGCGCCTCGTTGTCGGGCGCGCCCAATCAATGGCAGCCTGATTTGTACGCGCCTGTAGCAGCTTGAAGGCAGGTCATGATGACAACACCTACTTTGTCGCCAGCATTGGCCGACCCGGATGAAACTGAATATCTGCTAAGTTCGCCAAAGAACGCGGCGCGTCTGCTGGCGGCGTTGGCGCGCGCTAATGCAGAAACGTTGCCGCCACAGACAGTCGAGGAATTAAAAGCTGAAGCGGGGTTGGTCGAAGAAGAAAAGGAGCAGTAACCGGCAGTTGCTGCCAACCGCCGGTTGCTACCAACCGCCGGTTACTGCTGATTGATTTATTGTGCCAGGGCGGCGGCGACGCGCCGCAGTTTTGCTTCGGCCTGGCCGGCGACTTCTGCCAGAGCCGGGCTGTCCAGGACGCTCAACATCTGGTGGGGGTCAATGATGGAGACGAGGATACGGCCGTCCGCTTCCTGAGAAACGGTGACATTGCAAGGCAGCAACATGCCCGCTTCCGGGTCGGCGGTTAATGCTTTGTGGGCCAGGGGCGGGTTACATGCGCCCAGGATGATGTAGGGGCGGAAATCCACATCGATCTTTTTTTTCAGCGTGGCTTTGACGTCAATTTCGGTGAGGACGCCGAACCCTTCTTTTTTCAGCTCTGCGGTGACGCGGGCGACGGCCGTGTCGTAATCACTGTTTAGGTAAATTTGAAATCCTAAATCGCTCATCTAAAATTCTCCTTTACGGTATGCTTTCCGTTAGATGCTGGAATTGTGGCATGGTTACAACGACGTAACTATACCGCAAGCCCGACTGCCGGGAAACGGCCGTACACATTTTGTGACGATTTGCTTGCTAACCTGTCTAATGGGCGGAACCCAATATTTGATTGTCATATGGAGGTGCAAACATGTTAAAGGAATTTGGAGATTTTATCAAACGAGGCAACGTCATTGATCTGGCGGTGGCCGTCATCATCGGCGGCGCGTTTGGCGCAATCGTTAAATCGTTAGTTGCCGACATTATCATGCCGCCGATTGGCTTGCTGCTGGGCAACGTCAACTTCGCCGATTTGTTCATTGATCTGTCCGGCGACGGTTACGCCACTTTGGCGGCGGCGCAGGAAGCGGGCGCGGCGACTCTGAATTATGGTTTGTTCATCAATACCATCGTCAATTTCATCATCGTCGCCTTCGCCATTTTCCTGGTCATCCGCCAGATTAACAAGGCGCAGAAAGAGGAAGAAGCGCCCCCGGCCGCGCCGACTACCAAGGAATGTCCTTTCTGCATCACTGAAGTCGCCATCAAAGCCGCCCGCTGCCCTAACTGTACTTCGGAATTAAACCCGGCCTGACATTGGCCCCCCCAGGGGTTAAGCCCATCGAAAAAAGCTGCCACGAAAAAAGGACGGCCGTTTTGGGAGAAACGGCCGTCCTGTTATAGCTACCAGATGTTCGCTCGTTATCGAACAACCGCCGGCAGATAAACCCGATACCCCATGCTGTAACTGGCGTCATTTTCCGTGACCGGAATCAAAACCGCATCAGGTGGGCGCTAAAATTACGGCCCTCTAAAACGACATCTGTTTACTCACCACACCATTTCCACTCTCCGTCTTCCTTAACCATTTTGAATGACATGTTGAGTGGTTGGGGCATGGCTGCTCCCATCAAGCTGGTAATCATTTGACCTTCTACGCGGACGACGGCCGTACCTCCATTTTTGCTGACTGTTTCAAACTCTATGTCCGATAGGTCTACTTCTGCGCTTTGTGTGTCTATACCGGCCATTCCTCCTAACATGCCTACTCCGGCCGTTAACAACGACATCGTTTGCACGTCCGTTTGGTATTGTTGACAGGTAAGCTTTAAGGTCGTTGCCCCATCACCGATGCTTGCCGCCGTCAGCCATTCTTTGGCGGCCTTAGCTGGCGCGTTGCCAGAGCAGGCTGTCAAGGTGAACAGTAAAACAACGATCAGAATTAACCATCGTGAAACTTTCATGTGAACCTCCTTGTTTTGAACGGCTGTACTCTCCCCCACCGAGACAATAAAAGACTCCCCCCCATCGCCCCCGCTGGACATACGCCGTTCCATAGTTTTCAACTCAATGCGCATGGTATAAAATCTCCGCTACAAAAAGTTGGGATGGCGCTACCAAAGCGCTACCAAAATTCGTAGGGGGAGACATGGCGGCACAGGTAAAAGAAGAATTCGCGCGTTTACTTTTAGAAGGCGTTTACCGCATCAAACTCCACGAGGCCAAATCACTGCAAATCATTCAAGACCAGTTAGGCTACGCCATTGGCCGCGAGGGCGGTTCGGCCATCGCCCATTGGCGGCGCGGCCACGTGCCGGCCAAGCTGGATGATCTGGAAAATCTGGCGCGCGAAGTCGCGCGGCGGGGGCGGCTGGACAGAAATTGGCTGGAACAGTTTCTCATGCACGGCCGTCATCCTGCCCCCGCCCAATTAGCCGACGAACTTTTTTCCAAAAACGGGAACGATGCGGTTACAATGGCCGTTAACCGGCCGTCAAATAAACTACCAGACAAAAACTATCGCACATTGGTGGGGCGGGATAGCCTGGTTGACGAGATTGGGCGTTTGCTGCATGACCGGGACGGCCGTTGGCTGGTAGGCATTGACGGGCAGGGCGGCATCGGCAAGACAGCCCTGGCCCGCGGCGTCGGCGAACGCTGCCGGGAGCGCGGGTATTTTGAAAATATCCTTTGGTTCAGCGCCTCACGCGCCGATCTGCCAGGCGCGATCATCCCCGAAGGCGGTTTGACATTTGAACGGCTGTTGGACGCCATTGGCACCCAGCTGGGTCTGCCGGAATTGTCAAAGCTCCCGCGCCAGCAAAAAACGCAGCGTTTGCAAGCGTTGCTGCGCCATCGGCTGCTGCTGCTGGTGTTGGATAATTTGGAAACGGCCGTTGACTCCCAGGCAGAGATCGTCGAGCAGTTACGGCCGTTCCTTAACCCCAGCAAAGCCCTGCTCACCAGCCGCCGCCGTTTCCGCGGCGACTTATACGCCGTCCATCTGGATGGTCTGGATGATGAAGGGGGCGTGCAGTTTATCCGCCAGGACGCCGCCGAAAAGGGGATAGAGCATGTGGCGGCCGCCGCTGCCGACGACCTGCATCCGCTCATTGAAGCCACCGGCGGTTCCCCCCTGGCGCTCAAGCTGCTAGTCAGCCAACTGGCCCATTTCGACTTGCCCGTCGTTTTGCAGCGGTTGATCGAGGTGGAGGCGCAGGAAGATGGGGGCAGCGAGTACGTTCGATTTTACAAATATGTGTACGGCCGTTCCTGGTCGCTGCTGTCTGAAGAGAGCCAACAACTCCTGCTGGCGCTGGCCCACTTCACGCCCGGCATCGGCGGCAACTTCAAAGCGATCCAACAAGTCAGCGACCTG
>JAJRVV010000055.1 GCA_024277135.1 Chloroflexota bacterium | reverse complement strand
CTGGAACTACTGACCTACCGCGCCCCTGACTCTTCTGGTCTGGCGACGTTAACTGCTGATGGCGAGATGGCCGTGCGGCGGGCAGTAGGCACGGCCGTTCATCTCAAAGCCTCCATCTCCGCCAACCCACTCCCCCCCTTGCGCCAATCCGATATGCAAATTGTTGTGGGACACGGCCGTTGGGCGATGGTCGGCGCCGTAACCGAAATCAACACCCATCCTATCAGCGACCGCAGCTTGGCCCGCGTCGCCTGCGAGAATGGCTCCCACAACGCCACGCTGATGCTGGAAAAGATGGCCGAGCAAGCAGAGTGGTGGCAGGCGCGGGGCGTACCCGCCGGCGAGCCACTCCATCGCACCCAGAACACGACCGAAGCGCTGACCTATGAATGGGAGCGGATGGCATACCTTTTGGATGAAGATGCTTTGCCTGCCGGCAGCGCCGAATTTGTGGAGAAATTGGACGAATGGGCGGTGGACGACGCCGAAGAACGCGCCTTGCGCCTGGCCATGTGGCGGCTGCGGGAAGGCAACGCCCACGCCTGCGCGTTTTACAGCCGCCACCGCCCCGATACGCTTTACATCACCAGCCATCACAAACCAATCGCCATTATCACCCGCACCGATGAGGACGGCCGTCAAGAAGCAATGGTAGCATCGGATGTCAATGCGGCGTTGGTGTTGTGGCCGCAAGATGTGGTTGATGCGGCCGTCGCCGCCGTCGAAGCTTTGCAAGCCAGCGGCGCCGACCAATCCCGCATCAATGCCATTCTCGATAAGTTCCGGGTGGACGTCATCTATCTGGATGGCGACGTTTACCAGGGGGAAGAGCTTTTAGCGCGGATTAGTCGTGGCAAGGAGAACGGCCGCGCCCAACCTCAAATCGACATTACCCGTTATGATGGCGCTCCCGTTGTCGTCGCCCCCCAATCAATCCGGCTCAATCCGGCTATGGTGGGCAGAAAGGGACACGATACTTACACCGAGGCCCACATCGCCGAGATTCCAGACGTGATGGACGACATTGTTCAGGCATACATTCACGATGGGCAGCTCAATCTGGAAAGCATTTGGGAAGAAGACGAACTGCTCTGTCCAGGCCTTAACTGCGACGTTTTGCACAATCACTTTGGCAAACATTTGGAAAAACTGGGCCGGATACTTTTGATAGGGGAAGGCAGTTCGTGGCGCGACGCTCAGGCCGCCGCCCCCTTGTTTCGTGAACTGTTCCCCGGCGTTTTGGTCAACGTCTACCGGCCCATCCAAGTCCTCAATTTAGGCCTGGCGATTGATCCCGCCAACGATTTGGCTCTGGAAATCTCCTGGTCGGGCACAACCGATTCCCTGCTTAAGGTGGATCGCTGGCTGGCCCAGATGGGCGTCATGCGCGTGGCAATCACCGGCCGCCCGCAGAGCGATTTGGGCCGGCGTACATCCCGCAGCGGCGGCGCTTTGAACGTACATACCGGCGTGGAAGTGTCAGTAGCCACCGTTAAGGGGTACGAAGCCATTTTGATGACGCTGTATTTATTGGCCTTGCAGTTGGCGGAACGACGATCTGAAATCCCAGAGACGGCTTGCATTGAGCCTTTCGACAAGCTCAAGGGAGGCTCTGTCGAAATGGCCGTCCTCTCCCAACTATTAAACGAACTCGCCTTTGTCGTGCCGCAGCACGTTCGCGCCGTCCTCAACGATTCCGACCGAAGCCGCCTCATTCGCCAGACGGCGGCGCGCTGCCGCAACTTCAACAAAGTGGCAGTCGTGGGCGCCAGCCCAATAGACATCGAAGCCGAGCTAAAAATCGAAGAACTGGCCCAAATCGTAGCCCTCACTTCAGATTTTCACGACGCTGATTTACGCGCCCTCATCGAGCGCAGCGCCCTGGTGGGGGATGATCGCCGGCGCACGCTGTTTATCATCAACGCCACCGCCCCCGAAGCCCAGTGGGAAGCCCAGTTCATCATCAACTATTTGCGCGAATTGGACGTCTTTTGTCTCATTCACACCACGCCCCATAACCGGCTGGAAGAATGGCAATCGCTGCCCAATGCGGCTGTTTTTGTTTCCCCCCAAGTCTCTGATTCATTACAGCCGCTGGTGGATGCGCCTTTCTTTTTTGAACTGGCTGTAGCCCTGGCCTATGCACGCGGATTATCGCCCGATGAGATTGACAGGCCGCGCAATCTGGCTAAATCAGTGACCACAACCGGCGCGGAACGACGCGCTCTGGTGGAAGCACGCCACGAGTTTCACAATGTGGATTTACGGGCATTTAATGACGGCCGTTTAGCCAAACCTGTCTGGGATTTACTACGTGACCGGCCATCACGGGCCGCCTGGCGGGCCACCGTCGCCCTGCGGGCTGCTGTCGCCGTCATCGCCGCGCCGCTGCCCGGCCAACTGGCGCTTAATCATCCGGCGCATCTGGTTGTCGTCGCCGGTACCAAAGCCACCGAAAACGCCGCCTACATGGCCGCTGCCGCCTGGCGCGAACTGCTAGAAATCGACCTCGTCGTTTATCGTCGTTTCAGCAGTGAGCTGCCGCAAGTAAACCCGGACACAGCTCTGCTGCGTTTGATTCGGGCTGGTTCTGTGCTGGCTGTGCGTGATGAACATACAGTCGCCTTGCCTTCGGATTTATCGCCATTGCAGCAAGAACTGTTGGGATCGGTTTATTTGATTGGATTGGCAGTGCGTCTGGCGCGGCAGCGCGGCGTGGATACTGATTTGTGGGAAGCAGGGTTGGCTCAGTTGCCGTTGGTGGTTGCTGAGGTTCTGGCCGATACGCGCCTGGCCCGGGATGTAGGTATCGCGCTGACGCCGTTGGTGCAAGCGGGTTACGATAAAGTGCAACTGATTGGTGGTGGTCAGGATTTTGCCGCAGCGACCAGCATCGCTCGCTCGTTGCGTATGGGCGGCTTTATGGCCGAGGCATTGTACACCGACTCGGCCTGGCATGGGCCTCTAGCTACGGTGGGTGGGCCTGACGCTGAACATGACACGCTCATTGTCATTTTGGCCATGGATCCGCTGTTTCAGGCGGCAGCGTTGGTGGATACGCAGGTTTATTGTACACGGCAGGCAAAAATCATCCTGGTGGTAGCGCAAGGTAATGAAAACCTGCCGGCCGTGCGCGGCGTAGGAGCATCGGCGGTGTTGGCAATACCGGCCGTGCCCCGATCTTTCTTACCCGTGGTCAATGCCGCCTTTGGCGCTATTCTGGCCCGCCAGATG
>JAJRVV010000054.1 GCA_024277135.1 Chloroflexota bacterium | reverse complement strand
CTGCTTTATCTTGTCTACAACGCGCTTGTCGTTGAAATTTTCCAGTATGGGTTGGAGATATTCGTGTAGTTTTTCATTCCCCTATTCATCTCACAAATGTGTTGATTTGTCACGTCGAACTTTTCCGGAGTTTTCAGTATTTCCTTACCCGCCTTCTTACTGCTTGCGGCCTGGGGGTTTGCCTTGATCAGCGCTCAAAAACGAGGCAGATGGGTTACAGGATTGGCCGCCGTCACCATTCTGGCCGGAACGGTTCTTTCCTTAAATAACATGTTTTACCAGCCACAATATGCCCGCACCGATTGGCGCAGCGCTATCCAACAAATACAAGCATCCTGGCAGCCGGGCGATCTTCTTTTAATTACTCCTTCGCAAATACTACCTTTAGCCTATTACGATGACGAAACCATAGCCAGTCTTATTCTGCCGGAAGAAGCAGCCGAAATGTCATTGTCGTTGGTAGACGGTGGGCAGCGTGTCTGGGTGATTGGTAATTTTGCCAATATCAACAAGCACGGATTTCCCCAAGACCGCAACAATGCGCAGGCATCTGAACTGGCTGATTATACTGATTGGCTGTCTGCTAATCTTGAACAACAGGCAGAATTTGCTTATCCAGGTATTCGCGTTTTCTTGTATAACCATCCAGATGAATCTGATGAATAAAACGCCGGTTGCTGCCGCAAGCACAACTTTAACTTTAACGTAGGTATAGCATTTCCTACTCGTAGCGGGGCGGTTGTTGCCCGCCCTGTGGCAATCTCATACAATGCGCTTTTAATTCAAGACCTGACAGGTTTCCAAAAAATCTGTCAGGTCTGCCACAGGTAAAACTCTTGATTGAACCCTCAGATACATCTGACGTAACGGAACAAACGGTTGTCACGGCCGTAGCTCCCCTACCCGATTCCCCACCCAAAAACCTGGGCGAAGACCGGGGGGTGATAAAAGCGGCTACCATCCTGGCTATCGGCAACGTCATCAGTCGTGTGTTGGGATTGGTGCGGGAGATTGTCAAATCCAACTTGTTTGGCGCGTCTCCTTTGTTGGCAGCGTACACCGTGGCGGCGCTGGTACCCATGACCCTGTTTAACCTGATTACCGGCGGGGAAATGGTCAGTTCTTCCCTGGTGCCGGTTTTCAGCGATTACGCGGCCAAAGAGAAGCGGGCGGAGTTGTGGCAGGTGGTCAGTACGGTGTTGAGTCTGGCTACGGCCGTCCTCATCATCATCGTTCTGGGCGTAGAAATCTTTGCCCAACAAATCGCCTGGCTGGCCGGGGCGCGCAACTTTTCCGATCAGGCCCTCTTTGACGTTACTGTATATTTGATGCGGCTGACCGCCCCGGCTGTCCTGTTTTTAAGCATTGCCAGCATCCTCACCGGCGTTCTCTTTTCCCTGAAGCGGTTCACCTGGCCGGCTTTTACCAGCGCTGTTTTCAACGGCACAATCGTCGTCGTGGTTCTGCTGCGGCCCGACGAGATTAGCAGTCTGGCCTGGGGGCTGCTGCTTGGCTCATTTCTGCAAATTGTCATTCAACTACCCGGCTTACGGGATGCTCGTTTTCGCTTCACCCTGCATTGGCGGCACCCCGCCGTGCGCCGCATCACTATCCTCTACGCCCCCATTTTAGCCGCCCTCATCGTCAATCAAATTGCCATCTGGATCAGCTATAACCTGGCTATCCTGACCGGCGATAACAGCGTGACGTACATGACGTATGCCACGACGCTGTACCAGTTTCCTCTGGGGCTGGTGGTGACGGCGCTCTCTCTGGCTATCCTGCCCACGCTGTCCCAGATTGCTTCTGCCTTTGTCACGGCGCAAGAGGCCGATGATGAGACGCTGGCGGCGGAGAGGGCGCACGAATTTAAGGAGACGTTGGCCAGCGGCTTGCGCATGATTATCGCCCTGATTTTGCCGGCGACGGCTGGCTTGTGGGCGCTGGCTTTGCCGATTGTGGTGCTTTTGCTGGAACACGGCCGTTTTACCCCCCACGATTCGCAGATTACGGCCGTTGTCCTCTCTGTTTACCTCATTGGCCTGCCTTTTGCCGCCATTGACCGGATGTTGGTTTACGCTTCCTATGCCCGCAAGGATACCTGGCGGCCCGCTCTGGCGGGAATCCTCAGCATTATTATTTATACGATTACGGCCGTACTCCTGCTCAAACCACTCGGCTTGTTGAGTTTGATGGTGGCTGATGCTGTTAAGCAAATTGTGCATACATTCATGATGATCTTCATCCTTAACGGGCAGATTGGCAGTATGCGCGGCTATCAAATCAACACCACGATCCTCAAATCAATGGTGGCTGCTGTCGTTTCTGGCCTGGCGGCCTATGCCGCCGCTCAACTCGCCGGCCTTTTGCTGACCAATGATGACTTGCTGGCCCGTTTTTTGATTGTGGCAGCCGGCGGCGCGATGGGCCTTGTCGTCTATCTGGCGATGGTGCTGTGGTTGGACATCCCGGAAGTAAAATCACTGGCCGGGTTGGTGCGAAGGAAGGTGAGGGGATGAGGGGATGGGTACCCCCATCTCTCTACCCCTCATTCCCTCATCTTTTCTTTTAACGGCGGGTCATGTAAACTGGATAGATAAGAAAAGTTATCACGCAGGAAGGACAGGATGGGTAAAGAACTGATTACAAAATTACTCCCTCTTATGGAACAGGCGAAATGGCCGTCGTCGCCGGCAGCTACCCAGCAAGGCCGTCAAACGTACCTGATGGGGCTGGACAAGGTGGATGAGTTTAAGGGCAATCCCAAGGTGCTGGCCTCCGCTTTGCGCATATTTTTGACAGGGGATTCGGCGCCCTATGCGTATGCCGGAGCGGCGTACACGTTGGTAACAGCTTCGCGGGAGGGTGACGGCCGTCACGACCCGGACGGTTTGGCGGCGGCGATGTCTTATCTGGAAAAGGCGCAGGCATTGGAACCGGATGTGGTGGACATTAACACGATTGAGGCGCTGATCTATACGTATGACGGCCGTCTGGATGATGCCCGGCTGGTATTGGAATATTTGCAGGGACAAGACCCCAGAGATTATTATCTGATGAAAGCAGAAATTGCTTACTGGCAGCAGTTGGGGGATGTGGAGCAGACGATTCACTGGTTCAACCAGGCGGCGGATACGGCCGTAAACATCCCCCAACGATTGCGCCTGCGCGGTCAAC
Organism: Chloroflexota bacterium; assembly: GCA_024277135.1. Taxonomy (GTDB): domain Bacteria; phylum Chloroflexota; class Anaerolineae; order Promineifilales; family Promineifilaceae; genus JAJRVV01. The sequence goes on along the minus strand of JAJRVV010000054.1, from coordinate 15,313 downwards.
TGGCCGATTTTTACCTGAGCGTCGGTCAATATGATGAAGCCCTGGCTGTGTACAAAGAGGCCGTCCAGCATGACAGGAACAACTACGTCTTCTGGCACAAAATGAGCATTATTTACTGGAAACAGGCAGATTATGAAGAGGCTGCCCGCGCCAACCAGCAAGCCTTACGACTGCAAGATTTCCCGGCCGGCCGTAAGATGGAATCTGCCTTGAAGGAAAAAATGTCTGGAACCGGAGTTTTGGGACGGTTGTTTGGGAATAAATAGCTGGTAATTGAGTAATTACGTAATTACCCGGTTACCCAATTACCTTCTAAAAACGCCAACGCCTTTGCCCGCACTTCTTCCAGAGTCAACCCATTGGTGTCTATGTACAAGTCACAATGTTCTCTGGCGTGGGCCAAGCGTTTATTCTGGTCAGTTATCCTTTGAGGGCCGCCGTCCTGGTGCGGCCGGCGCAGTAATGTGTTTTCGTAATCCACATCCAGATAAATCAAAACGTCCGGCCGGCTCAGGCGATGCCACATATCCGGCGCCAAAGAATGTTCCTGAGCCGGTTGGCGCACCGTGTAACCGGCTTCTTTGAGCGCGCTGCCCAGCGTGGTTTTCCCCGCAGAACAGGGGCCGACGATGGCAATACGCAGCGATTCTTTCCCTGGCTGAACCGAATGAGTGTTCGTCATAATTGTGATGATACACCATTCTATTCAGGCACGGTAAATTGCAAGAGGCAAACGGTGAGTTTGCCTTTCACCGCGATTAGGTGACAATTTATCAAATCAAATTTCAGATCGAGGTAAAAACAATGAGTCAATCGAAAAAACTGCATTTAACATGGACGGGCAACAACTGGGATTATAATGTGACATTTCCCTCTGGGCGGGAGGTTTTTCTGACCGCGCCAGGCGGTTCCACGGAAAAGGGGGCAGGGCCGATGGAGTTTATGCTGGCTTCTGTGGCTGGCTGCACCGGGGTAGATATGCTGTCCATCCTGCAAAAGATGCGCGAAGATGTGCAGGGCGTGGACGTGGAAATTACCGGCGTGCGGGCTGATGATTATCCCATGGTGTACACGGATGTGCATTTGGTTTACACGGTCACCGGGCACAATGTGGATGAGAAATCTGTGCAGCGGGCGATTGAGCTTTCCATGACTAAATATTGCTCGGCCAGCATCATCTTTAAGCGGGCCGGTGTCAACGTGACGACGGAATATCATATTGTGGAAGCTTCCCAGACATGACAGGTTTCTGAAAACCTGTCATGTCTTGCATTCACCCCTTCTTTTTGCCATATTCACGTTTTGGTTACGGGGTAATACGGCCGTATACGATACCATCCCCTCATCTTGCATGAAGTTCACCATGAGGAGTTGTGTGTTGTATGAATAGAGTAACGGCCGTATCCCTGGCTTTCATTTTTGCTGTCATCACTGTATTGGGGCTTGTCTTTGCCGCGCAATCTGCTCAGGCGGAAACCAGCCAGGCCGTCTCCAATCTGGTTGCCGCAGAGAGTGAGGCCGGCTGCAGCGGCGACAACCTGCTGGCAAATCCCTCCTTCGAAGGCGAATACACCACCTACCAACTGGCCGAACCGGGGCATCCCGACTGCGGCGGCGTAACCTGTGAGCGGGCGCAGATGGCCCCGGAATGGCATCCCTTCTGGCGCGATAATCCCCGTGATGAAGTCTGGATGAACATTATGCCGGAGTACAAGCCCTCCTTACCCTACGAAACGCCGCCCCGCGTGCGCAGCGGCGAAAAGGCGCAGCATTACTTCTCTTTCTGGACGACGCATGAAGGGGGGATGTATCAGCAGGTTACGGCCGTACCCGGCGGCCAATACTGCTTCTCTCTTTGGGGACAGGCCTGGTCATCCCGCGCGACGCTGCCCGGTTACGTGAGCGATCCCAACGACCACGGTTTTCTGAACCAGCGAGTGGGCATTGATCCCACCGGCGGCGCCGATTGGCAAAGCCCCAACGTCGTCTGGAGCGATATGCGGATGCAGTACGACGAATTTGGCGAATTTGTCATTTCCGCCACAGCGCAGGCCGATACCATTACCGTTTTTGCCTGGTCGCAGGCCAACATCCCCGTAAAGCACAATGACGTGTATTGGGATGACGCCGTTTTAACCTTGCAGCAGTACGCGGCCGTTTCTCCGGCCAATATTACCTCTATGACGGATGTGGACGTGCCGGAAATCATCACGTCAACTGTGGGCATTAGTATGACAGCCGGAATGACGTGGACGGCCGTACTCGACCCGTCCGGCACGCTCACGCCCACCCTCAGCACCTCAGCCGGCAGCCAGCCCGCCGATTTGCTGGTGACAGTTGACAGCAGCAGCCTCCCCACCGGTACGTACCAGACGACGCTTACCATCAGTTTTGATCCGGCCGTGCCCGGTACGCCGGTGCAAATCCCCGTCACCCTCTACGTGGTAGAAGAAATTAACCGGGTCTATCTGCCGCTCATTCAGCGATAGATACACGGATTTGACGGATCGGACGGATTCGCACGGATTTTCCGTGTAAATCCGCCCAATCCGCGTCATCCGTGGTTCCCCGTTTACGCAATACACAATACGCAATATAATCTGCGTATGACTTTTACTGCGCTCAACTTCATTTATGCTCTGATTGGGATTGTGGCTGGCGTGATCATCAATGCGCTGGCCGATTATTTGCCGTCTTCCAGTACACCTTTATGGCCGCAGTGGCGCACCTGGCGCTGGTCGGAACGGAAACGGCCGTACCTGGTGATTGGCGGTACGGCCGTTCTCTTCTTTCTCCTGCCCCTGTGGCTCACCGTACCGGCCAACCTCATTTTCAACAGCCTCTATATCGCTATCCTCATCCTCATTATCGTTACCGATCTGGAACACCGGCTTATTTTCAACAAGGTGATTTACGCTGGAACTGCTCTGGCGCTGGTCGGCAGTTTTTTGTTACCGGCGACGAAAATAACGTCAAGCTGGCGATTGTGGGCGGCGTCGTGGGTTTTGTTATTTTTTACCCCCTGTACTGGTTTGCCAACAAGCTGTACGGCGCGGGTGCTGTGGCCTTGGGTATGGGCGACGTGAAACTGGCTTTTATGATGGGCGTCATGCTGGGCTTTCACCGTATCTTTTTCGCGCTGTTTTGGGGTATCATCTTGGGCGGCGTCATTACCCTGATTTTACTTCTGTCCCGCCGCGTCACCCGGCAAACGGCGCTGCCTTATGGCCAATACCTGGCGTTGGCAGGTATTGGGATGCTTATTTGGGGCGCGGATTATGTGCAGAGGTTTTTGTAGGCCATGAATAACCAACAGACGATTGATTTCATTCAAAGAGCGGGGATCATTGCCCGGCTGCCGGGGGATTTGCCGTTAGCGGACATTACGCCGTTGGCGGATGCGCTGCTGGCTTCGCCCATTGAGGCGGTGGAATTGGTTTGGTCGGCGGACACGGCCGTATCCCTGGCAGCCGATTTACGCGAGCGAAGCAACGGCCGTCTCCTCCTCGGTGCGTTTGGTCTGGAAACGGGCGAACAGGCTGCCGAGGCGGCTTTGGCCGGCGTCCACTATATTTCCTGTGAACGATTCTGTCCCGACGTGCTGCTGGCCTGCCGCGAACACGATTTGCTCTACGTGCCGGGCATCATCAGCATCATGGCGGCGCAAAGGGCGTGGCAAAAAGGGATACAGGCCATCCGCTTGCGTACCGGTGGCCCGGACGGCCCTGGTTTTGCCGAAGCTGTCGTCGAGTTCATGCCGGAATTAGCCATCATTGTGGATGCGGACGTGCAGGCGGACAACGTCGGCGCGTATGCGGAAACCGGGGCGGCGGCTGTCATTGCCGGCAGTTCCCTCTTTGCCAGCGCCGAGCAAACCATGGCCGACATCATCACCCGCGCCCGCGTGTTACAATCCGGCTGGCGGACGGCGGATGGATATGGAGGGGTGTGATGGGGGTGGAGATACGGCCGTTAACCAGCATCGCCGACATGCAAAAAGCGGAAGCTCTGGAGCAGGAAGTATGGCAGATCGAACCCATCGAAGTCGTGCCCTATCATACCTTGCACGCCCTGGCTGCCAATGGTTCTGCCGTCATTGGCGCCTTTGACGGGGAGCGACTGGTAGGCTATTTGCTGGGGGTATTGGGCCTGGTAGAGACGCCGGGACGGATTGATCAGGTGGCAGCCGCCCGGTTGAAGATGTATTCGGTGCAGTTGGGTGTCTTGGCTGAGTATCGGGGTCAGGGGGTGGGCTATCAGCTTAAATTGGCCCAGCGGGAGGAAGCGTTACGTCTGGGAATCCGGCTGATTACCTGGTACTATGATCCGCTGGAAAGTTTGAACGGCCGTTTTAACATCGGCAAATTGGGCGGCATCTGCCAGACTTATCACCGCCATTTCCACGGGGAGATGGGCGGTATCAATGCCGGTTTGCCCACAGATCGCTTTGAAGTGGAGTGGTGGGTGACGGGCAACCGGGTCAAGGCGCGGGTGGAAAAAGGGAAACGGCCGTTACCGTTAGCCGCGATTAAAGGGGGCGGCGCTAAAATCATCAATGATGTCACCTTTAATGAAGACGACCTGCCCGTCCCTTCGGAATATTGGCGTAATGAAGGCGATTTGATGGTGCTGGTAGAAATCCCGGCCAATTTTCGGGCGATCAAGGAACAAGACCCGGCATTGGCTTATGCCTGGCGGTTGCACGGCCGTATCGTCTTTGAGACCCTGTTCAGCCGGGGTTACGTGGTTACGGATTTTGTCAGCGAGGATGATGAGAACGGCCGTCGGCGCAGTTATTATTTGTTGGCGCACAAAGAAGGGTGAGGGGATGAGGGGAAAGGATGACGAGGTGACGACTACTCGACTACCCGACTACAAGACTACCCGACTAATAGGAGAAATCATGTTTAACGAAAAGACAATCGCCTTTGTAGGCGGCGGCACTATGGGAGAAGCGATGATTCGCGGTTTGCTGGCTCAGGGCAGCGTGGAACCGGGCCAGATTATTGTGGCCGATCCCTGGGCAGAGCGGGTCGTGGAATTGATTGAGAAATACGGCATTCGCGGCACTGAGGACAACCGGGAAGCGGCCGAAGCGGGGCAGATAGTGGTTCTGTCCATCAAACCCCAATCCATGCCCTACGTCCTGCCGGAAATTCGCGGCCATCTGCGCCGCCAGGATTTGCTGCTCTCCATTATTGCCGGCGCGCCCATCAAAAAACTGGCAGACGGTACGGCCCACGCGGCCGTCGTTCGTTCCATGCCCAACACCCCGGCCCAAATCGGCCAGGGCATTACCGTCTGGACAGCGACGCCGGAGGTGACAGAGGAACAGCAGAAACAGGCGCAGGCCATTTTGCAATCGCTGGGGCAGGAGATTTACGTGGATGAGGAAGATTACCTGGACATGGCCACAGCTTTGAGCGGTTCCGGTCCCGGCTACGTCTTCCTGTTCATGGAGGCATTGATTGACGCGGGAGTACATCTGGGCTTCTCGCGCCGCATTGCCGAAGAGTTGGTTTTCCAGACGATGCAAGGGTCGGTGGAATATGCCCGGCGGTCAGGCAAGCACGTGGCAGAACTGCGCAACCAGGTCACGTCGCCCGGCGGCACGACGGCGGCCGCCCTCTATCACATGGAAAAAGGCGGCCTGCGCACGGTTATGTCCCGCGGTATTTGGGCGGCGTATGAACGTTCCCGGCAGTTGGGCCAGGGGGAGCCGGATGAGGGGCCGACGTTGTAGTTCCCTTCCATGCTGACCGCTATTATTCAGGACGGCCGTACCTGGCGTTGTTTTGCCGAGCCGGCGCAGGTGATTACGGCCGTTACCCCCGAAGAAGTATGGCCGGCGCTGCGGGCAGTGGAAACGGCCGTCGAGCAGCAGCGCCTCTACGCCGCCGGTTTCCTCGCTTACGAAGCTGCCGCCGCTTTCGGTCTGGCCGTCCATCCCCCCGGCGATTTGCCCCTCCTTTGGTTCGGTTTGTACAAACAAAGCGAGCAGCAGGAAATCGGAGAATCCTTTAATCATCCAATTACTCAATTACCCAATTACTCAATATCCAACTGGCAGCCCGCCGTCAGCCAAGCCGTCTACCATGTTGCCATCTGCCAAATCAAAGAAGCCATTGCGCGGGGAGATACGTACCAGGTGAATTACACGTTTCCCTTGCAGGCCGAATTTGCCGGGGAGCCGTTGGCCTTGTTTGCCGATTTGGCTCAGGCGCAGCAGGGCAGCTATGCGGCGTATGTGGATACAGGGCGGTTTGCCGTCTGTTCCGCCTCGCCGGAGTTGTTTTTCCGCCTGGATGGGGACGTGCTAACCAGCAAGCCGATGAAGGGTACGGCCGGGCGCGGCAAAACACTGGCGGAGGATGAAGCCAATATCGCCTGGCTGGCCCAATCGGCGAAAAACCAGGCGGAAAATGTGATGATTGTGGACATGATCCGCAACGACATGGGGCGCGTGGCGGAGGTGGGGTCGGTGCAGGTTCCAGACCTGTTTGCCGTGGAGCGGTATCCGACGGTACTGCAAATGACTTCCACGGTGCGGGCGCGGACGACACGGCCGTTGTCTGAGATTTTCCGAGCGATGTTTCCCTGCGCTTCCATCACCGGCGCGCCCAAAGTGCGCACAATGGAAATTATCCGGGAACTGGAGCCGCAGCCGCGCGGTGTGTACACGGGGGCGATTGGTTTCATATCCCCGGAAGGAGTGCCCCCTTCGGGGACGGCGCAGTTTAACGTGGCAATCCGCACGGTAACGGTGGACAGGGAGCGGAGTACGGCCGTTTACGGGGTGGGCAGCGGCATTATCTGGGATTCGGACGCGGCGGCGGAGTATGAAGAATGCCGGGTGAAGGCGCGGGTACTGGCGGAGAAACGGCCGTCGTTCCACCTGCTGGAATCGCTCTTGTGGCAGCCGGGCGCGGGTTACTTTCTGCTGGAAGAACATTTGCGGCGGCTGGCGGATTCGGCCGTTTATTTTGACATTCCTCTGGTCGATACGGCCGTGCGGGAAGAATTGCTCTGTTTTGCGGTTTCTCTGACGGAGCCGTGTAAAATCAGATTGCTGGTCTCGCTGGCGGGTGAAATGGAAATCGAGGCGGTTCCATTGGCGCAAGGGGCGCGGTCCCAACCGCTGCGCGTGGCTTTGGCGGATACGGCCGTCAGTTCCGAAAACGTCTGGCTGTACCACAAAACCACCCGGCGGGAATGGCACAACGCCGCCCGCGCCGCCCGCCCTGACTGCGACGAGGTGGTTCTGTGGAATGAGCGGGGTGAACTGACGGAAGCGACCACATCCAACATTGTGCTGGATGTGGCTGGGGAATTGTTGACGCCGCCCGTTTCCTGCGGCTTGCTGGCGGGTACATTTCGCAATCATTTGGTGGCAAACGGCCGTATCCGGGAACACATTCTAACCAAAGCGGATTTGTCCTGCGCCCGGCAGATATTTCTCATCAATTCAGTGCGGCGCTGGCAGGCAGCGGTGTTGGTTGGAGATTAGAGATTGGAGATTGGGTGTAATTTCCGGGATGGTTCAAATTTCCCTTAACAACTTGTCGGACGATTTTGCAAATCGTCCAGAGGGCGATTTACAAAATCGCCCTACAAAGTGTCAAACTAATTTTCCGGGTTACTGAACCATCCCTAATTTCCAATCTCCAACCAAAGGAGTTTTTACATGCGAATTTTAGTCACAGGGGGCGCTGGTTATATCGGCAGCCACACAACAGTAGAACTGCTGAACGCGGGGCATGAGGTCATCGTTGTAGATAATTTAGCCAACAGCAAGGAGGAGGCGCTGCGGCGGGTGGAGGAGATTACGGGACGGCCGTTGACCTTTTACCAGACCGATTTGCTGGACGCGGCCGGCCTGGATGCCGTTTTCGCCGCCCATGAGATTGACGCCGTGATTCACTTTGCTGCTCTCAAAGCCGTCGGTGAATCGGTGGAAATCCCCCTGGCCTATTACCAGAACAACGTGACTGGCACGCTCAACCTAATCCAGGTAATGGCCCAGCATGGCGTGAAAAATATTGTCTTCAGTTCCTCTTGCACTGTGTATGGCGAGCCGGAGCAGGTTCCCATCACCGAAGATGCGCCCATCCAGCAAGCCGCCAGTCCTTACGGCTGGACGAAGTTGATGAATGAGCAAATTCTGCAAGACGTGTACGCAGCGGATACGGTATGGAACGTGATTTTGCTGCGTTATTTTAATCCGGTGGGGGCGCACGAAAGCGGCCGTATCGGGGAAGACCCGAATGGCATTCCCAACAATTTGATGCCGTACATTGCTCAGGTGGCGGTGGGCAAGCTACCTTACCTGCGCGTCTTTGGCCACGATTACCCCACCCGCGACGGTACGGGTGTGCGCGACTACATTCACGTGGTGGATTTGGCTTTGGGGCATCTGCGGGCGTTGGACAAGCTGACGGACAAGCCGGGTGTGGCCGCGTACAATTTGGGAACGGGGCAAGGCTCTACCGTACTAGAAGTGGTGGCTGCTTTTGAACGGGCGTGCGGCCAGGAAATTCCGTATCAAATTCTGCCCCGCCGCGCTGGAGACGTAACGGCCGCTTACGCCGACCCGTCCAAAGCGGAACGGGAACTGGGCTGGAAAGCAAAACGCACTCTGGACGATATGTGCCGGGATGTTTGGCGCTGGCAGTTGGCCAACCCTGACGGCTACGGGGACCATTGATGGCCATGGATAGGGCAGATTGACACGGATTTTAAGCCGGCGTAAATACCTTGACTTCTTCGTCCAGGCGGTTTGCCAGTGACATTCTGGCCTTTTCCACTTCGTAATGGGTCTGGATGCCAGTCCAAAATTCTACAGAGTTGCCAAAATAGCGAGACAGACGCAGGGTTGTGTCGGCGCTGATGCCCCGTTCGCCGCGCACGATTTTGCTGATCCGCATGGGCGGAACGCCAATATCTTTAGCCAGCCGGTATTGGGAAATGCCTAACGGCTTCATAAATTCCTCAAGCAAAATCTCACCGGGATGGATTGGAGGATAATCTCTCATAACTCTACCTCAACGGGATTGTAGCGAGATATTGGCGGTTTGCAATGGATACGCGGATTGGATGGATTAGTTCGATGCTCAATGATTTTTATCTGTGAACATCCTTTCAATCTGTGTCATCCGTGTATCTATCCGTTACGCACTTGCACGATTTCAGCCATGATGGCGAGGGCGATTTCGGCGGGAGTGACGGCGTGGATGTTGAGGCCGATGGGGCCGTGGATGCGGGTGATCTGTTGGTCGTTGAATCCTTTGGCTTGGAGACGTTGGATGCGTTTGGCGTGGGTTTTCTGGCTGCCCAGCGTGCCAATGTAGAAAACGGGGCTGTTTAACACCGCTTCCAGGGCGGGATCGTCAATTTTGGGGTCGTGGGTGAGGAGGGCTACGGCCGTATCTCCCGTTAACTCAATCCCGGCAAACGCCTTTTGCGGCCAGACGGTTATCAATTCATCCACGTGAGGGAAGCGGGCATCGCTGGCAAAGGCGCGGCGCGGGTCTACGACGATGGTTTTGTAGTCCAGCGTCTTCGCATAGGTGGCAAGAGGGATGGCGATGTGGACGCCGCCGACCATAATGAGTGTGGGCGACGGCCGTACCGCATCCACAAACGTTTCAATCTCATTCGTTAGCTGAACGGCTTGCGGCGCGGTCAGATTTTGCGCCTGGGGCGCGGCCAGCGCGTCCAGTTCCGGGGAGAGGCTGTTTTGCAAACGGCCGTCCGCCTCCGCCAGCAGCTTCTTCCCCACCCACTTCTCCGGGCCGCGAATGATGGTGATGACGGCGCCGGCCTTGTTTTCGGCGATGAGCTGGCGCTGGAAGGCGTAGGCGGCGTTGTCCAGCGGTTCCACGAAAATGTCAATCGTGCCGCCGCAGGCCAGACCCACTTCCCAAGCGGTTTCGTCGGCCACGCCAAAATGGAGCAACCGGGAACGGCCGTCAGCCAACGTTTGCTGTGCCGCTTCTACCACCGCCCCCTCCACACAGCCGCCGCTCACCGAACCGGCCATCTCACCAGCGGCGTTGACGGCCATTTTAGCTCCGGCCCGCCGCGGCGCAGATCCCCAGGTTTGTATGACTGTGGCCAGGGCGATGGGGGTACGGCCGTCTGCCAGCCATTGGTCAATTTCAGAGATAATTTCCTGCATAAGGCTATTTTAGTGCGTATTGCCTGTTCCGTACAGATCAATCACCTGTATGAGCGCACGCCAAGCCGGGGGCAGATGGTAAAGAGGGGGCAGGCCGTACAGCGGGGGACGCGGGGCTGGCAAATATGCTTGCCGAAGGGGACGAGCAAGCGGTTGATTTCCAGCCAATATTTTGGCGGCAGCTTAGCTTCCAGGGCAGTCATCGTTTGTTCGGGGGAGTTGGTGTGGACGTAGCCCCAGCGATTTGTAATGCGATGAACGTGGGTATCTACGCTGATGGCCGGCTGGCCGCAGGCGATGCCCAGGGTGAGATTGGCGCATTTGGGGCCGACGCCGTGAAAGGAGAGGATGAGTTCCCGGTCGCAGGGGAGTTGGTTTTGGTATTCGGCCGTCAGGGTTTGGGCGATGGCGTGAATTTGTCCGGCTTTGCGCTCGGCGAAAGTGCTGGCCTGGATGAGTTGGGCAATCTGCTGGGGCGTGAGGGCGGCCATTTGCTGCGGGGTGCGGGCCTGGGCAAATAGGTGGCGGGATGCGGGGATGGTCACTTCGTCGTAGGTGCGGATGGAGATGATGCAGGCGATAAGCTGTTCAAAGGGGGTGTGGTAGCCTTCGTCGGCCAGTTGGAAGAGAGCGGCGGGAGGATAAGGCCGTACCGCTTCGGCCACTAAAGCCAGCGCCTGATCAATGTCAAATTCAGTCATCTGGTTACTATCCTCGAATGAAGGCGGCGGGTTGAGGTGGGGGGTGATACGGCCGTTTCCCTGCCGTCAACTGCTGCAAATGCTGGGCCAATTCTTCCAGACTGGCCAGATTGTGTACCGGCAAAAAGTCGTCAATGTGGGGCAGGGCGGCTTGCATCCCTCTGGTCAACGGTTCGTAATGGGGCGAGCCGAGCAGGGGGTTGAGCCAGATGAGGCGGTGGCAGCTTCGTTGTAAACGGCTGATTTCCCGGCGCAGCAATACCGGATCGCCCCGATCCCAGCCATCGCTGATGAGCAGGACGATGGCCCCGCGCCGCAAGACCCGCCGCCCCCAGACAAAGTTGAACGTTTTCAGCGCCTCCCCAATGCGCGTGCCGCCAGACCAATCGGTCACTTCCTGCGCTACGTCGTGGAGCGCCCGTTCCAGACTGCGCTGGCGTAGTTGCCGGGTGATACGGGTCAGGCGGGTGGCGAAGACGAAGGTTTCTACTGTTTGCGTCAGGCTGGCGGAGAGGGCGTAGGTGAAGTGGAGCAACAGGCGGCTGTACGCTTCCATTGACCCGGAAATATCGGCCAGGATGATGAGGGGGCGGGCTTTTTGTTTGGGCTGGCGGCGGGACCATTCCAGCATTTCGCCGCCGTAGCGTAGGTTGTGACGCAGGCTGCGGCGCAAATCAAGCTGCACGCCCCGCCCTGGCTGCCAGCGGCGGGTGGAGCGTTGACCCAGGTTCCAGGTGATTTGGGTGATGAGGGTTTTTACGGCCGTTACCTCCTCCGGCGTCAATTGGCGGAAATACTTGCGGCGTAACTGCTCCCGGCGGCTGTAGACGCGGACGGCCGTTGCTGCCCCCGCCTCTTCCCCGGTGGCATCCGAAATTGGCCGCATATCCCCATTCCCGATTGAGCCGATCTCGTCCCCTTCACCCGAATCCAGCCTTCTGGCCGATTTTTGGGCCGTTGGTTCACTGATGACTGAAAACTGATGACTGAAAACTGCTTCCCGATGCCGCCGCCAGAACAGGTTGAAGGCCATGTCAAACAGAGGCAAGTCATCTTTGTCGTGGACGAGGAGGGCGCGGGCAGTGTGATGGAAATCGCTTTTTTGGCCGATGTCTACGTAGGCCAGCGCCTGCGCCAAATCCATCATCCGCCCCGGATTCACGTCCAGCCCCAACGCCCGCAGCAAACGGCCGAAGAGAAGTAAATTGGGTAAAAGATGGCCTGATGATGAACTCATGTTGGGATATAGCGTATTGCGTATTGACCGGTTACGCAATACGCATCACGCCAATACTTTGCCGTTGGCCGCCCAGGCAGGAATGGCGGCGGCCGATTGTGCGATGAATTGGCGGGCGATCTCATCTATGCGGGCGTTGGTGATGTGGCTGGCGATGTTGTTGAGGACGGGATCGGGGACCAGTTTGAGCGCCCACGGCTCCGGCAGGCTGGCGGACAGTTTTAGTGAGTATTCCAGCCGCGTGCCGTTGCCATCCGGGAAGAAGAGAGATTCACTGGTGTAACGGCCGTAAGTCGAGGCAGCGTGAATACCGGCTTTGGGTTTGATGAACGGCCGTCCGTCGTGCGGCGTGACGCGAATGGCGTATTCGAGCGGGTCAGTTTCCACCAAAATATCGCAGTAAATATTGATGTCGTAAGCGGTTAACTCTTTGGCGAAATAGCAGACCCGCAGATGATTGTCTGAATGCGCTTTAACGAGGCGGATGTGCGGCAGGTAGGGAATAAGGCGCTGCATATCGCTGTAGAAGGCAAAGGCTGTGGCGGCATCTACAGGCAGATGAAACGTCATGTGGGTGGAACCGGAAACTGCGATCATAGGGTTGTCTCTTGCTATGGTTGACAGAACTCAGGAATAGATACACGGATTTAACTGATTTTATGGATTGACACGGATAAAAATCTAAGAAAATCGGTGAGAATCTGTTTGATCCGTGCTGTCCGTGTATCTATTATGGAATTAGTCTGTGTTGATTCGCCCCAGTATTTGCCGGGCAGCATCTTCGTTTATTGTAGCAAGATCATCTTGATATTTCAGGACTACTCCCAGGGTATCTTGTACCATGTTTAATGTCAAGGTGTGTTGATCCAGGGCGACGAGGGCGGCTGTCCAGTCCAGGGTTTCGGCGATGCCGGGGATTTTGTAGAGGTCGGCCTGGCGCAGTTCCTGAATGAAACGGGTGACTTGCCGGGCCAGTTGGTCAGGGACGTGGGGCAGTTTGGCCCGGACGATTTGGTATTCTTTCTCGAAGTCGGGGTAGTCAATCCAGGCGTAGAGGCAGCGGCGTTTGAGGGCGTCGTGGATTTCGCGGGTGCGGTTGGAGGTGAGGATGACGATGGGCTTGTGCCGGGCGTGGATGGGGCCGATTTCGGGGATGGTGATCTGGTAGTCGGAAAGGATTTCCAGGAGGAAGGCTTCAAATTCGTCGTCGCTGCGGTCTATTTCGTCTATGAGGAGGACGGGGGGCTGGCTGCGTTGGGGATCAATGGCCTGGAGTAACGGCCGTGCCAGCAAAAATTCTTCGCCAAACAGTTCCGCTTCGCTGGCCTGCGCTCCCCGCGCTTCCAGCAAGCGGATGTGGAGCAACTGCCGGGTGTAGTTCCACTCGTAGACGGCGTGGCTGATGTCCAGCCCTTCGTAACATTGCAGGCGGATGAGGTCGGTGTCCAGCACGGCGGCCAGGACTTTGGCGATTTCCGTTTTGCCGACGCCGGGTTCCCCTTCCAGGAATAACGGCCGTTCCAACTTCAGCGCCAGGTATACGGCCGTGGCCAGACTACGGTCAGCGATATAGTTATGTACTTGCAGCGCTTGTTGTAGGTCGTCAATCGAGTTCATACCGTCAGATTTTCTTTCAGTTGGGAGACAAAGCGAGAAATCAATATGGCAGGGCCGTCAATGACCACAATTTCCGGCGGCAGATCGTGGCCGAACGGAAAATAACCGCCCTCTTTTAAGGCTACCAGGAACATGATGGGAGCATTTTTGGATTTGGCCGCCTTGTACAGGGAAGCGGCCGTTTCCGGTATCGTTTCGTTTGGTCGCTGCACCCGAATGGGAATAGGTGCACCGTTTATATCGTCCCGCAAGAAGGCGTCAATGCCCTTGTTTCGCTGCACAGGTACAATATCCAGTCCTTGCAGTAAAGCCAGTGCATCCTGGCTGGCATTTTTGTAAGCGTCCCGGCCAGTTTGCAGCAGATTGGATTCTGATTTGATGGGATTACGTAAGCGCTGCCGGGCGAGATCAATGGCATCCGGAGAGATGTCTATGCCAATAGCGCGGCGGTTGAGCAAGGCCGCAGCCACCAACGTTGTGCCGCTCCCGCAGAAGGGATCAAGTACGAGATCGTTTTCGCGGGAGGCGATTTGGATGATGCGCTCCAGGAGCAGGATGGGTTTTTGGGTGGGATACCCGGTTCGTTCCTTTGCTTTAGGGTTTAGATAGGGAATATCCCACACGTCGCTGAGGGGTACGCCTTTTTTGGCGCCGTTGGAGATGACATTACCGTTTTCATCCCGATCATAAACTGCTTTTCCGGCCGTATCTCGTTTACGGCGTTGTAATATCTGGTCAACGTTGGTGGCGGGAGAATAGGCTTGCCGCAAGACGTTGAAGGTGAATTGGTCAGATTTAGTGTAGTAGTAAATCGTTTGGTGGGCCGGTAGTAAGTTTTTTTGCGCGTTAGACCAGCGCCGGTAATGCCAAATTATTTCGGCGCGAAATTTGTCTGCGCCGAACAATTCATCCAGTAGAAGACGAATGATGTGGGAAGCATTGCGATCACAATGAAAGAAAAGTGCGCCGGCAGGATGTAAAATACGTTTGATTTCTTGCAAGCGTTCACGCAAAAATAGGACATACTCATCGTGAGAGGCCCAAGTATCGGCAAAGGAAAAAGTGCGTTGACGGTCTTTAGCGGCCAACGTGTGGGTTTTTTGCGTGAAAAATGGCGGATCAAGGTAAACGAGGTGGATACTATCTGCCTCCATCTCGCCCATAATTCCCAGACAATCGCCTTCAAATAGTTGTGCGTTCACCGTTCTCTTTATTTTCCTCTGCCAGTTTTTCCAGAACAGCTTTAAGATCAATGCCGGTCTGTTCAGTTACGTATGCCCAGGCCGCCTCTCCAAAATAATATTGTCCGCCAATACCGGCGTATAAGGTGGCTAACGTTTGCTGAATGCGTATGGCTTGTTTTCTATTCGGGTAAAAGAACATGATACGGATAGGGGTATAACCGGCATCTGTGATGGCCTGGATGCGCGTGTGTTCTTTGGTGATGTGATCTCCGTCGGTTGTGGCGTCGCGCCATTTGATTTCGATGGCGTTTGCGCCAACCAGACAATCAATTTCAAAAGTTTTGGGGCGCTGCCCGCGTGTGTTGGGGATTCTGAGGCTGCCGGAGTCGGGATACCG
>JAJRVV010000053.1 GCA_024277135.1 Chloroflexota bacterium | reverse complement strand
TTCTGTTTTACTCAGGACGGCGGCGGCGCAGGCGTTGCTGCAATCCTCGACGAATTTGAGCAAAATCACCAGCCGCTGCTCTTCCGTGAGTTGGGTCAGGGCGGCGACCAGGGCGGCTTGCTGCCAATGAGCGTCGGCGGTCGCGGCCGGATCATCGTTGTCGGCGTCCAGGTCATCATCCAGAGCGACCAGGGTGGTACGGCCGTGCCGCCGATGATGGTCAATCACCAAATTGCGGGCGATAGTGTAGAGCCAGGCCAGAATCGGCTTGTTGGGGGTGAAGGTGTGAATCTTCTCCACCAGGCGCACGAACACGTCGGCCGCTAAGTCCTCAGCCAGCGGGGCGTCGCTCACCCGGTAGAAGACGTAGGTGTACACAGCCTGGTAATGCCGGTCATAAATCTCGGCAAAGGCAGCCCGGTCGCCGCTCTGGGCGCGGCGCACCAGGTCATGATCGTCCGCTGATGCCTGGTTCATTGCTGGTTTATCGTCATGTTTAACGCAGTTTATCCGTCAGGGATACGGGTCGTTCAAAAATACATCTTGCAAAACAAGTTTCCTTCGATTGTACCAAGAGCGGCGGATTTTTGCGCCGTTTGGCGCAAGCAGCCGGCACGCCAAATGGCTCTTGTGATGGAGGCAAAGGTGAATTATGCTTCTCGGCTTGTGGCCGCGCTGCTGGCGGCGCAGGGCAGATACGAGGTAACTAAATGGAGCGTAAGCGATTGTTTTGGCAGAAATACAGCGGCCAATTGTTGTTGGTTATTCTGATACTCTTGTTGCTGGTTGGATGGCGGGCGCTGCTGGCCGATGAATTTGTGGCGGATAATGGGGAGGGAACGGCCGTTTCCCCGACATTGACTACCCCGACCATTGGAGCGGCCGATAGAAACCGCGCGGAAAAAGAACCCCTTTCTGAATTACCCGTCATCGAGGACGCCAGTCTCTCACCCGCCTTAAACCCACTGACCTACCAGCCCAAACTACCGGAACACGTTTTCCAGACCTACACTGTGCAACGCGGCGATACGCCCAAATCCATCGCCGACCAATTTGGCATTGAATCCGAAACCTTGTTGGGCGGCAACCCCTTTCTCAGCCAGGAATCCAGCCTATTGCAAACAGGGTTGGATTTGATAATTTTGCCGGTGGATGGCGTGTTGCACGACGTCTTGCCGGGAGAGACGCTGGAAAAACTGGCAGAACAATTTGGCGTTCCCATGGCAGACATCATCGCTTATGCTCCCAACAACCTGGAATTTCCCTACCGGCTGCAACCTGACACCCAAATTGTGATACCGGGTGCGGTGCGGGAGTTGTTCATCTGGAACCCGCCCACATTGGCGGAAGTGACGGGCCGCCGCTCATCTGGCATCGGCAGCGGCGTACAGCCGGTGGTGCGGGGGACAGGTACGTTCGTCTGGCCGGTGATCAGCCGTTACTTCACCCAGTATTATTGGGCCGGCCATCGCGCCATTGACGTGGCTTTGCCGGAGGGGTCGGCCGCAGTCGCCGCCGATACGGGGACGGTGACGTATGCCGGTTGGAATAATACGGGATACGGCTATCTCATCGTCGTCAATCATGGCAATGGTTACGAGACTTTTTACGCCCATTTGCGCGGGGTGAACGTGGCGGTGGGGCAGGTTGTGGTTCAGGGGCAGGTCATCGGCGCCACCGGCAATACCGGCAACTCCAGCGGACCGCACATTCACTTTGAGGTGCGTTCAAATGGCAATCGTGATGATCCTTGTTGGTACATCCCTTGTTAATCGCAGTGAACGGGTTGCGGCTGATGGCTTAGAGAGAAGGAAGTTGGGTCAGGCCGGCTATGGCTTCCAGCCGATCAATCAATTGTTTGCGTTCGTCTACAATGTGGGCTATCAGGGTGGCGATTTGGGGAAGTGTTGCCAATACCTGGGATTTTTGGGCGTTGTCCAACGTGTAAGCCTGACGGACATGTTGGCGAATTAAGTCTGGAGAGACGTCGAATTCCCCGGCGATGGCGTTGATTTTGTCGGGAGATGGCGGCCAATCGTCAGGCGCGACGCAGCCGGCGATGACCATGCCTTTCAACTCTGTGCCGACGGCGATCATGCTGCGGGCGCAGAGGAGACCCAGATGGCTGACGCGAAAAGCGGGGGTGAGGTTGACGGCCGTAGCCAGCCCGCTCCAGCTTTGGACAAATTTGGACATAGCGCCCGGCTGTTGGCTGACGGCCGTAAACAGACCGCAGGGGTTCGTGGCCTGGTTGATCGGCCGCCCCTGAATATCGGTGACGACGATCATCACCCCCAATAAATCGGCGAAAGCGGTCTGGATGATGCGCAGCCATTCCCAGGAAAGCAGCTCGTCTAATTCGCGGGGCGGGGCGGCCAGGTTGTGCGCGGGAATACGTTTGGCGGAGACGGCCGTTTGCCTCACCTGAGCCTGGAACCATTGATGAAATTGCTCTGCCGGGAAACGCCACTGTTTCCCCACCTTGATCGCCGGCAACCGCCCAGCGTCCGCCATTCGGTAAACGGTGGAGCGGTCAACATGGAGCAGTTCTTGAACGTCGCGCGCGGTTAACATTGTTAATCGAAGACCTGCGAGGTTTCCGAAAACCTCGCAGGTCTAACTGATAACGAACTAATTCTGCACCAATTCATACCCGGCCGCCTGCCAGCCGTTCATGCCGCCGTCCAGATTCCAAACGTCGGTGTAGCCCAGCTTCACCAATTCGCGGGCGGTGATGCCGCTCATGCCGCCGCTGCGGCAGTAGATGACGATTTGGGCGTCTTTGTCGGCCGGGAGCTTGTCCAAATTGGCTCCTACCTGGTCAAAGGGGATGAAGTCATCCGTGCCGTCAATCTCGCCGGCATAGGGGATGTGAACGTTAATGAGCGGGAAATCTTTATTTTCCAGCATAGAGGCCAGGCCGGCGGCGCTGACATCAGTGTAGGAGCCGCCTTCAACGGGGACGACCTGGGTTTCGGCCGCCAGATCAACTTCGGCCGGGGCGGATACGGCGTCGCTTTGGCCGCCGCACGCCGCCAGAATGAAAGCCAACAAGGAGAGGGTCAAGAGGGAAAGCAATCGTTGTTTTTTGTTCATAAAACGAATCCTCACCGGTTAATTTGCCAACGCCGCAGCCACTCGCTGCAAACGAGCGCGGGCTTCATCGGCGATTTTGTCGAGCGATGGGTTGACGACGACGCCCAGCATGATGATGGGGTCTACGATGGATACCATGCTGCCGCCTTGTTCGTCATCGTAGACGATGACGTTGCAGGGCAAAAGCAGGCCGATTTCCAATTCCTCGTTCAATGCCTGGTTAGCCAGAGCGGGATTGCAGGCGCCCAGGATGATGTATTTGCGGAATTCTACGTCGAGTTTTTTCTTGAGGGTGGCCTTCACGTCAATTTCGGTGAGGACGCCAAACCCTTCTGCTTTGAGGGCGGCCGTTACCTTTTCGATGGCTTGTTCATACGGCAAATTTAGCCGCGCGCGAAAGCCATAATCAGTCGTTGTTTGTGTCATTTAACTTATCTCCATTTGATTTGTACACAGTTGTTTTGCCAATTGTGGCAACTGGTCTGATTCTGCCAGAAAGCGTGATGGCTGGTAAGCGCAATTTGCCGGGCATGGCAGTAAGCTATTTGGCGGGTAGGTGTGATGGGAAATTAAACCGCATCTACGCGGTAATTCCGCATCATGCCCATGTCTTCATGTTCCAGATTGTGACAGTGGTAGAGGAACAGGCCGGTAAAATCGCCGAAGCGACGCAAAACTTTGACGCGCTGACCGGGCATGACGAGAACGGTGTCTTTCCAGCCTTCATCCACCACCCCGTCGCTTAATGTCTCCCAGGCGGCTTCGCCATCGCGGTCAATTTGCCGCTCGATGATTTTGAAGGATTCGCCGTGCATGTGCATGGGATGGGGCAGGCTCATGCCGCCGCCCATCATGCCGCCCCGGCCGCTCCCTTTGTTGTTGAATTCCCAAATTTCCAGGCTGCCTTGTTTGATGGTTTCGTCGTCGGTCACGGCCGTCATCTCGAAAGTACGGCCGTTTAGCGTCCAACCCCGCCCCATAGACATTTCTAACGCCACCTCGCGGGTGCGTTCCGCGTCCGCTTCGTCGAAGAAATTGGGCGCGGACAAACGTTCTGGCAGGGTTGCATTCTCCGTCGCTTCCCGCTCCACGCGCACAGTCAGGATGGGGAATTGGCCGCTGTTGAAGCTGCCGGTGTTGAAGGGCAGACTGACCAGGTTCAGCTCCGAGCCGATGGGTTGGTCGCTGAAATCCACCCAAATTTCCAGCCGTTCCGCCGGGGCCAGGGTGAGGTACGGCCGTTCCACCGGTTTTTCCAGCAGGCCGCCATCCGTGCCGATGACGGTGAAAGGCGAGCCATCTTCCCAGCCCAGCTTGTAAATGCGCGAGTTGGAGCCGTTGAGCAGGCGCAGGCGGTAGGCGCGGTTGGCTGCGGGCAGGGTGAAGTTTGGCTGGCCGTTCACCAGCAGTTGGTCGCCCAGAAAGCCCATCATCTGATCCATCATGCCGTTGCCCGCGTAGACCAGTTGGCCGTCCTTATCAAACCGGCGGTCCTGGATGACCAGGGGGATGTCGTACTCGCCAGCAGGTAGATTGGCGGCCGCTTCTTCATCGTCGGATACGAGGAAAAAACCGGCCATGCCGGCGTACACCTGCGGCCCGGTACGGCCGTGCGGATGCGGGTGATACCAATACGTTCCGGCCCGGTTTCGCACTTCAAACTCGTAGACGTAGGTTTCGCTATTGCCAACCGCATATTGGGGATGGCCGTCCATCTCCGCCGGAACGTGCAGACCGTGCCAATGGATGATGCTGACTTCGTCCAGTTCGTTGGTGAAGTGGATGCGCACCTTTTGCCCTTTGCGCAGGCGCAGAATGGGGCCAAGATAGCTGTCGGCGATGGGCTGCAGGGCGTTGGCGTCGCCTTGCAGCAGTTCGCCTTGCAGCCGCCAGACGTTGGTGGTTGTGTTAGGGAAGATGACGGCCGTGTCCTTCACCGCCTTCAACGCGATCTCCACATCCGGGATGAAATCGGCGCTGGCAACTGAGGTGGGCGACGGCAGGGTGGCCTGCGGTATGCCAGTGGCGGGTAATGGGGTCGCCCCGGCGCCGGTTGGCGTGGGGGTAGTTATTTTAGGGCTGCAAGCGGAGAGAACGGCCGTGGCCGCGCCGGCGCCGGCGAATCGAATAAAATTGCGTCGTGTTAGTTTTGTCATCCTTACCTTCTTGAATTTCAGATGCGAATCAATCTTTGTTGGCGAGTAGAGAGTGGAGATTAGTGAATCTCTAATCTCCACTCTCGTAAACTCACCAGCTATTTTTGAATGTTATTTTTGAATGTGTGCTCAGGGTTGACGGCCGTATCCCATACCGCCGCCGCGCCCCATGCCGCCGCCCATCATGCCGCGCCCCATCATGCCCCATCCCATGGGCGAAACGGGTTGATCGGCGGCGATGTCGCCCGCCTTGTCCCAGTCGCCCGCTTGCAGGAAAGCGGCCATGTCAGCGATTTGGTCACTGTGCAGCGGGCCGCTGAATTCAATGCTCCAGGCGGGCATGGCGGTTCCGGGACGGCCGGCGCTGATGGTATCAACCAGCCAATTCGTCTCAGCGGTTTGAATTTCGTCCCGGTTCAACGCGGGGGCGATGGCTGAGCCGCCGCCGGTGACGCCGTGACAACTGGCGCAGGTGGCGGCGTAAAAGCTGGCAGCGTCCCACTCGTCGTTGGCGGCCGTTTGCGAGACGGCAGAGGGGATGGCGGGGGATGTGGCTGGAGACGTAGGTAGATTGACGCTGCCGCAAGCTGCCAGAACCAGTCCGATGAGTAAAAGTAGTAAAGCCAATCCTGTTGTTCTTCTCTGTTCGGGGGTCATGTTGAGCTCCCTTCAGCAGTGCTCAGTTATCAGGATTCTCATCACTGATAACTGAACGCTTGAATACTGAATACTGTTTTCTGAATCATTCGGCCGTTTCGATGAAATCGCCGTGCCAATGGTGGAGGAAGACCTGGCTGTTGAATGCGTTAACGCTGAGCATCCCCACCGTTTCCCCATCTTCCAGGATGTGCAGAGTGTAGTAGCCGGGGAAGGTTACCGCGTGGTCGTCGGCCGTTTTGCCGGGCAGGTACGTATCCAGATATTCCTGAGCGATTTCGACGGCTTGCTCATCGGCGACGCTGATTTCGGCGTCCGTTGCATAACCGTCGCTGCCCATCATGCCTGAGCCGTACTGGTCGCCCATCATCTCTGAGCCGTATTGGCTGCCCATCATATCGGCATTGGATTGGTCGCCCATCATGTCCGAACCATATTGGTTGCCCATCATGCCGCCGCCCATCATGCCATATTCGCTGTTCCACATCATGTTGGGGCCGGGTTCGGGGAAGACGCTGCCGGTGACCGGGTCAACCAGCAATTCAAACGCGCCCTGACCGGTTTCGCTGTCAAATACCTGGGCATAGGCGTGGTTGTCGAAGATCATGATCTCGCCCAGCGTTAGATTGTCTTGTTCGAGGTTGGCGAGGTAGTCGGCGACGGCCGTTTCCGCTTCTGCAATCGTTAGCGGTTCGGCATTGCTCAGACCGCTAAAACCGGCCATCATGCCCATCATGTCCGAACCATATTGGCCGCCCATCATACCCATCATGCCGCCGCCCATCATGTTGGGGCCGTATTGGGCGTCGCCCATCATGTCGTCGTATTGGGCATCTCCCATCATATCAGAGCCGTATGGGGTATCTGTCCCGCCCATCATCCAGCCGCCGTTCTGCGCATTGGCTTGGGCAAAGAAAACGCCGCCGGCAAATATAGCAACAATGGCGGTAACAATGCCGAGTACAAGTAATGTCTTTTTCATCGTGAGTTCCCTTTTATTTGTTCGTGTGTTGTTTGTGATTGTAAGTGGCGGCGGATGAGAGCGAGGGTTTCCGGGGAAATTTCGCCTCGCTCACACCGCGCCTGCCAGAGAGCCAGCGGATCGCTGGTCGGGTTGGGCGGGGACGGCCGTTCCATCTTAGGAAACAGCCGGGTTAACAGCCAGACCGCGATGGCGGTGACGGCCGTTCCCACAAGCATCATACCCAGTCCAAACCACATGCCGCTTTGCCCCGTGTCAGTAAGCGGTATTCACTGTTCAGTAAACAGTGTCACTGAATAACCAATGACTGCATACTGATAACTGCATACTGATTACGAATCCGCCAAATCCTGGCGAATGGCTTCATACTCTTCTTTGCTGACTTCGCCCCGCGCATACCGCTTTTTCAGGATGTCCAGCGCCGTGCTGCCCGCGCCAGGTAACTGATTCTGACGGCCGTTTCCGGCAAAAGCGCGAATGGCGAAGAATACCAGGGCGATAAAGCCGCCCCAAAAGAGGAGCATCATCAGCCCACCCAGGAGCCAGCCGCCCCATCCCCAATCTAAACCATACATATGTTGTCCCATCCACATGATATTGCCTCCGTTAACTATTCAGGTCGTGGCGAAGCTGCTCAAACTCTTCTTTGCTCAGTTCGCCGCGAGCGTACCGTTCTCTAGCGATTTCCAGCGCCGACTGGCTGCTGGATGATGTAAAACCATTGTTCTGTCCCTGCGGCCGCCAGCCCAGTGCGTAGACGATAGCGCCGATGACCAACAGAGGAATGAGTAATCCAAATCCCATAAACATAATTGTCGTTCTCCTTTTTTTGTCTGAAGACTTGCCAGATTTTTCAAGTCTGACATGTCTTGGTAATTGGTGGTTACGGCCGTTTGCCGGCCGGTTATTTTCATGCTGTAAGCATAACAAGGAAGTTTGACGAGGTTGCGAAGAAAATATGACAAATTTGTAACAAATGGCTTTGGGGGAATGGGAGCGAGTGGCGAGTGGCGGGGAGCGGACGGCGCGTAGAACCCGTTTGTTAGCTGTTAACTGTTGATTGTTGGTTGTTGGTTGTTAACCGTTGCCTGTTATTGGCATGATGATGGTGAAAACGCTGCCCTGACCTGGGCCGGGGCTGGCGGCAAAGAGACGGCCGCCCTGCCGTTCCACCAGGTGTTTGCTGATCGTCAGGCCAATGCCGGAACCGCCGCCGCTGCGGGCGCGGGACTTATCCACCCGATAAAACCGTTCAAAAACGTGGGGCAGATGTTCCGGCGAAATGCCAATGCCGGTATCTTTCACAGTAATCAGGAGGCAGTGGTCACTGTTCAGTGGACAGTCTGCTGAATACTGCTTACTGACAACTGAGCATTGAACAGTAACCTGGCCGTTGGACGGGGTGTATTGCAAAGCATTGCCCAGGAGATTGAGCATCACCTGCGTCATACGGTTGACGTCAACCTGAATCGGGGGCGGGTCAGGCGGTGCGTCAGTCTGAAGCGTCACCCCTTTTTCCTCGAACTGCAATTTGAGCCGTTCGACGGCCGGTTGGATGAAAGTTGTTGGCAAAACGGCCGTCATCTCCAGCGCGATCTGCCCCGCTTCGGCGCGGGACAGGTCCTCCAGATCGCGCACCAGCCGTTGCAGCCGGCGCACTTCCCGCTGGATGTCTTGAAAGGTGGCCGGGTCGGCCGGCAGCACGCCATCTTGCAGCCCTTCCATCACGCCGCGGATGCTGCTGAGCGGGGTGCGCAGTTCGTGAGCCACATCGCCGATGAGGCGGCGGCGGCGCGCTTCCGTTTGCGCCAATTGCTGCGCCATCTGGTTGAAGGTTTGGGCCAGGTCGGCCAGTTCATCTTCCCCTGCCACCTGGATGCGTTCGTCGTAACGGCCGTCGGCGATGCGGTGGCTGGCAACTGTCATCTGCTGGATGGGCTGGACGATGCGCCGGGCGACGAAACTGCTGATGGCCACGGCCGTCACCGTGGCGATGGCGGCGGCGACCAAGAGGATTTCGTTGACGGCCGTCTGGAAATTGATCGTCAAATCCTCCGCATCCCCCACAACGCCATCCCCCATCATACCGTCCATCATCATGCCGCCGCCCATCGGTATGCCCATGTCTATCATGTGCCGTTCCAATGTTGATGGGGTGCGGAACCGGGCCGTCAGCGCCAGCGAGATGACGCCAACCAGGATGACGATGACATAGGAAAAGAATAGCTTCCAGACCAAACGTTGGCGGATGATTTTCATGCCGGCGCATCCTCCAGGCGGTAGCCGGCGCCCCAGACGGTGGCGATGAGGGCGGGATGGGCCGGGTCGTCTTCCACCTTTTTGCGCAAACGGCCGATATGCACATCCACCACCCGTTCTTCGCCGTAATAGTCGTATCCCCACACCTGCTCGATCAACTGCTCCCGGCTGAGGGTACGGCCGTCCTGCCGCATCAAAGCGTGCAGCAGATCAAATTCAATCGGGGTCAGGTCGAGCGGGCGGTCGTCTTTCCAGGCGAGACGGCCGTCCACATCCAATCGCAGCCGCCGCGAGACCAGTTCCTTCTTCCGGGCTGGGCCGCCGCGCAGGCGGCGCAGCGCCGCCTTGATGCGGGCCACCAATTCGCGGGGGCTGAACGGCTTCGTCACGTAATCATCCGCGCCCAGCGTCAGCCCTACGATTTTATCCGTCTCGTCGGCGCGGGCGGTGAGCATGATGACGTATACATCGGAGGTTTGGCGAATCTGGCGTAGTAGTTCCAGACCATCTATCTCTGGCAGCATGATGTCCAGTACCAGCAGGTCGGGCTGGAAATCGCGGAAAGTGTGCAGGGCGGTACGGCCGTCGGTCGCCGTTCGCACCGTGTATCCCTCCTGTTCCAGATAGGCGCGCACCGTCTTCAGCAACGTTAACTCATCATCTACAACTAAAATTTTATGAGCCATAGCGCCGCTATTGTACCCCGTTTGTGACGATTTCAGACATCCGATTTCTCGCTGTCGAGCGTGCCTATAGCATAGCTGGCAAGAAATCGGATGTCTTGGATGCTTATGACGATCCGTTGCTTAGAACGTACCCCGCTTCTTGCCAGGCAGTTAACCCGCCGCGAATGGCTTTGACATTGGTATAACCGAGTTCCATCAAGATAGCGGCCGCACGGGCGCTAGATTCTTCGCTCGGTCAAGTGCAGTAGGTGATGATCTCCGCATCCGAGGCCAACTCCTGATACCGTTGTTGCAGATCGTCCAAAGGGATGGATAGCGCGTTAGGGATATGCGCCTCGGCGTATTCCTGGGAACTGCGCACATCAACGATGACGGCCGTGCCGCCATCAACCCGCGCTTTGGTCTCGGCCGCCGAGATGCGGGGGATGTTCGGATAGGGCAAACCGGACGCATCATGATCGTCCGGCACATCCACCACCGCCGGGGGATTGGCCTGGTAGAGCAATCCGCCCAGGATGAGCAGCGCGCCGCCGAGGACGAGGATGAGCAGTGGCCAGGGGGGTTGCCGCCGCCGTTTTTTACTTCGGCGGCGGGGTGATTTTTTAGTGGTGCGGGCGGAAACGGCCGCGCCGCACGTTGCACAAAAGCGGTCATTCGGCTCCAGGCGTTGGCTGCATTGCGCGCAAAATTGTGAATTCATAGCGTTGTCTCCTGATGTCATCGTAAAAGGTATTGAATGTCTTGCAGTATCTCTTTATCCGGCGTGCCAAAAGCGTAGCTGAGACGGAGACGGCCGTCCCCATCCACCAGAAAAACGCGGGCGGTGTGATCCATGGAGTACCCCGCCGCTGAATTTTCCAGCGGCGCTTTGGCCGCGTAAATGCCATAGGCGCTAAACACCGTTTGCAGCTCCTCCGTCGTTCCCGTCAGGCCGATGATGTCCGGGTGGAAATTGGACACGTATTGGCCCAAATGCTGCGGCGTGTCCCGTTCCGGGTCCACGGTGATGAAGAGGAAGCGGACGTTCGCCGCATCGTCGTCTAACCCTTCCATGATCCGTTTGGCTTCGGCCAGCGTGGTGGGGCAAACGTCGGGGCAGGAGGTGTAACCAAAGAACATCAAGACGATCTCGCCCCTTTGCTCGCTCAAGCGAAACGGCCGTCCCTCCGTCGTCGTCAAGGTGAAATCCTCCGCCTGTATCCCTTCCGGGTACTCGGTTCCCTTAAATTGGTAGGGCTGGCAGGCGGCCAGCAGCAAAATCAAGACAGGTAGTAATAACCAGTTTCTTCTCATCATCGCCATCCTTTACGGCAACGAAAGCAGGAATGATACCAGTTCAGTAATCTGCTCTCCGGTTAACGCTTCCTGGTAGTTCTGGTACATGACGCCCGCCGTAAATCCATCCACCACGTAGGCGTCGGGGTTGACGATGGATTCATGCAGGTAATCGGCGGCTGATTGGCCGGACACGCGCTGGCCCGCCCGCCCGGCCACGCCGGCCAGGGAGGGGCCGACGATGGTCACGTCTGGCTCCAGGGAGTGGCAGGCGGTGCAGCCGGGCGCGCCGCCGAGCATCTGCCGCTGCCATATCGCTTCGCCGGACATCGGCGCGTCGTCCTCGCTCGGCGCGCTTTTTGCCGAACCATCGCCGCGAAAAGCGGCCAGCGTCGTTAAGGATACCAGCAGCAAGATCATGACGGCGAGGGGCGCCCACCATTTGACGCCGCTTGTTTTGCCCTCGCTCTTTTCTGCTGATGGGTCGTTGGCGAATGCCCAATGGGTGAGGATCATGACGGCCGTGATCAACACAAACGCGGTTAACGCCATCAAAGGGATGGTGATGAATCCCAGGTAGTTGACGTAGCGTAAACTACAGGGAACGCCTACCGTGCAGGTGGCCGGATGGCTGAACACGCCGCTTTGAATGAGCGTGTGGTAGCTGGAAACGCCGGCGCCGAGTACGGAGAGAGGCCACACGTAGAAAGGAAGGTACTCATCCTGCTTGATGACGCCTACCAGCGCGATCAGGGTGAGGGGATACATGAGAATACGCTGGTACCAGCACAAAGTGCAGGGTACAAACCCAGCGACTTCGCTAAAGTATAGACTGCCCAGCGTGGCCGTGAGCGCCACGGCCAACGCCATGATGCCGCCATAAACTTGTAGAAAGGGAACCATTTCTTTTTTGTTCATCGTCTCACTCTGGTCCTGTATCAATTTTGGCTAATTCAGCTTCGATGAGCGATTGCAGTTGTTCAAAGGGGACGGCCCCTTCAATCTTTTCGCCATTGAAAAACAGGGTAGGGGTCGATCGCACATCGCGCTCTTTGGCTGCCGCCGTTTCGGCGCGCACCTCGTCCCGGTATCGGCCGGAACTCAAACAACTGTTAAAGGCGGATTAGTCCAGCCCCAGCGCCGAGGCAAAGGCGCGCAGCGCATCATCACGGAACGCGCCCTGATTCTCGCCTTTCTGGTTGGCGAATAGCATGTTGTGATAAGGCCAAAACTGGCCTTGTTCGTTAGCACATGCAGCCGCTTCGGCCGCCCGGAGTGACTCTAACCCAATAAAAGCGAAATCTTTGTATTCAAAGCGAACCAGACCGCTGCTGGCATAAACTTCTTCTAGCTGACGACCCGCGCCAGTGGCAAATTGCCCGCAGTACGGTCATTGGAAGTCGCCATATTCTTCGATGACGACGGGCGCGTCGGCCGGCCCCCAGGCGGAGCCGTCGGCGTTGGGCGGCAGTTCGAGGGATGGGGGTAGCGTGACATCTTCCGGCGAAACTTCAAGGGCTTGTCGCCCTAAAAACAGGATAGCGGTCAACAGCGTCAAGCCGCCGATGACGATCAAGGTCGTGATCAGCCGCTGTTTCTTTTTTCTGGCTTGCATCTCTTGTCGGCGCGCGCGCACCGACCGGGATGATTTTTTTGTCATGGTACATTTCTCCTGTTGGGCAGTATTCAGTTGTCAGTATTCGGTTGGCGGTTTGCACTGAACACTGATCACTGAACATTGAAAATCAGATGTCTTGTCGAATGGATTCAATTAGCAGGAACAGGGGGATTTAGATAGCGCGTGGGGGAGGCGTGAGGGGTTGGATGACGGCCGTCTGCCGCCAAAATAATCTGGCAAATGGGATGGGGGTGGGGGTGATGACGGCCGTCCATCTCATTAGCCCAGGCAACACAGCGCATCCACAATCGCTGGTGTGCAGCCGAAGCGCTGGCTGATTGGTTGACGCCGCCTCATCCTGGCAGGGATCAACGGGAGGCTGCTCATCCAGATGCGCCGCTTCGCTTAGATGTGCTGTGTCCCATGCGCCCATGGTGCAGGCGGGCGACCCTGTCTGCCCAATCAGGATATTGAACAGCAGAGCAAAAACCAGCGAAGCGAGTATTACCTTAGACATTGTGCATATTTTATCAAACTGATGAGCTGCCAGCCAGTTGAGAAATCTAGGTTGCGGGTGGCGGGTGCGGCGTTTAGCTCAATACGTACAAAAGCAGAAATCCGACAAAAAACATGGTTGTTGTCAGCAGCGTATCCGGCCGCTCATGGGCCTCGATGAGCAATTCTTCTGTTACCAGATATAAGAGAGCGGCCGCGCCTAACGCCAGCATGGCCACCAGCACAGACCCGGACAGACCGGCCAGCGCGGACGCGCCAATGACCGCGCCCACCAAAACCAGGCTCCCCAGTCCGGCCGTGATCGCCATGATTCGGCTGCGGGCGATTTTCGCCTGACTTAGCGCCACGGCCACAGACAACCCCAGGAAAAGCAGCTCAATCGTCAATGCAATCGTCAGCAGAACGCCTACCTCGGCTCCAGCGGTGAAGCCGATGCCGATTAAAAGCCCGTCAATGAATATATCTATGCCAATGGTGATAGCCATACTTGTGGGCGGGGCGTCCGCGCCTTCGCCACCAGGCACGAATCGTTGCAGCAGCCACTTCACTCCCAACATTAAACCAATGCCCAGGGTGAAGCCGATGATGACGGCCGGCGTATTGTGTTCGCGGCTGATTTCAGGCAGCAGTTCGACGGCGACGGCGGCGAAGACGACCCCGGCGGCAAAATGCTGGATGGCGCTTTTGAGTTTTGGCCCCGGCGGCCGGATGGCGGCAATCACGCCGCCGATGATGGTGGCCGCTACCGGGAATAAAACGTAGGTGAAGACTAATTCAAGTGGACTTGACATATCAATCTCCCTTGTAAATAGCTAGAGCTGGAGTGTAGAGCTAGAGGAATCGCTTTTCCTCTAGCTCTGGCTCTCCCCTCTAGCTGTTTTCATTCATTCGTGGTGCGCCGCGGCGCGTGTTGTCTCCTTCGAGAATAAGCCTTTCTGTACTGCGTTCATGGCCCTGGCGTCCAGGTCGGTTCCGGCGTGGCCGGCCAGCGTGAGGTGATGTCTTGCTGCCTGCTCAGTTGCTCCTCCGTCCATAATGTTCGCAGGTAGGCAATCACAGCGTGAATTTCCTCATCGGTTAGATTGTCCCCTTGAGGCGGCATTTGCCGTCCTAACCCCAACTTGCCGTTCATCACCCAATCATGAATTTGCTGGTCGGGATGCTCTGAGGCGTGTTCCGCAGTATTCAGGGCTGGCGCATTTAGCTCATTAGCGTAGCCTTCGGCATCCAGGCCGTGACAGGCGGCGCAAATGCGGCTGAATACCTCGCGTCCCAGGAGGACGGGATCGGGCGTCGGCAATTCTGTGGGTTGGGGCAGCGGCGTTGGTGGTTCGGCGGCCGTTGGCCCGCTGCCAGTGCAGGCGGCCAGAATTAGCGCCAGGAAGAAAAAGGGGATCAATCTAATTGTCATGCTGTTCACTCCGCTTGACCATAGCTGGCGAACAGTGACATCTGCCCTGATTCGTCAAAAAGTACCACGTCATACGGCTGGGCCGGGGAGCCGGGAACTTCCATACCGGGTGAGCCGACGATCATGCCGGGCACGGCTAAGCCGATGGCGTCCGGCCGTTCCGCCAGCAGCCGCTCGATGTCGGCCGGCGGCACGTGTCCCTCGATGACGTAACCATCCACAACGGCCGTATGACACGATTGCAGATTCGCAGGCACGCCGTACTGTTTTTTAATCGGGGTCAGGTTGTCCACATCTTCCGTCTCGATTTTGAATCCATACTCAATCAGGCGATCCACCCAGTTGTTGCAGCAGCCACAGGTGGGGGATTTGTAAACATGAATTGTGGGTGACGCTGTTGGAACCTGAGCCGATTCTGGGGTTGGCGTGTCTGGTGGGGCTGATCCGGCGCAAGCGGTCAGGAAGATGCCGGTTAGAAATAGAAGCGGGATTTTGTGCATGTGTCCTATCTCCTGTTGATGGTTTCAGGTTTGTTAAGCAGCACAATCCGATATTGTCCACGCATGATACTGGCTTCGTTATGTTCAATGCAGATCGTCTCAGATGGCGCTAAGATGTCGCTTAAGCGGCGGTTGGGGTCGGTTCCCAACCGGGTAATGAGACGGCCGATTGCGCGGCGCAGGGGAGAGAGGCGGCCGTCCTCCGCCAAAAACTTGTCGAAAATCACCGCCCGGCCGCCGGGACGCAGCCCCCGCCACGCTTCGGCAAAGGCGGCGGCCCCGTCAGGCACGACGCTGAGAATGAGGTTCAAGGCGACGGCGTCGAACGAGGCGGCGGCCAATCCCAATTGCTGGGCGTCCATTAAGGCGAAGTCGGCCCGGCCGTCCCCCTTCTCCCGCCCCTTTTGCAGCATGGATGGACTGAGGTCAACGGCCGTCACCCGCACTCCCGGCGGAATCAAAGGCAAATCCAGCCCCGTGCCGGCTCCGGAGATGAGCAAACGTTCCCCCGGCTGCAATTGCAGCAGTTCGATGGCGCGTTGGCGGGCGGTGTGGAATAACGGCCGCATCAACCAATCATACACCGGCGCGTACAGGCGGTACACGGTCAGGTTGCGTTGGTTATTCATCAAGCTGCTGCGCTCCATAACCGACCTGACAGATCACCATCCGGCCACATCTTTCCGGGCTGTAATTTTCGTCGGCGTCAACCGCGCCAGCAGTTCGCCGGGGACGCCATTTCGTTTGCCAAACGCCTCTGCCTGATCCGCGCCCATGTACCGGCCGCCGATTTTGGTTGCCCAGGCCAATAAATCCGGCGCTTCCTCAACCAACGTGACCACACCCTCCACCATTACAAATGAGAATGGGGGCGTTTCTTCATCCACGCACAGGCTGACGCGCGGCTGGTGGCGCATGTTCCTGGCTTTAACCGAGGTGTGCCAGGTGGTGAATACCAACGCATCCCCATCCAGCACAAACCAGATGGGGGCGACGTGAGGACGGCCGTCCGGCCGCGTCGTTGCCAATTTGCCGGTGCGCGTTCCAGCGGACAAAAAAGCTTTTGCTTCTTGGAGGGACATTTTGTCCATGATACAGTTTACCTCTAACCACTAACGGTAACGTAGCAGCCGCAGCGCGTTCGTCACCACCACAATGCTGCTGCCCTCGTGTAGGACTACCGCCCAGCTCAAATCCATCACCCCTATAACGGAGGTGACGAGCAACAAGCCGATGACGCCCAGGGAGACGCCCAGGTTTTGCTTGATGATGGCCCGGCTGGCGCGGCTGAGACCCACCGCAAAAGGCAGCTTGCTCAAATCGTCGGCCATTAGAGCCACATCGGCCGTTTCCAGGGCCACGGCCGTGCCCGCTCCACCCATAGCAATGCCCACCGTGGCTGTGGCCAGAGCCGGGGCGTCGTTGACGCCATCCCCCGTCATCGCCACCGCGCCATGCGTCTGCAAAAGCTGCTTGATGGCAGTCAGCTTGTCTTCTGGCAGCAGTTCCGCCTGCACGTCGGTGACGCCCACTTCTTTGGCAATCTGGCGGGCCACGTTGTCGTTATCGCCGGTGAGCATGATTAGTTTTTGCACACCCAGGTTGAGCAGTTGTTGTAACGTTTCCTTCACGCCGGGGCGGGGGGTGTCGGCCAGGGCCAATACGCCCAGGAACTGCCCGCCGTGACTGACGGCCATGGTCGTTTTGCCTTCGCCCTCGAATTGGGTGATGGTTTGGATCACGATGTCATCCTGAATGTGGTTGTCTGTTTCGTGGAATAGCTTGAGGGAGCCGATGAGGACGGGACGGCCGTCCACTTCACTCCTCACACCACGCCCGGTCACATTCTCTAACCCATTAGCCAGGGGCAGGGTCAATCCCCGCTCCTGCGCCGCGCGTACAATCGCCAGCGCCAACGGATGGTTCGACTGCTGTTCCACGGCGGCCGTAATCCGCAGCAACTCATCCGGCCCGGCTCCATTCAGAGGAACCATGTCCGTCACCTGGAACTTCCCTTCCGTCAACGTGCCTGTCTTGTCAAAGGCCATCACCTTGACGCCGCCCAAATTCTCCAGATGGACGCCCCCTTTAATGAGGACGCCGTTGCGCGCCGCCTGGGCGATGCCGGCCAGGACAGAGGCGGGCGTGCCCAGCGCCAACGCGCAAGGCGAAGCGGCTACCAGCAGCAGCATGGCGCGATAAAAGCTCTCTTGCCAGGGCATCCAGCCGAAAAGGGGTGGGGCGACCGCTACCAACACCACTAAAATAAGCACGGCCGGCACAAATTTGGCGGTGAATTTTTGAGTGAACTGCTGCGTCGGACTCTGCTGGCTTTGGGCTTCAGCCACCATCTGCATGATGCGGCTGAGGGTATTGTCCCGCGCCAGCCGGGTGACGCGCACGTCCAGCGCCGCTTCCTGGTTAATCGTGCCCGCAAAGACCTCGTCGCCGCTCGTTTTTTCCACGGGCACGCTCTCGCCGGTGATAGGACTCTGGTCAATGGCGCTGTTGCCGGAGACTACTTCTCCATCCACCGGAACCCGGTCGCCGGGACGGACGATGACGACATCGCCTACCCGCAACTGGGCCACCGGTTCCTCAACGATTTGATCGCCTCGCTTGACGCGGGCTGTTTTGGGCATCAGTTCGCCCAGGGCGTTGACGGCGCTGCGGGCGCGATCCAGGGCGTAATGTTCTCCGGCGTGGCCCAGGCTGAAGAGGAAGAGCAAAAAGGCGCCTTCCGGCCATTCGCCCAAAATAGCCGCGCCAGCCGCCGCCGCCAGCATGAGGACGTCGGTGTCAAAATTGCCCTTGAACAAGCCGGGGATGGCGTGAGTGGCGATGTCGTACCCGCCGGCGATGTAGGCCAGGATGTAGAAAACCAGGGCGATATTTTGCGGCAGGCTGAAGAAGGTTTCTCCCAGCCAGCCGGTGAGGAAAAACAGCCCGGCCAGGGCCACCAGGATGAGCGCCCATCGTTCTTGCATCCAGTGGAGCAGGAAGGTGGGAGCGCTGCCATGGTCGTGTTCGTCTGCTTCTTCCGGTTTGGCAGATGAAACGGCCGTCCCCGTCAGCAGCTTGTAACCCAGGTGTTGGATCGTTTGTCGGATAGACGGCCGTTGCAACGATCGGGTATCGTAAGCGACAAAGGCCAGTCCGGCGGCGTAATTGACGCTGGCGTGCAACATGCCGGGCAGTTTTTCCAGCGAATGGGCTAAACCGGTGGCGGCGTCGGCGGCATCCATGCCGGAGAAGGGGATGGTTTCGTGCCGGTAGCGGCTAGTGAAATCACTGCCGGTCTTTTGAGCAATGCGCTGTACGGCCGTCAGCGAGATGAGGTTGGGGTCGTAATGGAGGCAAAGCTGCGGCGGTTCTTGGTCATACTTGACATGCGCCCGCAAAATGCCGCGCTGGTTTTGCAGGGCGGTTTCCAGGTGGCAAAGACAGCCATCCTGGGCGTCATCAATGTCCGGCGCAACCAGCGGAATGTCTAGTTCAATCGTTTTTTCCATCGTCTGTTTCCTTATGAAAGATTAAAAGTTAAGGGCTGGAGACAAGCAGTCGCCAATCCCGATATATTCAGTAAAAGGGGCGAGTTGTTTTCAGGAAAGTAACTTTGGGGGAGGAGGAAAGGGCGGGGGGGAATAGGGCACATAAGCCAGTGTATCCACAGCCAGGATAAAGGTCAGGGGAATCAGGGAAAGGGTCGGGAATTCTGACGGCAGGTTGAAATTGTCATGAAGTTCGGCAGTTATTGGCGACGTGGAATCAGGACGGCCGTCAATCACTTGACCCGCCGCACATTCGTAATCATCGGCAGCGCCCAGCGCCACACAAACGACGTCGGCGACAAAATGCCCCAGAATAGTGGCTGCCGTGAGGAGGAGAACAAGCGTGATCAGCAGCGTCAACCGGCGTGGTTTAGCCATGTAACACATGCTCCAGACCGAAGTAGAAAAGTTGGGCGATGTGGTCGTCGTCCAAGCTGTAGAAAACGTAACGGCCGTCTTTACGTCCCCGCACCAAGCGCATTTGGCGTAAGTGGCGCATGTGGTGGGAAACGGCCGATTCGCTGATGCCTACCACCTCGGCCAACGCGCTCACATTCATCTCGCCCTGAGTCAGCGCGGCGATGATCCGTATCCGGCTGGTGTCGCTCAACGCGCTGAATAATTCGGCTGTCTGGGCGGCTGTCAGTTCATCAATTACGGTTTGGGTGGTAGTTTGCAGTTCGTCCATTATTTAATATCTGAATATATGCTCATATATTGCATGATTTTAACCAAGAAAATAACGCATGTCAAGGAAAGCACAACCATCACGCGCATACTTGCACAGCTTGTTATAATACAGAACAGACAAATTAAAATGAAGTCCGCAAAAGTGTAGCATCGGAGGGGGTTATGTCAAACCGATTTCGATGGCAGTCAAATTATCAGGCGGTGGTAAACAAATGATTGACGAGCAACTTGGGCTTAGAAAACAAACCTCGTTACCATACCTTTTTTCAGGGGAAGTTTCATTCAAGTCGGAGATATTTGATTCATTGAACAATACGCCATCAGTTAAAATTCAACCACTACCATTGACTTTCCCGAAAAAAGGTCAAGTCGCTCAAAAGCGGCATTATTTGACATAATGTGGTAAAATAGAGGTGTATTTCTTACAGGAAAATTGCCTATGTTTTGCAAAAACGACCAACATCAACAACCCAATTTCTTCAACAG
>JAJRVV010000052.1 GCA_024277135.1 Chloroflexota bacterium | reverse complement strand
TTTATGTCAAGATTGGCGCTTGTTGGAAACATTGATTTTGCATAAACTGCATCGAAACCTTTGGTTTTTATTGACATAACTAAGTATTTTTCCAAAAATTTTAATATGCGATTGCCCTGGTATGCTTTCTATGAAGTTGGGAAACTATTGAGTAGTATTCAAGGAACTGTAAGTACTGATGTGATAGCTGATCGGGAGGACCCTTTGTGGAATGGGTGTTTTCATTTACTTAAAACTTAGAGGAGGGAGCATTCTCAAATGCGACCGGGCGGCATCTAAGGATGCCTACTCCCCTAAAGCATTTGAAACACACCCTTATGGAATGTGGCGTGATACGGCCGTATCTAACTCATCCAACCCGGAGAGAATGAAGAGTCATCGGCAGCTATCCAGCGGCGAGGGTAACAGCAGTCCCCATTCCGCCGGATAAGACGGCCGTTCCCCCTCCCACCACGCGCCTCCCTCCTCATCGGCGCTAAACTGATACGCCATCACCCCCGGCCACATCATCTTCTCCTGCAGAACGTAATCTTGGGCAAACGTCTGCGGCAACAGCGCCGTCAAGGAACGGTAAGGGCTGCTGCTGGTGACGAGAAATAGAGGAGCGTCAGATGACGAGACGTCGTTTGCCGGTTGTAAGGCGGGGAGTTGGGGCGGCAGACGGCCGTCCAGCGGCGCCCACCTCCCTGCCATTTCCGGCTCTGCATAATAAGAAAAGACCGGAACCACCATCTCATCCACCCAAAAAATCGCGCCTTCGGGCGCGTTTTGCGTTAAATCTGCCACCGCCTGCTGCCATGATTCCCCCGCATGGCCGGGCAGCAGCAGTAGGCTGATGAGAAAACCGGGCGGCAGCAGCCAGATTGCCAGACGCCGCCGGCTCTTTTGGGCAAAGACGGCCGTCGCCAACGCCATCGCCGGCAGCAAAGGAACCAGCAGCCGCTTGACCGTGTACAGGCGGGGCACGGCCGTCAACGCCAGCAGCAAGAACCAGCCGCCAATTAGCAGCAAACGCAGCCCCCATGTGAAGAAAGCCGGCCGCTTTTCTCCCCATCGTGGCCCCCAAAAAGCGGCGATGATGCCTAACACAATCACCGCCAGCATCAGGGCCAACATCAGATTGGCCGCCTTATCCGGCGGCAAAAAGAAGCCCAAATTCCACGCCTGCACCGCCACAAAAACAGGCTGGTAGCCTGACGCCAGCGACCGCGTTGCCGGCAAGAAGGAGAGCAGTGTTAAGTATGGCAGGATGACGGCCGTTTGCCAGCTAATCCAGCGCCGCTTGTGCGGCCTCCCCATTGCCATCCAGCCTAATTGCAAAACAGCCCACACCAACCACCCGGTATAATCCGCCCACAACAAGAGCGAAGCGGCCGTCCAGTAAAACATCCCCCACTTCCAGTTGCCCCTTTGACCCCCTTTCCCCCATTGATTTAGCAAAGCAGTCCCGGATAACAACGTGACCAACCCCAGCAGTTGCACCAAAGCATACATGCGTGTCTGGGCAGCATACCAAGCTGTCAAAGGATGCAAAGCCAGCAGACCCGCCGCCAGCAGTCCGGTTTTGGTTCCGTTCCACCTTTTCCCCAGGTGGAAAGTCAGCGGGATAGAGAGGACGCCGGCCCATAAAGATAAAAGGCGGGCCCACAGCGGGGACGTAATCAGAGTCAACCATCCTTTTAGCAAGAGATAGTAGCCCGGTGGATGAGGGTCGCAAAAATCAGCCAGAAAAGTTGACCAGGGGAGACGGGTAAACCAAAGGCTGCTGGCCTCATCCGCCTGCAAAGAGCGGTTCAGAAAAGGCGCCGCCAGCAGGTAAGAAGCCAGGATGAAGAAGCCAAGGAGCGTTTTTTGTTTGATTGGGTTTAGGCGGGGGGCTGTCCTATTCAAATAATTTCCCGGTTGATTTAGGCAATGGCCGTTTTTAGCTTTTAATATTTTTAGCGGAAAAACGGCCATTGCTCGCGGAATCGTCTCCTTGATCTGAAAAGTTATTTGTGGACAATTCCTTAGCGGTGGTTCCCAACTGAACAGCCAGGGCGACCAGAATCCAGACGATAAATGCCGGTTTAGACCCCCAGAGCGGCGCATCTATGACGCCTTGAACATACATGGCCGTCATTCCGGCGGCGGTTCCAGCGGCCAGCGTCCAGTTCAAATCGTATGCCCGTTGGCGCAAGATGCGAGCCAGCAAAACAAACACGTTGATCTGAATAGCGAGATAGGCGATCAATCCGGGGAAGCCCAGGTCAACCACCACTTGCAGCCAAAGGTTATGCGCATGTTCCACAACGGTATCGGGAGCAATCAGAAAGAGCGGATACAGGATGGGGATAACTTTCTGGAAATTGCCGATGCCCAGGCCGGTGAAGGCGAAATCCTGGGCAGCGTAGATGGCCCGGCTCCAAATCTCCAGACGGCCGTCAAACCCACCCAGTAAATCCCCATTCGACCCCAAGGAAACCAGCACGTCCGGCCCCAGCCGGTACAAGGCAAAGGCAAATCCGGCAATCAGAATGGGACTGCCCCATAGCAGACGGGGCCAGCGCATAAATAACAGGAGAGCTAGACTGGTTGCCACCGCCAGCAATGCGCCCCGACTTTGGCTCAAAACGAGCAGAGTCAGGATGATGCTCCCGGTCAACAGGCTGAACAACCGCAGCCACCATGATTGCCGCCGCGCCAATCCAACGGCCCAAAAAATGGGAGCCAACAGAGCCAAAGCGCCGGCCATCCGGTTTTCATTCACGTTACCGGGCGTCAGGTCAGCTAATTTTTGCAGGAGTGGGGACAGACCCGGTATCTGGAAGAGAGTGGAAAGCGCCAGGTTGCTGAGAAAAGGGGCGGCAATGGTCAGGAAAAAACCGATGATGAGAATGATCCAGCCGATTCTTTGCGGCCGTGCAACGGTTGGCGGCCAATTGATGGAAGCGAAATAAACAGCCACTCCCAATAACAGATAGCTGACGCCGTTGAGCGCCAAGGTTTTGTCCACGGCCGCCCAATAGTTGACGGGCAGCCAGAGCAGCAACAGAAAGATGGGGATGTTGACGGGGGCAGGGCGGGTGGGACGGCCGTAAGCCAGCCAGCGTAACGGCCAGCCCAGTCCCAATATCGCCAGGGCAATCGGCTGCCAATTGGTGACTGAGCCAGCCCATGCCGAGGGGATAAAGCGTCCGGGCAACAAAAGCACAGGAGCGACGACGAACACCCAAAAAGGCTCCAGCCAGACGAGGCGTTTAACCCAATTCATGGCGGGAAGTTTATCAGGTTTAAGGTGGATGACAATTGTCTCTCCTCAATTTCTCTCCCTACCGGTTCAGGCACGAAGGCGGATTTACTGATAAAATCATCAGCTATGAACGAACTACGCCTGCCACACGGCCGTCTGCAACTGCCCGCCTTTCTCCCCGATGGAACCCAGGGCGTCGTCCGCGCCGTAGACGCGCAGGACTTAAAACAGATCGGCATCCAGGCGGTGCAGATGAACGTCTACCACCTGATGCAAAAACCCGGCTCCTCCACTATCCAGGCGTTGGGCGGCTTGCATCGGATGACGGGATGGGACGGCCCCATCTTCACCGATTCCGGCGGCTTTCAAGTCTATTCGCTCATCCGCCAAAACCCCAAAAGCGGCTCCATCAGTGATAAAGGGGTGGTGTTTCGCGTAGAGAGCAAGAAATTCAACTTCACGCCGGAGAAAAGCATCCAACTGCAAATGAGTTACGGCGCCGATGTCATCATCTGCCTGGACGACTGCACCCACGCCGACGACCCGATGAGCGAACAGGCAAAATCGGTGGCGCGGACGGTGGCCTGGGCGCGTCGCTGCCGGGCGGAGTTTGATCGGCTGTGCGATGAGAAGGGGTTGGCTGAAGGGCAACGGCCGTTCCTGGTCGCCGTCATTCAGGGAGGGCGCTCCCACGATTTGCGCCGCCAATGCGCCGAGCAACTGCTGGAAATCGGTTTTGACGGCTATGGCTATGGCGGCTGGCCGTTGGACGGGGCGGGGAATTTGCTGGCGGAGATGCTGACGGCCGTGCGCGATCTGGTTCCGCCCCAATTTCCGGTTCACGCCCTCGGCGTCGGCCATCCTCCCTACGTGCTGGAATGCGCCCGGATGGGGTATAACTTATTCGACAGCGCCATGCCCACCCGCGACGCCCGGCACGGCCGTCTCTACGCCTCCCAATCGCCCGCTCCCCGCTCCCCGCTCCCCGGCTTTTCCTACATCTACATCAAAGACAAGAAGCACATCAAAGCCAATCGCCCCATTTCGCCCGATTGTGATTGTCCCGTTTGCGCCCGATATTCGCTCGGCTATTTACATCATCTGTTCAAACTCAACGACCATCTCTATCCCCGACTGGCAACGTTGCACAATTTGCGCTTTATGGTCCAGTTGATGGCAGCGGTTCGAATAATCAACAATCAACAATCAACAATCAACGGCCAACAATCAACAATCAACGGCCAACAATCAACAATCAACGGCCAACTGGGTTGTGAGTAGGAGGGATGATGGCAAAAGGTGATGATATTCAGGAAAGGTTGATCCAGTTTGGCGCTCGAATTATCAATGTTAGTAATGCGCTGCCCAATTCGATGGCCGGGAGACATATTGCGGGCCAGTTGATTCGGAGCGGCACGGCGTCGGCGTCACATCACGGAGAGGCGCGAAGCGCCGAAAGCCCCGCCGATTTTGTGCATAAACTAAAAATCGGGGTAAAAGAGTTGAACGAAACGGAAGTCTGGCTGCGCATGATTATTGCCAGCGGTATGCTGTCACAATCAAAACTGGAGGGTATATTAGATGAATGCAAGCAGCTTGAACGTATTCTTAGCGCCAGCATCAAAACCGCCCGCAAAGCCGCCAATCGTTGATTGTTAGCTGTTATCTGTTGACTGTTGATTGTTTATGCCTGATCTCAATGACCTCATCATCGTTATCGCCAAATCACCCAAATACCAACACATCAGCCCCGACTTAATCCGGCAGATTGGGGCGCGGGAACTGATGGCGCGGCGCAGTTTCAAGGAAGCGGTGAAGGCCGCCAAAAACAAGCTGCATCAGGTTGGCGGGGCGTATTTTGAGAGTCGCATTGATTTTGAGGAAGCATTAAAGCAATTGGCAGAAATAGTGGACGATGAGACGGCCGTCCGCGCCTGGTGTCTCGATCTGATGCGGCGTCACGCCTCGACCAAAGAGCGGCTGCCCATCCTGGATGAATTTTATGCGACTACGCTGGCCGGGTTGACCGGTGTGTGCCGGGTGCTTGACCTGGCCTGCGGCCTCAACCCGCTGGCCCGCTCCTGGATGCCTTTGCCAGCCGATGTCGAATACATCGCCAGCGACATTTACGCCGATTTGGTGGGGTTTGTGCGGGATTTTTTGGGCGTGATGGGGATGAACGGCCGTGCCCATGTGCGCGATCTCATCACCAACCCGCCCACCGAACCGGCAGACCTGATTTTGCTGCTCAAAACCCTGCCTGTCCTGGAACAGGTGAAAAAGGGAGCGGCGCCTCGCCTGCTGGATGCGTTGAAAGCTCGCTATTTACTCATCAGCTTTCCCGCGCGCAGCCTGGGTGGGCGGCAAAAAGGGATGGCGCAAAATTACGAAGCGCAGTTTAGGGCGTGGGTGGGCGGCCGTCCCTGGCGCATCCAGCGTTTTGAATTTCCCACCGAACTGGCCTTCCTGGTAACGACTTCCCAGGCTTGCGATTAAGGCTCTTCGTTACGCCCACCCTCACTTGTCCCATCGTCGGCTAAATGTGGCCGTTCCGCACCTGCTTGACCTATGCTACAATACAACCAGCTATTGAACGAAGCAAGAGGTAACCCGATGTTAGAAACAGTACAAGCCTTGAACCTGATTGCTACCAATCCCAGCGTGCGTGGCGGACGGCCGTACATTATCGGTACCACCATCACCGTCAGCGACATCATCATTGCCAAACTTTACCACAATCAAGACGCTGATGGCATTGCCAGTTGGTACAATCTTACTCTATCGCAAG
This sequence comes from Chloroflexota bacterium, assembly GCA_024277135.1. Lineage (GTDB taxonomy): Bacteria > Chloroflexota > Anaerolineae > Promineifilales > Promineifilaceae > JAJRVV01. Next base: position 8,342 of record JAJRVV010000052.1, on the reverse strand, counting down.
TCTATGCCGCCCTTGCTTATTACTATAAACATAAAGACGATATTGATCAGCAAATCCACCGCCAAATTAGGCAGACGATGGCCGTAAAGGAACAGCGTCTTGGCAGTCAAGATTCAATTTTACCTTGATGAAAATGTTCCCGTTGCCGTTGCTGAACAGTTACGACGGCGGGGAATAACCGCTATTACGGCTCGTGATTTGGACTTATTGGGTGAGAGCGACCATAATCATTTGCGTCGCGCGCACCAGAAGGGTTGGGTTTTTTGCACTCACGACGCCGATTTTATTGATATGGCAATGGCTGGTGAGCCTCACACAGGCATCATATTTGGACAGCAGCATCAACATGGTATTGGGGATTGGGTGCGCTTTTTGGAACTGATTGCGGCCGTTTACACACCTACAGAAATGATTAACCGTATCGAGTATATCTAGCTCCGATGCCGATCTCTTGTAGATTCATTGTTAAAATGTTGGGGTATAGTCTTCGTTTGGGTCAGTTCGTCTTTGGCCTAAACGAAGACCATTCCCTGAACAAGCATTACCGATTGTGAGAACAAGTCGGAGTAAAGGAAACGCTATGCAAGAACAAGAGTTGTTGAAACGCATCACGTTTAACCCAGACATCTTCGGCGGCAAACCGATCATTCGTGGGCGGCGTTTAGCTGTGGAACATGTTTTAGGCATGTTAGGTGCAGGAGACTCTGCTGATGACCTGTGCTCAATGCCTACTCCTGGTTGGAAGAAGCAGATATTCTGGCCTGTTTGCTTTATGCCCGTAAATTAGTCGCCCAGAAACGGATTGAACCACTGTCGCTCAGCCTTGCATGAAAATCGTGCTGGATTCCTGCGTCTCGGCCATTTTGTGCCCGCCCTTGCAAACTGCTGGTCATGATATGGTTTGGGTTGGCGATTAGCCGCAAGACCCGGGCGACCAGGAAATTATGGCCTTTGCCCACCGTGAGGGGCGAATTGTTATCACATTGGACAAGGATTTTGGCACGTTAGCCGTTAGAGATAGAATACCCCATTCCGGGATTATTCGCCTGGTTAACATCTCCCTTCGTGAGCAAACGGCCGTATGCGAGCAAATTTTAAGCAGGCATGGCCGAATCTTATTGAGCGGAGCCATTATTACGGCCGATCAAAGACGTTTACGAATTCGCTTGCCTGACTAGATAGCAGGCTTTCAACCGGCAAGCCGCTAGCCCAATTCGTAGCCGATGTTGCCAGCAAACAGGCAAATCACCCAGAAAATGATGAGCGGCAGCAGGTAGCCGAAGGCAGGGTCTCCCTCTCGGCTGATTTCCCCCCCCTCCAAAACCAGGTAGCGCGCGGCCGTCGCTTCTCCAATCCCCAGCGCCAGCCACGCCACCTGCCCCCAATTCCCCCACAAAAACGCCTCGATGTATGGCCAAAACAGCGCTGTTGTGGTGACGATTGCCGCCAACATGAAGGCGACTGACGCCACCCGCTGCCACCGTTCCGGCAAAGGGGAACGCATCGCCAATACCAGAATCGCAATCCAGACGGCCGTGCCATCCACCAAATACCCCTCGATGGCAAACGCCCAGGGCGAACCGCCGCCGCTGCGCAGGGATAGCAGGACAAAAAGCGGGCCGTCCAGCAAGGTAAGCAGGGCCACCCCCAACCTGATCGGGGGCGCAGTGTAGTTGTAACTGACGACGAGATAAACAGAGACGGCCGCAATCCCGCCCAGGAAGATGAAAAAGGCGTAGCGGCTGCCATACTGGGCCAGCAGAACGAAAGTCGCCAGCGCCGGCAGCAGTCCCAGATACCACAAATTCAGCCGGTCGGCGAGTCGAAGTAGTTGGTCGGACATGTCTCCAGTATTCAGTCTCCGGTCTCCATGGATGCGGCCAACTATAACTGCCCGCCGCGCCTGGAACAAGCTATAATACCCGCCATGTCTTCGGAATTGGAAGCGGTGGTCACGGCCGTCAAACAATCCAATAAGTATGGCGACGCCAGCGAAGAAACCATTCGGATGCTGGCGGAAACGGCCGTGCGCCAGCACAAGAAGCGTAAAGCGGCCATCAAAGCCGTCCGCGCCCAATTGCACAGCATCATGGCTCCCTACCTGGGCGACCCCGCCTACGAGACGGCCGTCGCCCGGCTGGAAACGGTATTCGCTGCTGGAGACGCCGCCCAAATCAAGGCTGTTTGCTGGGACATTTTGGGCGACCATCTCTCCACCCGCGAACGATTGCCTATCCTCCCCGATTTTTATCCCCGCATCTTTGAAGTCACCGGTCAACCCAACACCATTTTAGACATCGCCTGTGGGCTGAACCCATTGGCCTGGCCCTGGATGGGGCTGGACGGCGGGCAGCGGGCGGCGGGCGGCGGGGAGCGGTTTCGATTTTATGCGTATGATATTCATGAGGCGCGGGTGGTGTTTTTGAACCGATTTTTCCAACTAGCGGGCTTGCCCCAATTGGCGAAATTACAGGATGTGGCGCTCGATTTGCCGCAGGAGCGGGGGGATGTGGCGCTGTTTTTGAAGGAGATGCCTCGCTTCGAGCGGAATTATCATGGTCGCGGACGGCCGTTGCTGGAAGCGTTAAACGTCCATTGGCTAGTGATCTCTTTTCCTACCGTCAGCGCCCACGGCGGCCGTAACCTCACCAACCGTTACCGCGAATTCATGGCCCAACTCATCGACGGCCACGATTGGCCGGTGACAGAAATCCTGTTCGACGGCGAACTCGTTTTCTGCGTAAAAAAGGAGGCTGAGGAGTAGGGAATGTGGGCTGCACGCCTTTCATCCCTCATCCTTCCGCCTTCATCCTTTACCCGATGCACCGTTTTTTTGTCCTACCTTTTGCTGATGACCAAGTCGTTTTTTCGCCAGAGCAGGCGCATCAAATCACGGCCGTTTTACGCATGAAGTCAGGCGCGACCCTCATTGTGCTGGACAACACCGGCTGGGAATATGTGGCGGAACTGGTGGTTGTGGATCGGAAGCGGGCGACGGCCGTTGTGCGTCAGAAACGGCCGTCCACCAATGAACCCGCCTTACAGATCACTCTCTACCAAAGCGGTCTCAAGCGAGATAACTTTGAATGGGTATTGCAAAAGGGGACAGAACTGGGCGTCAGCCGCTTTGTGCCTCTCATCACCGAACGAACTGTGGCCCGGCTGCCCAAAAAGTTCGGCCGGTGGCAGCGCATTCTCACCGAAGCGGCCGAGCAATCCCGCCGCGGACGCATTCCCGATTTGGCCGGGTCGGTGACGTTTGCCGATGCGGTGAGCCAACTGCCTGATGGGGAAACGGCCGTCATCCCCTGGGTGGGCGCTGACAAAGGGGGATTGGGGGATGTGTTGATGGGCGATGTGACGGCCGTCGCCCTCTTCATCGGCCCGGAAGGGGGCTTTACCCCGGAGGAAATCGCCCTGGCGCAGCAACGCGGCGTCCAACCCGTCACCCTGGGCAAACGAACCTTGCGCTCAGAAACAGCGGCTTTGGCGGCGACGGCCGTCATCATGCACCAGTTAGGTGATTTGAAAGCATGAATCGGCAATCCAAAATCAAAAATCCAGGAATCCTATGTTGTATCTAGTCACTACCCCCATCGGCAACCTGTCCGACATCAGCCTGCGGGCGCTGGAAACTTTACGCGCCGTAGACATCGTTGCCGCCGAAGATACCCGCAAAACCGGCCGTCTGCTCAAGCATTTTGAGATTGATAAACCGCAGATGGCTTTCCACGAGCATAACGAAGAGCAGGCCGGCCGCAAAATTATGAACCTGCTGGCCCAGGGCAAATCCGTCGCCGTCGTCACCAATGCGGGGACGCCCGGCATCTCCGACCCCGGCTACTCGTTGGTGCAGCGGGCCATCGCCGCTGACGCGCCGGTGACGATGATCCCCGGCCCGGCGGCTTTGGTGATGGCGCTGGTCTTGTCTGGACTGCCCGCGCACAGCTTCACCTTTCGCGGATTTCCGCCGCGCAAAAGCGGTAAACGTCAACGTTTCTTTGGGGTGGATGCTGATTCGCCGCACACGCTGATTTACTATGAAAGCCCGTACCGGCTCAAACCGTTTTTGCAAGATGCGCTGGCTGTTTTTGGCGACCGGCCGGCGGCAGTCGCCAATGAGTTGACGAAGTTGTATGAGTCGGTGGAACGCAGCGCTCTGTCGGAACTACTAGCTAGTTTTGAGGACGAGAATCCGCGTGGGGAGTATGTGGTGGTGATTGAGGGGATGACGGGGCGACCGTTTCAGTAACCAGAAGCCAGTAAGCAGTTTTCAATGTGCGCTTACGAAAAGTCGGCTCTACTGATAACTGCATACTGATCACTGAAAACTATCATTTATGATACGGTTCGTTGTTGAGGATGGCGCAGGCGCGGTAAAGTTGTTCCAGCAGCATGATGCGGGCCAGTTCGTGGGGGAAGGTGAGGGTAGAGAGTGAGATCTGTTCATGGCACTGCACCAGCACATCGTCGGCAAAGCCCAACGGCCCACCCACCAGAAAGGCGAGACGGCCGTATACCTGCACCTGTCTGTCCAAATATTCTGCCAATGCCTGGCTGGTAAACTGCCTCCCCATTGGCGTCAGCGCGATGAGACGATTGGCGTTTTTGGCCGCCTTGAGCAGACGTTCCCCTTCTTTTTGCATGGCGGCGGCGTCCGGCAGCCCTGTGCCCACCGCGTCTTTCACTTCCACCAGCTTAAAAGTGGTGTACCGCTTCAGCCGTTTGGCGTACTCCGTTTGGGCTTCCTGCCAATGGGATTTACGGATTTTGCCGACGGCCGTCACCAGGATTTGTCCGGATAGTTTAGGCATCTCTCCCCCTAATTGATACGGCCGAGCAAAGCATACTTGGCCCACATCGCCGCCAGATACAGCGGATCAATTTCCAGAGCCTGGCTGTAAAACCCCAGCGCCGCCAACCAATCCCCTTGATGCTCATAAACCCGCCCCACATTTAACAACGGGAATTGAGGCGCGGCATACCGTTTGGCGTTGATCGCCTTCACCAACCAGGGCGCCGCCGCTTCCCACTGTCCCATTTTGATAAGATAGGCGCCAATATCGTTGTAGGGATTGCCGTAATCTGGATCAACCTCGATCGCCTTATGGCAGAAATTCACTGCCTCACGCAGTTGGCCCATCATGCTGTAGGTCCAGCCTAAAAACGTGTACGCTTCGGCTGTGGCATCCAGGCGGATGGAACGCTCATACAAATCAATCGCCCTTTCAAATTCCCCTTTCATCTGGTGTTCGTAGGCAAGATGAAACAATTCCAGGGCTTCTTCATTGGCGCTTTTTCCTTCGCTCATGATGTTCCAAAGTGTAACATTTCTTCATCATCCCGGAAACCCCGCCAATCCCCCAAAAAGCCACAATGTTTGGCTGAGGTTTTTTCGGCACACATTTTGCCCAGATCTTCAATAGGACTACGGAATGTCTCAAGGGTTTTGAGACACCAAAATTGATAAATTAGTGAACAATTACTCGCTCACCGGGTTGTGGATAAGTGGATAACTGCAACTTCCCAGTTACCCACTTACCCACAACCTCTGCTACGACGACGGCCGTTCCCCACCCCCACATCCAGCGCGGCATCGAATTCAGCCGCCAGATCGCGGCCGGTATCGTTGCTGAAGCTAGGAATGCGAATCAAGCCCAGGCCGGAAGGGAGGCGACGGCCGTTTATCAATGCTTCCGGCGTAGTTGCTGCCGCAGCAACTAACCGGGGCGGCTCATTCGGCCAGACCAAAGTAACGGTGCGCTGCTCGCCAACGGCCGTTTCCCACGTAACCTCCAGCGCATCCCCAGGCGTACTCAACAGGTGAAAAGCGGCGTTGGCCTGACGTTGCCACGGCGTTGAGCCGCTGCGCAGGCGTGGCGGCAAGGCGGCCATCGCTTCCGCCACCGTCAGCCCATCCACCGCCAGCAACGCTGCGCCCCGCTCCAGCCCGGCCCTGCGCCCCGTCTCCCCCGCCCGGTCAACCACCACGCCGTCATCCAGCCGTTTAGCCGCGCCAAAGTAGTGGCGGTTGTGGTAGGCATCCGGGACAATCAGACCGGTGTGAGCGTCGTTTAACTGGGCCAGCATGTCGGCGATGGCCGCGAAGTAAGCTTCATCGCTCTGCGCCGCTTCAATCCGGGGGCGATAACGGACCCGAATCGCCGTCCAATCCACCCCCGTTTGCTCAAAATAAGGGTAATGGGCATCAACAGCGCGCCACAGCCGTTCAAAATGAGCCGCCCGATCCTGGCCCAGCGGCGGCAAGAAACCGGTGCGGTAAAGCGGGATAAGCGCGGCCAACGCCACTAGCAGCAAAATAAACGACTGTCTCGCCAGCAGCCCCCGCCGCCAACGACGGGCTGTTTCCTTGTCTCTCTGGCGGGCGGCCGTTTGCTGGCGAGGATGGGAGTTCTCATTATCAGGCTCCCAGACGCGAGTCTTCTGAAAAAGGTCAATTTCACCGCAGAGGCGCGGGGAACGCATAGTTTTTCTCTGGAAAGTTCTCACTCCTCAGCGTCCTTTGCGCCTTTGCGGTTTGTTTTTTCACGCAGGAAGTCGGCCAACACATCATTGAACACTGCCGGATGCTCCATGTTAGCAAAATGACCGGCCCCCGGCAGCTCAACCAGTTTGAAGCCGCGCTTTCCTTGCCAGGCCGCCAGCGTTGAGCCGAGACGGGCGTTGATCTCCCGATCCCGCCCGCCCCGGATCAGCAGCATGGGCAGGTCGTGCCGGTGGATAATCCCGGTGTAGTCATAGTCGGCGATGTTGCCGGTGATCAGCGCCAGCGCGTCCTTCGTCGCTGCCTGGAACATCTGGCCCACCTGCGCGGCGACAGCCTTGTCCGGCGAGGCGGTTTTGCTCACCAACCAGGCCATCCCTTTGGCCCCCAGCAGCCAGATCAAGGCCAGTTGCGTCCACAACAGGAAAGGGGAGGCGTGGAGTTCGGCCGTCGCGCCAAAAGTGGTCAGCGAGGAAACCCAGCCGGCGTCCAATTTCAGCAGTTCATAGCCAACCAACCCGCCCAACGAGTTGCCCACAAAATGGACTCGCCCAACCTCCAACTGATGTAAAAAAGCTCGAATGTCTTGAGCCAGCGCCTTGACGGCGTAATTGGCGGGCGTTGGCTGGGGCGGGCTGGCCGAACGGCCGTGTCCCCGCAGCGAAACCAACAACACCCTGTACTCATCCTGGAAAAAACGTTGCTGCGGCTCAAATTGGCGCAGGTTAGCGCCCAGACCATGAACGAAAAGCAGCGTTTCCCCTTCTGGCGGCCCGGATAAAGCGTATTCGATCTGCATCCCGGTGTTAATGGCAATCATTTCTGTTTTCATCAGCAATCTCCTTGCGCTCCCTCGTTCCACGCCCCGTGTGGAATGCTCCTGCCAGACGCTCCGTGTCGCGTGGGCGCGGAGCGTCTGGGCGGGCATTCTCTCGTAGAACGTAGGAACGAGTCAATCCGTGTCCTATTCCCAGATGGATTCATGGACGGTTTGCCCAAACTGGGCGGCCAGGAACCGCAACAGGGTAAACAGGGAAATGAGTGCGGCGCGGTCTTCGTGACGGCCGTCCCAGAAAGCCGGGTCGGTGTATTGACCAGCCAGCTTCTCCAGGTGGGCGTATGCCTGCACATACTCGTCCCCCATAAAACGGCCGCCGTCGCGCGGCCGTTCCCCTTCCTGAACAAAGGCTTGCCAACGCGCCTCCGGCGTACCGGCCGCCGCTGCCCCGCTGCGCCCATTTCGGGAAGGGGCGGGCGGAACAGCCGGAACCGGAGCGACGTCCAATTCACTCTCCTGCTGCAGGCGGCGGAAGCCGGTGGCAAACAGCCGCAGCAGAGAGAGGCCCGTTTGCAGCAAAGCGCGCCGTTCAGGATGGTCGGCCCAGTAATCAGCCGACGTGTACCGGGGGATGTTACCCTGGAGATCACGCAGGTGGGAAACAGCGTCATCCGTCCAGGCATCGGCCAGGGCGGTCTTGGCCCAGCGGCGGAACTGCTTTTCGTCGTCCAGATCATCGCTGGGCGCTTCCCCGGCCGGAACTGGCTCGCCCAGCAGAATCCATTCCGCCAGATTGCCCCACAGCCGGTCGGCAATGCGGCTGGGCGTGGCTCGTTTGGCGAATTCGCGGGCCACAATCGGCCGTACTTCTTCGGTGAAGTTGAGCTGATGGCAGAGGCGATGCCGGCTACCATAAGAAACAGTACCACTCCCATGATGGTTAAGATGGCGGCTCGTTTCATTTTCATTTCCCTTGCCATACTGCATGTATCGTTGCCAGCGCCTTTTCCGGCGGCTCATTTTTGCTGATGAATCCATCCACGCCAGCTTGCAGGGCAG
>JAJRVV010000051.1 GCA_024277135.1 Chloroflexota bacterium | reverse complement strand
TTCAGGGCTGCGGGTTTCATCCGTTTTGCGGCTGCATCGTATGATGACGGCGACTACTCGTATCATTCGACGGGAATTGGGGCGGTTGTCTGAGGAGCAGCAAAAAGCGGTCAACGATAGGCTAAAGATTTTGTTCCACATCACGTGATTCAGGAAAATTTATGCGTATTTTAATTACCGGGGTGCGTGGGCAGTTGGGGACGGCGTTGACGTCCGCCCTCACCCATCACCAGGTCAGCGGCATTGATTTGCCGGAGGTGGACATCACGAACAAAGCGGCGGTGATGACGGCCGTCGCCCAGGCCGGCCCCAACGTTGTCATCCACTGCGCCGCGCTGACCGACGTGGACGGCTGCGCCCGTAATCCGGCGCTGGCCTACAAAGTGAACGGGCTGGGCGCGCAAAACGTGGCCCTGGCCTGCCTGGCGCGCGACGCCGAGATGGTACACATCAGCACCAACGAGGTGTTCGCCGGCAACCGGCCCGATGGGTACGAGGAGTGGATGCCGCTGAACCCGGTCAATCCATACGGCCGTTCCAAAGCCGCCGCCGAGTTTCACGTCCGATCTATCCTGCCCCGCCATTTCATCATTCGCTTCTCCTGGCTGTTCGCCCCCGGTGGCCGTAACTTCATCCACGCCATCCTCAACCGCGCCCGCGCCACTGGCCAGGTGCGGGTGGTGACGGACGAAATCGCTAATCCCACGTATGTCAAGGATTTGGCGGCAGCCATCGCCCAACTGATTGAAACCCACCAATACGGAACCTATCACCTGCCCAACGCCGGTTCCTGCTCCCGCTGGCAGTTTGCCAACGAAATTTTGCGCCTGGCAGGGCTGGATCATGTGATCAACACGCCTATTTTGAGCCAGGAATTCAAACGGCCGTCCACCCCGCCCGCCTACGCCGCCCTGCACAACGTGGCCGGGAAAGCGATTGGGATTGAATTACGGCCGTGGCAGGATGCGCTGGCAGCCTATCTGACGGAGAGCGGAGAGCGGTAAGCGCGGCGTCGCTCGCCGCTTGCCCCTGACCGAAAAATCATGCCCGCCGCCTCCATCATCATCCCCCACCTCAACGGCCGTCACCACCTCCCCACTTGCCTCACTTCCCTGCAAAAACAAACCGTTTCCGATTTTGAAATCATCCTGGTAGACAACGGCTCTGACGACGGCTCCCAGGCATACGTCCGCCAGCAGTTCCCGGAAGCGCGCTTGCTGGAATTGGGGCAAAACCGGGGCTTCACCGGCGCTTGCAACGCCGGATACGCCGCCGCCCAGGGCGACTTCATCATCCTGCTCAACAACGACACCGAAGCGGCCCCGGCGTGGCTGGAAAACGTTTTGGCCGCCTTTGAACGCCATCCCCGCGCCGGCGTCATCGCTTCCAAAATGCTGCTGTTCGACCAGCGGGACACCTTCCACACCGCCGGCGATTTTTACCGGCTGGACGGCATCCCCGGCAATCGCGGCGTCTGGCAAAAGGACGTGGGGCAGTTTGATCGGGAGGAGCCGGTTTTTGGGGCGTGCGGCGGTTCGGCCGCTTACCGGCGGGACATGATCGAGGAAATTGGCTTTTTGGACGACGATTTTTTCTTCTCCTGCGAAGATGTGGACCTTTCCTGGCGGGCGCATCTGGCGGGATGGGAGGTGTGGTACGCGCCCACGGCCGTCGTCTACCACAAACTCAAAGCCACCGGGGGCAGCGTGATTGGCAGTTATTACGACGGCCGTAACTTCCTCTACCTCATCTGGAAAAACATACCCGCCTCCCTGCTGCGCCGCCATTGGCGGGCCATCCTGCGCGCCCAACTACGCATCAGCGGCGACGCCCTGCGCGCCTGGCGCGGCGAAGCGGCCAGAGCCAGACTGCGCGGCCAACTGGCCGGGCTGCTGGGCGTCGGCAAAATGTGGCGCAAACGCCGCCGCCTTCAAGCCAACCGACGGGTTGATGACGAAACCTTGACGGCCGCCCTCACCCCGGTTGACGACACCGGATCGGAAGGGTAACATTCCCAACCCGCCGGTCAGAAAACAATCCAAACGCAGACCGGCCGAGAGCTGAAATGAGAGAATCTATGCCTTACCTGAGCGTCATCGTCCCCGCATACAACGAAGAAAAACGCATCCGCATCACGCTGGAGGCAGTTTACCGCTATCTTAGCGCCCAACCCTTCGCCTGGGAACTGCTCATCGTTCTCGATGGCGCCACCGACAACACCCTCAGCGTCGTGCAAACGTTCGCCGCCGATAAAAAACATATCCGCTGGATTGACCGCCGCCAAAATCGGGGCAAAGGGTACAGCCTGCGCCAGGGGATGCTGGCCGCGCGCGGCCAAATCCGCCTGTTTACCGACGCCGATAATTCCACCGACATCACCCATTTTGACGATATGAAGCCGTTGTTTGAACAGGGCAGCGATGTTGTCATCGCCTCCCGCGACCCCAAAGACGTGCCCGGCGCCCGCCAGTCTGTGCCCCAGCCGGCGCTGAAGCGATTTTTGGGCAACGCCGGCAATTTGATCATTCAACTGCTGGTCGTGCCCGGCATTTGGGATACGCGCTGCGGCTTTAAAGCGTTTACAGCGCCGGCGGCCGAACAAGTTTTTGCCGCCGCCCGGATGGATGGTTGGAGCATTGATGATGAGGCGTTGGCGCTGGCTCGTCGTTTTCATTACCAAATTGGCGCGATTGCGGCCGATTGGATTGACGCGGAAGGCACCCACGTCACCCGCCTGGATTATGTCAAGAATATCTGGGAAGCGGTGAAAATCCGCTGGAATTTGCTGACGGGCGTGTATGACCAGCCGGTGGTTCCCGTGAAACGTGAAACGTGATGCGTGCCGAATGTCCCCCAACATCTCTCTGGAAAACAAAATTATTGCCGAAACCGGGTTGTGTTTGATTGCCGGACTAGACGAAGCGGGGCGGGGCGCGTTGGCCGGGCCGGTGACGGCCGCCGCCGTCATTCTGCCCCTCGATCAGCCAAACCGTCTGCAAAAACTAGGTGAAGTACACGATTCCAAACGGTTGTCAGCCGCCGCCCGTGAACGGCTGTGCCCGCTCATCCTGGAACATGCGCTGGCGTATGGGATTGGCTCCGTTCCCGCTGCTGTTGTGGATGAAATTGGGATTATTCCGGCGACGAAACAGGCCATGCGGACGGCCGTTTCCCATCTCACCCCCGCGCCGGACTATTTGCTGATAGACGGCCGTATCCGCCTGCAAACCCTCAACATCCGCCAACAAGCCATCATCCGCGGCGACGGCAAAAGCCTCAGCATCGCCGCCGCCTCCATCCTGGCCAAAGTCACCCGCGACCGGTTGATGGTGCAGTTAGACGCCCAATTCCCCCAGTTTGGTTTGGCCCGGCACAAAGGATACGGCACGCCCCAACACTTGGCCGCCATCGCCCAACATGGCCCTTCCCGCCAACACCGGCTCAGCTTCGCCCCCATGCGGCGGACGCTGTTGAGTCAGTAGCCAGTGTTCAGTGTTCAGTAATCAGTAATCAGTGTTCAGCGCTCTGGCTCGTTGTGTCTGAAAAACCCGCGCCTTGCTAATTGCTCATTGCTAATTGTTCATTATTCATTGCTCATTGCTCATTGCTCATTCGCGGCCGCCCTCCATCTGCTCCATCTGCTCCACCAGCGCCAATATCTCTGCATTGGGCGTGATGTCGCTCATGGAACGGCCGTAATGCACAAAACGAGCCATCCCCTGTTTATCCACCAACACCTGCGCCGGCATCCGGCCCAGCTTGAACAGCTTGATTTCCTGGCCGTACAGTTTCAACACCGTATGTTTGGGGTCGGGCAGGCCGGGATAGGGTAAATCATGCTCGGTGAAGTATTGGCGAAACGCCTCGGCATCTTCTGGCCCGACAACCAGAATTTGCGCATCTTGAGCCAAAAATTGGTCATGCTCCTGGCGCAACTGCGCCATGTGCCGGCGGCAGAAAGGTCACATGAAACCGCGGTTGAAGATTAACAGGACGTGTTTTTGTCCTTTGAAGTGGGAAATGCGGTACGGCCGTCCCTCATAATCGGCCAGTTCAAAATCGGGAGCCGGTTGGTTTATGGCAACTTTTTTGCCCATGATTGATCCTTTTTGCGCTCTTTTTCATCCAGGTATACAAAATTTACCGGGAAATGGCAACCTTCTTTCTGCAAGTGTGCAAATATGCGAGTGATTTGCAAACTTGCAATCCCGTAAATTCGCTGTAATATCAGCGCTTGCTGATACATTGATATGACGGAGTGAATCATGCTGTTGACAACCAACAAAAAAGAACTGGCAATGAAGGGCAAGCTCTTTCGCGGCTTCGGCGATCCCTCCCGGTTAAGTATCCTGGACGTTTTGCGCGACGGCCCGCTGACCGTCGGCGAAATTGTGGCCGCCACCGGCTTGTCGCAGCCCAACGCCTCCAACCACCTGGGCTGTTTACGGGATTGCGGGCTGGTGGTGGCGGAACCAAACGGCCGTTACGTCACCTACCGCCTCAGCGACGACCGCGTGGGCGATATGTTGGCGCTGGCCGAATCCCTCCTGGCCGACGTGGCCCGCGGCGTCTACGAATGCACCCGCTATCATCTGCCCCGGCAGCCGGAAATAGACCGATGAAACATATCACTCGTTTGCTGTTGGCCTTTATCGTTGCCTTGTCGCTGGATGTTCTGACCAAAGCGTGGGCCGAACAGACGTTAACGCTTTACCGGCCGCTGCCCGTCCTGGGCGACCTGCTGCGTTTTACGCTGGGACACAACAGCGGCGTCACCTTTGGCCTGTTCGCTGACAGCGGCTCGGCTCCGCTCATCATCACCGGCGTCATCATCTTCGGCATGTCTATCTGGATTTTGCCGGCTGTCTGTCGCGGCGAGTTTTCGGGCACGGCCGTCTATCTCCTCGGTCTCATTTTAGGCGGCGCAGTCGGCAACTTTGTGGATCGTCTGCCAGATATGCGCGTCACAGATTTTCTAGACGTGGGGCTGGGCGCATACCGATGGTACACCTTCAATTTAGCCGACACGTTCATCATTTTTGGCGCTCTCATTTTGTTGCTGATCACGTTGACCGAAAAGTCCCAACCCGAGAATGAATCATGAGTACACAACAACTTGACATTCGCGTCGGCAATCTCGATTGCGAACATGACGCCGCCGCTATTGAACGCGGTTTGACCAATTTCCCCGGAGTCAACCAGCTAAAAGTTTACCCAAAATCGGCTAAAGTGTCGCTGACCTTCGACCCGGAGGCAACGACGCCGGAGGCGTTGCAAAAGAAGCTGGATGCGATGGGCTTTCCATCGCAGGCCGGGTTGTCCATGCCAGAACAGCCGAAGCCGTGGCGCAACCCCAAGGTGTTGACGGCCGTCGCCTCTGGCGCGCTGTTGCTGCTGGGCTGGCTGTTGGCTCTGGCCGGGCTGCCGGAAATGGTTTCGCTGGCACTTTACGTCGCCGCCATTCTCATCGGCGGCTATTATTTTGGCCGGGAGGCGTTGGAGGAATTGGTCTTCGGGCGGGAAATCGGCATTGAACTGCTGATGGCGATTGCCGCCGTCGTGGCCGCGCTGATGGGGCAGGCGGCCGAAGGAGCGATGCTGGTCTTCCTCTACGCCATCAGCGAAGCGGCCGAAGGGTACACGGAAGAAAAAACCCGTTCGGCGGTGAAGGCGTTGATGGATTTAGCGCCGAAATTTGCCCTGGTGCGGCGCAATGGAACCGAACAGGAAATTCCCGTTGAAGAAGTCGTCGTCGGCGACCTGTTCATCCTCAAACCGGGCCAATCCGTCCCCACCGATGGCGAGATCGTCAGCGGCGAATCCAGCGTGAACCAGGCGCCGATCACCGGCGAGAACGCGCCGGTGGAAAAGCGGCCGGGTGATGTGCTGTTTGCCGGCAGCATCAACGGTCAGGGCGCGCTGGAAGCGCGGGCCACCAAAGCGTTTGCCGACAACACCATCTCGCGCATCATCCAGATGGTAGAAGAGGCGCAGGAACGCAAAGGGAAAAGCCAGCGTTTCATCGAGCGATTTGGGGCGCGCTACAGCCCCATCGTCCTGCTCATCGGCGTTTTGCTGGCTGTCGTGCCGCCGTTGCTGTTTGGCGCGGATTGGACGATGTGGCTGACGCGGGCGACGGTGTTCATCGTCGCCGCTGCCCCCTGCGCCCTCGTCATTTCCATCCCCATCACCCTGGTGGCGGCGCTGGGCACGGCCGCGCGCCAGGGTGTGCTGATTAAAGGGGGAATGTATGTGGAGGAGTTGGCAAAAATCGAAGTGGTGGCGCTGGATAAAACGGGGACGATCACGCGGGGCGAGCCGCAAGTGACAGATTTAGTTGTCAGTAATCAGTTTTAAGTGAGCAGTAATCAGTTTTCAGTGGATGGGTTGTCTGGTGAACCGGCTACTGACCACCAATTACTGAATACTGATTACTTCCTACAGTTGGCGGCGGGGATTGAGGGGCGCAGCGAGCATCCGTTGGCGCGGGCGGTGGCGCGCTATGCCGCAGCGCAGGACATTAACCCGGCTGCAATCAATGATTTCCGCGCCCTGTCCGGCGCGGGGGCGCAGGCAGAGTGGCAGGGCAAACGGGTTTACATCGGCAGTCCGGCGCTGTTTGGGGAGAAGTTGGGGGTGAATTTGGACAGGTTTAGGGCGCAGATTGAGCGATTGCAGGCAGAGGGGAAGACGGTGGTGTTGTTGGGGGAGGAAACGGCCGTCTACGGTCTCATCGCCATCCGGGACAACATTCGGCACAATGCGCGCCAGGCCATCGAAAACCTGCACAAAGCGGGCGTCAAAAAAGTGGTGATGCTCACCGGCGACAACGAACGGGCGGCGCAGGCTATCGCTCAGGAAGCAGGCGTAGACGAATTTTACGCCGATTTGAAGCCGGAAGATAAGGTGACAAAAGTGCGCCAACTGGCCCAGAAGTATGGGCATGTGGCTATGGTCGGCGATGGCGTGAATGACGCCCCGGCCCTGGCCGAGGCCGCCGTCGGCATTGCCATGGGCGCGGCCGGAACGGATGTGGCGCTGGAAACGGCCGATGTGGCGCTGATGGCCGACGACTTGGAAAAACTCGTTTATGCTCTGAAGCTGGCGCGGCGTAACCAGTCGGTTGTCAATCAAAACCTGGCGTTATCGGCCGTCGTCATCGGCGCGTTGGCAATTGGAGCCGTGGCCGGGGCGTTTACCCTGCCCATTGCCGTGTTGGGGCATGAATTGAGCGAGTTTGTGGTCATTGGCAGCGGCTTGCGCATGCTGCGGGCGTGAGTTGATGGGTTTCACCCATTTTTGCTTGAACAGACGATTCCCCGTATCATTCAAACTGAGGAGCGCGATATGAGAAACAAACAACTGTATCAAATCCATGCTGACGTTTGCCGGACATTGACTCATCCCATCCGCTTGGAAATCATTGACTGTCTGCGAGAGGGAGAAAAGAGCGTGACCCAATTGGTCGCCCAACTGGATGCGCCCCAGGGAACCGTCTCCCGTCACCTCAGCGTCATGCGCGTCAAAGGGGTGGTTCTGACCCGCCGTGAGGGGACCACTATCTATTACCGGTTGGGCAGCCCCTACGTTTTGACTGCTTACGATGCCATGCACCAGTTTGCCATGGAACATTTGACCGCTCAGTCCGGGTTGTTGACCGCTGCCTGAACCCATTGAAAATGATGAACCGCGCCCGTCTGGCCCGCTGGACATCCGTTTTTTTCGACAGTTCGATCCTCTCCCTCCTGCTCTTTCCCGCCATTGGCTGGCGTGTGGGCCAATGGCCGGGCGTGGGCTGGGCGCTGCTGGCTCTGTTTATTTTGACCGGCTTCCCCATGACGTACATTGCGCTGGGGATGCGGCGCGGCTGGGTGAGCGATTGGGAGTTGTCGCGGCGAGAGGAACGGCCGCGTTTCATTCTGGTCAGTTTTAGCAGCGACCTGTTGGCCCTGCTCATCCTCTGGTTGGCGGGCGCGCCGCAGATGATTTGGACGTTGGCGCTCATCTACGCCAGTTTGGGGATCACGATGTTCACCATCTCCAATTTTTGGAAAATCAGCCTGCACATGGTGGGCGTCAGCGGTTTTTCGGTTCTGCTGGTTTATGTTTTTGGCGCGGCGGCAGGCTGGGCGTTTTTGAGCCTGCCGCTGGTGGCCTGGGCCAGATTGCAGCGCAAGAAACATACGCCCCTGCAATTGGCAGCGGGGGCGGTTTTTGCCGCCATTATCACGATCGCCATTTTGTTTTGGATACGGCCGTCCCTCTAAATATCTCCCAACTCTAACTCTTTCTGTTCCGGCGTATTTTCTGAAGCAGCGTTACCGGCGGGGGTCTCGGCCACCGGCCAGGGCGGCAGACCGAGCAGTTTTTGGTGAATGTAACGGCCGACCACCTTCCCCGTGGCGATGATGGGCACGATGACCAGCGCGCCTAATACGCCGCTTAACGCCAACGCCCCAATCAGCCCGATAAAAACGATGCCCGGATGCAGGCGTAGTTGTTTGCCCAGAAATTGCGGACGCAGCCACAAGTTATCTACCTGCTGTACGGCCGTATACACCGCCAATAGCAGCAAAGCAAACCCCAAAAAAGACCATTGCAACAATCCTGACCGGAACAGCCACACCACCAGCAGCGTGCCGACTGCCGCCAGCGCCGCCAGAATGAGAAAAATCAAAAGCTGGATGCGCAAAAACTTGCCCCAAATACGATCTACTTCGTCCAACAGCCTTCCAATCTCCTGCCGATAAGCAGTAGGCGCCAGGTTAACCAGCCACGGTTTGATTTGGGGGCCGTCTTTGAGCAGGTAATAGAGCGTCACCAAAACGGCCGTGGCCCACAACAAGTTTGTAGTCACGCTGGACAGGATGTTAAGCGACCCGCTGGGCAGCAACGCCAAAATATCGCCAGCCCTGACCGGCAAACTGCCCCACAACTGTTCCGGGTGAAAACTATAATTGAGGATGACGACCGGCTGCGAGACAAAACGCTCTATCTCAGCAACGGCCGTCAGGAAATCCGTCTCCAGCCGTTGAAATTGGGTGACCGCCACCGTCCCCAGCCCGGCCGGCAGACCGATCAAAATCAACACAAACAAAAAGCTGACCAGCCCGGCCGCCCAGGAACGGCGCATCCGGGCGCGGCGCATAAAAAAGCGCGCGGCCGGGTCCAGCAAGTAAGCCAGCAAAGCGGCGATGCCCACCGCTTGCAGCAGCGGGCTGGCGATAACCGCCATCCAGACGGCCGTCGCCAGCGCCATCACAATGACCAGAATCCGTGTGGGTGTTGACCAGGTTGTATTCATAAAAGCCTCTCCTTGGTGGAGGCGTTTGAACAACTTCTCGGTTTACACGCCCCAGAATACAATCGTACTCAAAAATAGACT
>JAJRVV010000050.1 GCA_024277135.1 Chloroflexota bacterium | reverse complement strand
CATCGAGGCTCAAAAAAAACTATCGGAGATATTAGGAATTACGTTGGAACGGGAGAAACTCGAGAGCAGATGAAAGCCACAGTGAGAGAACTCGCGCAAAAAATAACCACGCAACGAGCCTGTGACGTACTGGGTTATCCACGCAGCAGCTACTATCGGCCGCCGCAAAAGAAAACGGTTGGCAGACAGAAGCGCCTCATCACGGAATCGCCGCGAGCCTTACCCGTTTCAGAACGGAGTGTTGTGGAGGATACCCTCAACAGCGAAAGATTCGTAGACTGCTCGCCTTATCAAGTGTATGGCGTCCTGCTGGATGAGGGAGAACACCTCTGCTCTGTCCGCGCGATGTACCGGATATTGCAAGCCAATGGCGAAGTACGGGAACGACGCAATCAGAAACAACATCCCGCGTACAAAAAGCCGGAACTGGTGGCCACTGCACCCAATCAAGTTTGGTCATGGGACATCACCAAACTACGCGGACCCGTGACCCACACCTACTATTACTTATACGCCATCCTCGATATCTTCAGCCGGTACGTGGTGGGATATATGGCAGCCGACCAGCGAGTGAGGAAACATTATCGTTATTACCTCACTAACTTTGGTCGGCAAGTGGTCATGATGGCGCTCAAGTTGCGCGAGATGGTGATTATTCCGTCTCTTGCATTTGATGTGGCCTGAACTTCTTGCTATGTGTACAAGAATTTGATTGTTAAGGTACTAATTTCCCCAAACCCTTGACACATTCCGATGGGGGTCTTATCTCTGGACTCATTACCCGCTACCCGGTGCGGACTATCTCATCTGATCACCGGGATTTCCCACATCATGGCATTGCCCACAAGGAAATTACCCATGTAGACATTGGTACAACTTGTGGGAGTCCTGGACACGGACAAAGGCAGTGATTTGATCCCCCGCCTGAAAAGTAGTATCTCCATGCGGAATGATGACTCTCCCATTACGCTGAATGGACACCAGGACACAATCCCTGGGTATGACTGCGGCGAGATCTGCCACTGTTTTACCAATAATTTTGTCATTGGATGATAGATGGATGTCAATGAATTCGGTTGAATCTTGATGTTGTTGCTCTATCCGTTTTGTACTGTGTTGAATCTCAGCCCGACGTGTTAGAGCCAGATCATAAGCTCGAATAATATCTTCTCGCCAGAGAATACCCAGCAAATGATATGGATCATCACGAGATACCACCGGCAAACGCCCCAAACCCTGCGCTCCCATATGGGTTAGCGCATCCCCTATGGTCTCGTCTGGAAAGGATACTCTTAGATGCGGCCAAGTTGTTGCGATCTCAGCAACAGGTGTATTGTGCGGTTGTTCATTCGTTAAAGCGCGTTCCAAATCACTCAAAGTAACGATTCCAAACAGTTTTCCTTGATCATCGAGAACACCAAACCCATTACGATGAGAATGGGTAATTACGTCGGCCAGTTCAACGATTGTCATATACTTGGAGACAGGTTTTACGGTATGCGTCATCACCTCGCTAATCAGGACGCCTTGCAGAATATCAATGTCGCGCCCATGCTGTAGCCGAACCCCGCGCCGCGATAATTTAAGCGTGTAAATAGATTCACCCTGCAATAGCCGTTGCGATAGTAAGGTAGCAATAACAACTGTTAACATGAGTGGTAAGATGATGCGATAATCGCCGGTTAACTCAAACAAAATGATAACGGCCGTAAGAGGAGCATGAGCGCTGGCCGAAAAAACGGCCGCCATTCCCACCAGTGCGTAGGCGCCGGGCGGTGCGCTAACACCGGGGAATAAACGATTCACGCCTAACTCAAATGCTGCCCCCAGCATAGCTCCCAGGAACAATGAAGGCGCAAAAACACCACCGGATCCGCCTGATCCCAGCGTTAGATTAGTAGCAATTAACTTTAATAGAAGAAGGGCAGCGGCTACGAAAAACAGAAGATTATTTGCTAGTGCGCTTTCGATAACCTCGTAGCCTACGTTGAAGACTTGCGGCATTCGTACCCATGTAAGTGGCTGTGTAAATGTGGACAGAGGATACACCAGAGCCAAAATCCCGATTAAGGTTCCGCCAACAGCCGGTTTACCCCACTCAGGAATATGTTTCCAATTGTCAAACAGATCTTCTGTCCAATATAGGGAGCGTGTAAACACCACACCGACAATGGCCGCCAGGATGCCTAAGACAGGATAAAACAAAAACTCCCACAAACTGTTAATACCGTACTCAAATGGGATGGCAAATGCGGGCGTATCTCCAAGGGCGACGCGCCCAATCACGCTGGCGGATACAGATGCAATCACAACTGAGCTGAAATGGCGCACACTGAACCTGCCTAAAATTATTTCCAAAGCAAAGATCACCCCGGCAATAGGCGCGTTGAAAGTAGCGGCAATGCCAGCGGCGGCGCCACAGGCAACAAGGTTGCTTACCCGTTCATCTGATAAGTTCAGGGCCTGCCCAATTGAGGAACCAATAGCCGATCCAATCTGAACAATTGGCCCTTCCCGACCTACCGATCCGCCACTACCAATACAAATTGAAGAAGCCAGCGATTTGACGATGGCCACTCTGGGGCGGATTCTACCCCCTTTTAAGGCAACAGCTTCCATCACTTCCGGTACACCATGCCCCTTAGCCTCACGAGCGAAATAGTATACAAGCAAGCCAACGAGCAAACCGCCGATAGCAGGGATGAATAAGACATAGGCTTTGCCCCAGATGTTGGTGACATCAGGTATCCATTGGTAACCCACCCAGGTTACGCCATTAATAAGGTAACGAAAAAGCACGGCGCCAATGCCAGTGCCTATCCCGACTATCAGGGCTGTCCCCATTAGAACAAGTTCGGCATTGGGCTGCCATTTATCTAATAAACCACCGAGCCGCCCCGGCAGAAAATAAGGCGATTTAATTGATTTTTTGATATTTTCCCCTTGTTTACTCATCAACAAGCTCCTGTGTCAAAATTCAGGCTGCGTTTGGCCTTCAGGCCGTCCTATACGGTTTCGTCGTCCCGGTTGGGGCGTGGCGATGGAGAGGAGAAAAACGGCATATCACTCTCCAATCAGCCAAAAGAAGTTGGTAAACCTTGAGGTTTCCCCTCATAGTCAGAAGCGTTTTCCCGCCGGAATTGTAACAGTTTTAAGGCTAAGAAGCATTCCTGTGCCATTGATGCTCGGGCGATCATTCCAGCTTGCCAGACGGCCAACACCGTTTATAATCAGATTATGATCCTTGTGTTCTCATATACCATCCAGGAATTGACTGGAAACAGGAGATCTTGATGAGACTGGGAAAAGATTTAACGGGTAAACCTATCATCAGTATCAACGACGGCCGTCACTTAGGCAACGTCAAAGACCTCTACGTCAACACGGAGCTTTACTGGCTCACCGGCATCCACGTTGGTCAGGAAGGGCTGCTCAAACGGAAAGCTCTGGTCATTCACCGCGACAACGTTGTCATCTTTGGCATTGACGCCATTCTAGTCAAACAAGCGGATGTCATCACGGACGACAAAGAACTGCCTGAAGTGGCCGATTGGCAGCGGCTGGACAAACTGCGGGGACGGGAAGTGGACACGCCCGGCGGCACCAAAGTCGGCACTATTGGCGACATTGTCCTGGGCGAAGAAGGACACATCAGCGGCTTCGCCCTGGCAAAAATCTTCGTCGAGGGCACTATCGCCGAAAAAGGCATTATTTATCGGGAAGCGTTGATTGATACCGGCCACACCGACGGTAAAATGACCGTCGATCTACCCAAAGTGGAAAGGTTGTATCAAGAGCCGCCGCCTAAACCTGATGAACCATCTGAACCAGAAGCCAAAATGAACAGTTAACCATTGGCAATGTGCAATTGACAATTAGAACGGAGGTTTTCCCATGTTGAACCTGGCAGTTTTACTCGAAAACAGCGCCCGCGAACGGCCGCAGCAGACAGCCGTCATCTTTAACGAGATGAAATTCGACTACGCCACCCTGAACGCCGCCGCCAATCAGGTCGCCAATGGGCTGGTCAAAGCAGGCGTTCAACCCGGCGACAAAGTCGCTTTGGGCTGTCCCAACCTGCCCTTTTTTCCCATCGTCTATTACGGCATCCTCAAAGCCGGGGCGGTGGTGGTGCCATTGAATGTGCTGCTCAAGCCGCGCGAAATCGCTTACCATCTGCAAGATTCTGACGCCAAAGTGTATTTCTGTTTTGAAGGCACGGAGCAGTTGCCGATGGGCCAGATGGGTTGGGCGGCGTTCAACGAAGTGGACGGCTGCGAACATTTCATCATCATGACGGCCAACCCCGCCGCCCCATCCCCCATTGAAGGGGCCGCCACGTTGGGCATGTTTATGGGGACACAGCCGCCGGTTTTCCCCACCGTGCAAACGAGCAGCGAGGATACGGCCGTCATCCTCTACACCAGCGGCACCACCGGCCGTCCCAAAGGGGCCGAACTGAGCCACACCAACATGCTCATGAACGCCCGTCTCAGTGATAACATGTATGACGACCAGGAAGGAGACGTGGCTTTGGCCGTCCTGCCCCTCTTCCACAGCTTCGGCCAGAGTGTGGTCATGAACGCCACCCTTTATCGCGGTGGAACCATCACCCTCATGCCCCGGTTCGACCCCGCGCAAGCGCTGGCCATCATGGAACGGGACAACGTCACCATCTTCGCCGGCGTGCCTACCATGTATTGGGCCATGCTAAACCTGCCCGGCGCCGAAGAAAAGTATGATTTGGAGAAAATCGCCAACAACTTGCGCCTTTGCGCCTCCGGCGGCGCGGCCATGCCTGTCGAAGTGATGAAAGCGTTCGAAGCCAAGTTCAACGTCGCCATCCTGGAAGGGTATGGCCTCTCCGAAACCAGCCCGGTCGCCACTTTTAATCGGATGGACAAAGTGCGCAAGCCCGGCTCCATCGGCCTGCCTGTCTGGGGCGTGGAAATCCGCATTGTGGACGAGGAAGACAGCGATGTGCCGGTAGGCGCGTTGGGTGAAATCCTCATTCGCGGCCACAATGTGATGAAAGGGTATTACAACAAGCCTGAAGCCAACGAAGCCGCCTTCCGCAATGGCTGGTTCTATACCGGCGACATCGGTAAATTCGACGAGGATGGCTACATTTACATTGTGGATCGGGTGAAGGATATGATCATTCGCGGCGGCTTCAACGTGTATCCGCGCGAAATTGAAGAGACCTTGGTTGCCCACCCGGATGTGAGCCTGGCGGCCGTCATTGGCATTCCTCACCAGCAGTATGGCGAAGAGATCAAAGCGTTTATCGTGCTCAAGGACGGGGCGCAGGTGACGGCCGATGAGTTGATCGCTTGGTCAAAAGAAAACATGGCCGCTTACAAATATCCGCGCCGCATCGAATTCCGCGACACCCTGCCGATGAACGCCACCGGCAAGATTTTGAAGACTGAATTGAGAAAAGAAGCATAAAGAAGGAGCCAAAGAGATGAGCATGAACGGAAGCATAAATTTTGCCTTAACAGATGAACAACGTGAAATCCAGATGCTGGCCCGCGAATTCGCCAAGAACGAAATCGCTCCCGTGGCTGAGCATTACGACAAAACGCATGAGTATCCCTGGCCGGTGGTCAAGAAGGCGCAGGAGATGGGCTTTACCTTCCTCAATGTGCCGGAACAGTATGGCGGCATGGGGTTCAGCCTGTTTGAAGAGGTGTTGGTGGGCGAAGAACTGGCCTGGGGCTGTTCTGGCATGAGCACCGCCATCGTCGTCAATGGGCTGGCGATTTTGCCGGTGTTGGTTGCCGGGAATGAGGAGCAAAAGAAAGAGTATGGCGGCCGTCTGGCCAATGGACAAATGGCGGCTTACTGCCTGACTGAACCAGAAGCGGGTTCGGATGTGGCCGGCATCAAGACGCGAGCGATCAAAAACGGCGACCATTACATTCTCAACGGCAGCAAAACCTTCATCACCGGGGCCACCGTCTCCGACTTTTATACTGTATTTGCCTACACCGACCCGGAAAAGAAGTACAACGGCATGAGCTGTTTTGTGGTTCATCGGGATTGGGAAGGGGTGAGTGTGGGCAAGCCGTTTGACAAGATGGGTCAACACGCCTCGGACACAGCCGAAGTCATTTTTGAAGATGTGAAAGTACCCGCCAATTGTCTTTTAGGTGAAGAAGGGATGGGATTTTTGATCGCCATGAAGGTGTTTGATCGCAGTCGTCCCGGCACGGCCTCCGGCGCTTTGGGCCTGGCTCGCCGGGCGCTGGAAGAATCCATCACCTACGCCAAAACCCGCATGGCGATGGGCAAACCGATCTGGCGACACCAAGCCATCGGCCACAAGATCGCCGACATGGCGATGGAATTGGAGGCGGCGCGGCTGCTGGTGTGGAAGTCAGCCTGGGCTGTGGACGCCGGGGTGAAGAACACCACGATCTCGGCATTTGCCAAAGCATATGCCGCTGACGCTGCCATGAAAATCGCCACGGAGGCGGTGCAGGTTTTTGGCGGCTACGGGTATATGTCGGAGTATCCGGTGGAGAAGTTGATGCGGGACGCCAAGATTTTTCAGATTTATGAAGGCACCAGCCAGATTCAACGGAATATCGTGGTGCGGGAGTTGTTTCGTAAGTAGTTCATGACTCTTCCGAAAAAACACGGAGACACGCCTCGGTGTCTCCGTGGTGGCTTTTTTCGGTAAATTCATGCTATAATCCAAAATCATAAATCCAAAATCAAAAACGGATTGGGGATGACAGGTTTCGACGGGGAAGGATGTCCCTGTACTGCAAGCCGAGCACGCTTTACATCTCGTAAAACTGGAAGCAAACAATTAAGTGCCAATCGCACTGCTTCTTACAACGCTCTTCCTCTGGCTGCTTAAGGCGGCTTTAGGATAAGCGGAGGCTCCAAAGCGGAGCTGCGTCTGCCTCATTTCGCTCGTTGACCGGGTGAGCGCAGGCGACACTTTAGTCAACGTGCCTCATCTCGACGCCGATGGAGATGATCAAGCGGCCCTTTCGGGGGCCATCGGCTAGCTAACAGTTGACCCGGTTGGCTGGGGCGCCTGGCAGCGAATCTCAAATAGGCCAACTAAGCTTGTAGAGGTGCAGCGGTCTACTTTTTCGGACGTGGGTTCGATTCCCACCATCTCCACTGGGGCATTGCGACTCCGTAGGAGCACAGTCTCCTTGAAACGGCCGTCTCTTCGAGAGGGCCGTTTCTATTTTGGATTGGCGATTTTCTATTTTGGATTTACCATTCTTCCATGTTCACTCTCAATTATGCACTGAAAGGTAAAAAAGTTCTGGTGACGGGGGCCACCGGCTTCATCGGCGGGCGGCTGGCGCAGCGATTGGCGGTTGAGGAAAAGGCAGTTGTCACCGGCCTGGGCCGCCAGTTGGACAAAGTTCCCTTTTTGGCGGAGGCGGGCGTTCAGCTAAAGCAGGCGGATATGCGGGATACGGCCGTGCTGCGCCAACTGTTAGCCGGTCAGGAGATCGTTTTTCACGCGGCGGCGCTGCGGCTGCAATCACAGCCGTCCGCAGCCGAGGCGGAGGCGGTGAATGTGCAGGCGGTGGGCAATCTGGTGCGGCTGGCGGCAGAAACCGGCGCCCGTCGCGTCATCCACATCAGTTCCATCAACGCCTATGGCCCGCCCACGCGGGATTTGATAGATGAAACCTATCCCCTCAACCCCGACCAGCGTGACTTTTACGGCCGTACCAAAGCCCAGGCGGAACAAGTGGCGCGCACCGCCGCCGCTGAAACTGGCATTGAACTGGTCATCGTCCGGCCGGGGATGGTTTATGGCCCCCGCTCGGAAAGCTGGTCAACGCGCATAGTGGAGACGCTGCGGCAGGGCATCCCAGTCATTTTTGGGGAGGGCGACGGGTATGCGTATCCTACATTTATTGACAATTTGGTAGATGGTTTGCTGCTGACGGCCGTGCGCCCGGAAGCGGCGGGGGAAGCGTTCAATTTCGTGGATGAGCCGGTCACCTGGCGGCAGTTCTTCGGCTATTACGCCGAGATGAGCGGCGAGAAAGCGCGGCAAATCCCGTTGTGGGCGGCGCATGTCTTGGCCTTTGCCAGCGAAAAGCTGCGCCTGAGCCTGCCTCTGACGCGGGAGCGGCTGAAGTTTTACGTGCGCCGGACGGTGTTTCCCATCACGAAAGCAGAAACGCTGCTTGGCTACCGGCCCCGGGTGGGCATTGATGATGGCATGGAACAGGCGGAAGTTTGGCTGCGCGAAGCGGGTTTTCTCAACCGCAGGACTTAGATTTGTTGTTTCATTTTGAGCTACCCGCCCGTCATCAGTTTGTCCACGGCCGTTGCCAACTGCGCCAAATTACGAACCACATGAACGCTGTCACACAGCGGCGCATATTCCCACATGTCGCTGTCGCCGGTGCCCCATTGCCGCTGCGGCTCCGGGTTGAGCCAGATGAGCCGTTTGGCCCGCCGCTGCAACGCCTTGATCAGGTCGGTACGGGGCGAGTTGTAGTTGTTACGGCCGTCGCCCACGATCACGACAGTGGAACGGCCGTCTACCGCGCTCAACCACTCATTACAAAAGGTGTTCAGGCTGTGGCCCAGGTCGGTGGCGTAGTAACCGGGGGGAATGTTGTAGAGGACGGCCGTGATCGCCTCCGCCGCCCGCTTGCCCGACAGCGTCACACTGATTTCTTGCATATCCGAATTAAAGGCAAAACTACGCGCCTTCGCCACCTGGTCTTGTAGTTCATAAATCAACCGCAGCATAAACTCCGCCACCTGCCGCATCGAGGTAGACACATCACAAATCAGCACCAGGCTCGGCTTCAACTTTTTCTTCTTGAACTTCAACTCCAGCGGCACGCCGCCATACCGCTGGTTGGCGCGAATCGTCCCTTTGGCGTCAAACTTGCCCTTGCTCCCCCGCTTGCGCCGCAGCGCCGCCCGGCTGCGCAGCTGCGTCACCAACCGCCGCACCTCTTTACGCAAGAAATTGGCTTCTTCTTCCGTCAACGATTGGAACGGCTTATGCATCAAATCGGGGCCATTAAAATCTTCGGGGCGATTAGCCCGCTGCTGGGCGATTTGCTGGCCAACTTGCTGCGCTGCCTGCTGCGCCAACGCTTCCCGATTCGCTTCCACCATGCCCAGTAGTTTCTCGATGGCCTCCTGACTCATCCCCATCTTTTGCAGTTGCTCCACCAACTGCTGAATTTGCTCTTCCAGGTGGGCAAACCCCATTTGTTGCAGCATCCGCCGCGTTACCCAGCGCCCTTCCCGCTGGCTGTCCGCCCAATCGGCTCCGGCGCGGCGGGATAACTCTGCCAACTGCTCCTTAGTAGGGCCATCGCCGCTGGTGAGCCAATCCATCAACTGCTGCAAACGGCCGCTCATCGCCTGCAAGGCCGCCTGCAACATCTGCTGCTCATCCGCGCTCAAATCCTCCAGGGCGCTTTGCAACGCCGGGCCGCCGCTGCCAAAGTAAAGCGGGAACAATTCATCAAATGCCGCAAAATCATCCGACTCTTTGATCAACGTGGTTCGCAGCGACTCGCGGAAGGTGGTTTTATCATTGACGCCCAACGCTGCCACCGCGTTCATGGCATCCACCGATTCCGCCAGCGACACGCGCACTCCCGCCGCCCGTAAACCTCGCACAAAATCAACGATCCTATCGTCCATGGCGACTCCTGTTGCCAGTGTTCAGTATTCAGTTTTCAGTGACCGACTGGTGACTGAACTGCCAACTGAATACTGATTACTGCCCATACCGGCTGCCGCCCCCCATCATGCGCTTGGCCTTGGTGACATCCGCTTCATATTTGAGCAGAACGGTGAGCGTATTGGTGAGCGTCTTTTCATCAATCGAATCGGCATTGAGCGTGACCAGCGCCCGCGCCCAGTCCAGCGTTTCGCTGATGCTGGGCACTTTACGCAAATCCATGTTACGCAGTTGATGCACCACAGCCACCGCTTGTTGAGCCAGTTCCGGCTTCAAATCGGGCGCTTTCAGGCGCACGATATTCAACTCGGCATCGTGGCTGGGATAATCCACATAAAGATAAAGGCAGCGTCGTTTGAGCGCCTCGCTTAGTTCGCGGGTGTTGTTGCTGGTGAGCAAAACCATCGGCTGATGTTTGGCATGGATGGTGCCTAATTCCGGCACGCTCACCTGGAAATCGGACAGCGCTTCCAGCAGAAAGGCTTCGAATTCCACATCGGCGCGGTCAATTTCATCAATCAGGAGCAGTACCGGCTCGTCGGACATGAGCGCGGTGAGGAGGGGGCGGGGCAGGAGGAAGTTCTCGGAGAAAAAGACATTCTCTTCTTGGGCCAGCCGGTCGGCCGCTTCGGATAGGGTGTTGACGTCGTCGAGGATGTGGCGCAGGGTATCGCGCAAAAGTTGAGTGTACAGCATTTGCTTGGCGTACTCCCATTCGTAAAGCGCTTTGCTTTCATCCAGCCCTTCGTAGCATTGCAGGCGGACAAGCGGCCGGCCGGTGGCTTGCGCCCACGCCTTGGCCAATTCGGTTTTGCCCACGCCGGCCGGCCCTTCGGCTAACACCGGCTTACACAAAGATTGCGCCAGATACACGACGGCGCCGATTTCTTCGGAGGCGATGTATTGTTCTTGGCCTAACCTGTGACAAACGTCGGCGATGCCTCTAAACATATCTTTTACTCCGTTTTTAAGTTGCAAGAGAGGTCATTTGTACAGATTTTGATTGTGGCGCGCAAGCTGACAACGGCAATCTTCATCTTTGCTTTATCTTGACAAGGCCGCGCTCTGTTTTATAATGGCTCCTACCAACAAAATAATTCATCTCACTTCAACACGTTGATCGGGATGAGTAGCTTTTTTGAGACGATACAGAGAGTGACGGCCGTCGGCTGCAAGCCATCACCGTAAAACAAATCAGCGAAAACCCCCCGAGAGTGATTTTCCGAACGGTAAGGACAGACTATTTAGTTTGTCCGTCTAGGGGCAGACCTGACAGTCTGCCCCCACTCATTAAGAAAACCCGGCTGGCCCCGTTAACGGCCGTCAATGAGAGTTTTCAGTAATCACTGTTCAGTATTCGGTTGGTACTGAACACTGACAACTGAACGCTAAAATTGGGTGGAATCGCGAGCGCCATCGCCCCAATACGGGTGATGGCGTTTTTATTTTAGGAGATTAGAGACTGGAGATTGGAGACTGCAAACATCTCTCAATCTCCAGTCTCCAGTCTCTAGTCTTAGAAAGTTGGAGATAACCATGTCCGAAAACGATAATATCCCTTACGAACAGTCCGACCTATACCGCCTCCGCCATTCGGCGGCGCACGTCATGGCCGAGGCCGTGCTGGAACATTTCCCCGAAGCCAAACTGGCCATCGGCCCGCCCATCGCCGATGGCTTTTACTATGACTTCGACCTGGGCCAAGACGAAAACGGCAAACCCAGAGCCTTCTTGCCCGAAGACCTGGAAGAAATCGAAGTCACCCTAAAGAAACTGCTCAAAAAGAACGCCAAATTCGAGCAGTCCAGCAAAACCATTGCCGAAGCGCGGCAGTTTTTCGCCGACGAGCCGTACAAGCTGGAACTCATTGACCAACTGGCCGCCGGCAAAGTGGACGAAAACGGTAATCCCATCAGCGAACCAGTGACCGAAGTCGGCATTTACCAGCACCGGGACTTTGTGGATTTGTGTCGTGGGCCGCACGTTGCCTTCACCAAAAAAGTACGGGCCAACGCCGTCAAAATCCTCCGTTCCAGCGGCGCCTATTGGCGCGGCGACGAAAATCGGGCGCAGTTGCAGCGCATCTACGGCACGGCCTGGCCCAACAAAGAAGAATTAGCCGCTTACCTGGAGCGGCTGGAAGAAGCCAAAAAACGAGACCACCGCAAATTGGGCAAAGAGCTGGATTTGTTCAGCACATCGCCAGAAGTGGGCGGCGGATTGATTCTCTGGCATCCCAAAGGCGGCTTGGTGCGCCATCTAGCCGAAGAGTTCTGCAAAAACGAACACCTCGCCAACGGCTACGATATGGTCTATTCGCCGCACATCGGGCGCAGTACGTTGTGGAAGACAAGCGGCCATCTCACCTGGTACAAGGATGATATGTACTCGGCTATCCAGATTGATGAAGATGAGTATTTTCTCAAACCGATGAACTGCCCGTTTCACATCATGATTTACAAGGACAAGATGCACAGCTACCGCGACCTGCCCTTACGCATGGCCGAATGGGGAACAGTGTACCGTTACGAACGTAGCGGCGTCATGCACGGATTGATGCGGGTGCGCGGCTTTACGCAGGATGATGCCCATTTGTTCTGCCGCCAAGACCAGATGCCGGACGAAATTGACCGGGCGCTGAACTTTTGTCTGCACATTTTACGCAGCTTTGGCATGGACAAATTCCACGCTTATCTGTCTACGCGCGACGAGAAAAAATCGGCCGGAGATGCTGAACGGTGGCAGGAGGCAACAGATGCGCTGAGAGCCGCTTTGGAACGCGCTGAACTCAATTATGACGTTGACGAAGGCGGCGCGGCGTTCTACGGCCCGAAAATTGATCTGAAAATGATTGACGCGCTGGGGCGCGAATGGCAGCTCAGTACGATTCAATTTGATTTTAATTTGCCGGAGCGGTTCGATATGACGTATATCGGCCAGGATGGGGAAGCGCATCGGCCGTACATGATTCACCGCGCCTTGTTAGGTTCGATGGAGCGGTTCATGGGCGTGTTGATCGAGCATTACGCCGGCGCCTTCCCACTGTGGCTGGCCCCGGTGCAAGTGGTGATGGTTCCCATCACCGACCGTCACCTGCCCTATGCTGAAAAGGTGGCCGCCGATTTGCGCGCCAAAGGCGTCCGCGTTGCGGTGGATGCCAGTGGCGACCGGATGAATAAAAAGATTCGCAATGCCCAATTGCAGAAAACTCCTTATATGCTGGTGGTTGGCGATAGAGAAAGCGAAGATGGGACGGTGGCAGTGCGGACACGCAATAACGAGGACCTGGGCGCTGTTCCCCTGGCTGAATTTGAAAAACAAATTTTGTCCAAGATCAACGCCAAGACGCAAGAACTGTGATGCTCAAACCTGATCGAAATAAAAAGAGGACGGCCGCGCGGCCGTCCTTTTTTGCTTCTTAGATTGATGTCAAACCGGCAGTTTTACAGTGAAGGCGCTGCCCACCTCTTCCTGGCTGACGACAGAGATTTCGCCGTCATGGGCGTCAACCAGGCTCTTGACGATTGCCAGGCCCAGGCCCGTGCCCACCGCTACTTTTTGATGCCGCTTGACCCGGCGGAACCTTTCAAAAATGTGGGGCAATTCATCTTCCGGGATGCCATAACCAGTATCAACCACTTCAAAGAGCGCATAACTCCCCTTAAGTCGTGTGCCTACTGTGACTTCTCCCCCTTCCGGCGTGTATTTGATCGCGTTGGAAATGAGATTGGTTAAGACGCGCTGAATCTTCCTTTCATCGGCCGTCACCATCACTGGCGATGGCACTTCATCATAGCAGAGGGTGATGTTTTTCTCCATTGCCAGGGATTCGAGTGGTTCGGCGGCCGATTTAACCAGCAAAGCCAGGTCAAATTCGTTGCGTTCCAGCAAGATGGGGGTGCCGGATTGCAACTTCTCGATATCCAGGATGTTGTTAACAATTTCTAGTAGATTCTCTTCGCTGCGCAAAATGATTTTGGCGATGTGCGTCTGCTGGTCTCGTCCCAGGTCGCGGTCGCGGAGGATGCTGGCATATCCTTTGATGCTGGTGAGCGGCGTGCGCATATCATGGGTGAGAACAGCCAAGAAGGCATCCTTGTCACGACTGAGTTCCGCCAACTCTTCGTTGGCTGTCGCCAAGTCGCGGGTGCGCGACTCAACCAGTTCTTCCAGTTGATCCATCTGCTTTTTTGTCTGGCTGACATAAAGACGGAAGGAGTAGGCGGAAAGGATGATGGGGAGGAAGAAAATGGCGATGCCCAGCAGATCGAACTGGCTGACAGCGACGGACAACAAGCCGCCGCCCACGCTCATGACCAGCACGTTAATGGGAATGGCCCACCGGTTCTCTTTCCAGGTATCGCTGGGTTTGGGGCCGTGCGCCAGGAAGATGATGATGGACAGAAGCCACAGGTTGACTTGATCGCCAACGAGCGCGGCCGTTAACCAGGGAATGGTCTGGCCGAGAAAAGTGGCGGGGCCAAGCTGGTCTAAAACAAAATGGTAGGTGAGGCCAGCCAGGAAGATGGCCAAGCTGTTCATGCCCACATTGACGCCCAGAAGTTCGATGAGCGCTTGACGATCCCGGTTGCCTATTTGTTTAGTGTAGACACGATAAGCCCAAA
Source organism: Chloroflexota bacterium (assembly GCA_024277135.1). Lineage (GTDB taxonomy): Bacteria > Chloroflexota > Anaerolineae > Promineifilales > Promineifilaceae > JAJRVV01. The sequence goes on along the minus strand of JAJRVV010000050.1, from coordinate 17,854 downwards.
ATCCCGCTTCGGCCATGGCCGCTACCATAGCGCCAGCGACAGGGCCAAACAAGGAAGCTGTTGCCAGACTGATGGCTGAACTGACAGAAACCCCAGAAGTGCCGCCCACAAATGCAGTCATTGACGTTTGTGATAAAACGGCGAGGAGAACGAGTAAGAGGAATGTTCTGAGTGGGGAAAAATCGCCTAACTGTATCATGCCCCAGACGATGAGGGCGATGCCTGATAGGGAAATGAGAATGGAATAAATTTGCCGCAAGCGATTCATTGATTTTGCTGGACTTGAATCATGTTGATATAGCTTCACATCAGTTAGTCAGACCTATTCTAATGAAAAGTCCCCATGATGCCTATAGGAGATCATGGGGACTTGAGAACGCTTTAACGTGTTCTTTGCAGTTTGAACTTATCCATCATATTCAACGAAGCCAAACCAGGTATAACCACCCAACCAGGTGTAACCGCCTAACCAGGTATAGCCGCCCAGCCAGGTATAGCCGCCAGACCAGGCATCCGTCCCCAGCCAGGTATAGCCGCTTTGCCATACGTCGCCTTCGGCGAGAGGCTGCCAGTCGACGCTGCCCAACCAGGTGTAACCGCCCAGCCAGGTGTAACCGCCCAGCCAGGTATAGCCGCCCAACCAGGTGTAGCCGCCCAACCAGGTGTAGCCGCCCAACCAGGTGTAGCCGCCCAACCAGGTGTAACCTTCAATGTCGGCAAGTTTCTCGCCATTTTCGTTGACGAAGACGAACTCGCCATCCTGGTAAGCGATGGGGCCGACGTATTTTTCGCCGGGGATCATGCCGATGTTGGCTTCGCCTTCAGCCGGTTCCATCACGGCCGTTGGCGCCCATACCCGCCCCGCGCCTTGCTGGAAGATGCTCCAAACTGGCGTGCCGTCTTCATAAAAAGCGACTTGAGCGCCGGCCATCAAAGCATATTTCACTTCGTTGGGCGTCATATCCGGGTTTTCGTTTAATATCAGAGCCACGATACCGGTGGTCACGGCCGTTGCTGACGAAGTTCCGGCCGTCTGATAATAATTCCCTTTGACCTTGGCATCAGGATTCGCTTGCGCCCAAGCAGAATTTTTCTTCACCTGCGCAATCATATGGGCGCCGGGAGCGACCACATCCGGCTTCACAAAGCCTGTTTCCGAAGGGCCGGCGCCGCTGAACGGCGTGATGTAATCGTCGCCACTGTCTTCCGGCGTGTAATTATCCGTGAATGCCCCCACCGTGATGACAAAAGGATCATTACCTGGGGCCGAAATCGTCAACGGGTCGGGGCCGCCATTGCCAGCAGCCACAACCACGACGATGCCCGCTTCCCACAACCGTTCCACAGCCTGGTTGATGGGATCGGCCCAGTAGGGGCTGTTGACAGCGCCCACCAACGAGAGGTTGACGACGCGGATGTTGTATTCATCTTTGTGGGTCAGCACCCAGTCCAACCCTTCCACGATGTCGGTGTAAGTGCCTTTCCCCTCTTCATCCATGACGCGGACATCTACAAATTTAACTTTAGGGGCAATACCAACGTAACCAACGTCATCTTTTTTCTTGTTGCCAATGAAACTGGACATCATGGTGCCGTGCCCGTTGGGGTCTTTTTTGCGCGGGCCATCATCCAGGGCGTCGTAACGGGCGATGACACGGCCGCGATTCCAACCCATTTTGGCGATACCGGTATCCACCACAGCGACGGTGATACCTTTGCCTTTGATGCCTTCTTCCCAAGCCAAATCAGCCCCAATGACTTGCGGGAAGTCAACCGTAAAGCTATCGTCTTCCGGCTCGTCGGCATCATCATGGTTACCATGGTGACCATGATCGTCATCGCCATCATGGTCATCATCGCCATCAGCTACCGTGGCGACTAAATCTTGATGAACGTAAACGACACGGCCGTCTGCTTCCAATTCATCCACCATCGCCACCGGCACTTCGGCGGAAACGGCGTTGATGATGGACAATACCTCATCTACCTGGCCGCCATATTCCTGGGCCAAAGAGGCGGCCGTTTCCGCGCTGTCGGCTTGAATGATAAGGGCCACCGTGTCAGCCGGAGCGGTCGGAACTGCCATCACGCTAAACATGGCAGTAAAGATGAGAATGAAGATGGTGAATACTGCTACACGTTTCATGTTATTACTCCTAACCTGGATAAACCAGAAAAGATGTTGCCGCGAATTACACGAATTAAAACGGCCTAAATTCGTGCAATTCGTGAAATTCGTGGCGAAAATTCTTGTATATCAAACAGAAACTTCATTGATAAGGTACTAAATAAAGGCCATTTCTGACAACAGCCGCAAAATACAAAATTTCCTGATCATAGTATGGGGGTTTGCCAGAGGAATCTCAATAGGATTTCTGGTGAAGTACCTTTTTCCTATTGTGGTCTACCAGAGGGAAATCAGGCTGATGGGACAGCGTGGGGATCGGGCGCAGGAATGAGTTACTGGTCGGAATCTTCCTGCTCCCGCTTTTTTTGCAGCAAACGAGATGCCAGCGTGCCCCCGGCCGGCGGCGCGGACGGCCGTGCCTTTGGTTCCGGCTTCTGTTTAGGCGGAGATGGTTGAATCGGCGGCGTCTCCGTTTTCACCGCATCCTGCCGCTGAATCGGTGGCGGCGCGCTCCCCGCTTCCCGCTCCCCGCTCTGCACCCCAGCCCGCCGCTTCGCCTGGAACAAACGGGACATCGGCTCGGCTCGTTCCGGGATGGCCGCCGCTGGGCGCAAACGGCCAAACGTGGCCGTCCACGCCCGCTGCCAATCCCGCCGGGTGATGACCAGCCGGCGCAAGGCGATGTCAAATGGCAGCAGCAGCGTCGCCGCCAGCGCCAGCCAGGGCCAAATCGGACGGCGGGTCACGTCAGACGGCAAATCGTGATTGAACACGGCCGTCACGCCCCCCACCACATCTCGCCCCCCCGTCAGCTCCGCCAACGAGGCCAGCAAACCAGGATTCGTCTCAAACTGGGCGTACTCCGGCGAATACCCCAACACCCAGCCGCTCGTCTGACCAACGCTGGTATCCTCATCCGCCGCCGTGCCCGCCACCCGGATGAAATAGGCGCCATCCGTCTCTGGCGTAAACATCGCCTCATACCGGCCCGGAGCCGCCTGCGCCAAAGTCAGGTTGACCACCTCGCCATCCGGGGCCACCACATTCGCTTCCATCGTCAAATTATTGAGAAAATCGCCGTTCGATCCCCGCGCATCTACCGTCAGCCGCGCCTGCTCGCCGGAAAAATCCACCGCCGTCTCCACATTGTTTTCCCGATCCTGGGTGATCGTCCAACGCACCGCCTGCGCCCAAAAGGCGGGGAAGCCGTCCCAGCGCACCCAATCCACCCCCCAACGGCCGGTGGCGTCCGATGTCCAGGCCACCGAGCGGCCCAGACCATACTGCCACGCCGCCAGCAGCGGATCATCCATGTGCGTTTTGAGGATAAGCTGCGCCGTCCCTTTTACCGTCGTGCCCACGTAGCCGTAGAGCGGCGGCACGGCCGTAATCCCCGCCAAAATAGGCGAACTGTTGACCAACGCCGGAAAAAATCGCTCTTCCACCAGGTAGCTGCGCTGGATCGAGGTGGTTTCCTGCGTGAAAATTTGGGGCAGGTTGGCGGCGCGGTCGGTGAAATGGAAACGGCCGCCCCCCCGTTCCGCCATCTGTTGCAGCCAGGGCGTGTCCGGCCCATTGCCGATGCTCACCGAAGTCAACGTCACCCCCTCCGCCACCAGCGCGTCAATCAACTCCGGCACGCCCTCTTTTTGCTCCGAATCCGAGCCATCCGCCAGCAAGATGATGTGCTTCACCTGATTGGGCGACTGCGCCAACGCCTCGGCCGCCGCCTCCAGGCCGGTACGCACATAAATGCCGCCGCCGCCCGCCCCAATCTGCCGGATCAGGCCGATGGCCGTCTCCCGGTCGCTGGCCGGCATCGGGCCGATCTGGTTATCCGGCGCCGTGTCCACCGGGATGACGGTGATTTCGTCAAAATCATTGAGCAGTTGCACCACCCGCACCGCTCCTTCCGCCGCCAATTGGATTTTGGTCAAGCCCCCCTCCTGCATCCCCATGCTTCCCGAACGATCAATGACGATGACGATGCTCACCGAAGGGAAGCGCTCCTGGTCTTTGATCTGCATCTCCACCGGCAGCGTCTCTTCCAGCGGAGTTTGGAAATAACCGCCCATACCGTAACTTTGCGGCCCACCCACTACCACCAGCCCGCCGCCCAAATCGCGCACGTAGCTTTGCAGCAGCGTCATCTTGCGCGGCGACAGGTTCTTGGCGTTGACGTTGACCAGCAGTACGCTGGCGTAGTTGCTCAATTCGGCCAGGCTGGCGGGCAAATTGGTGGGCGTGGTGCGGTCTACCGTCAGTCCGGCGGCGGTCAGCCCCAGAACGAGTTGAGGGGATTCGTCTAGCAGCGGCGTGCCATCATCCGCCAGCGTGCCGTCGTTGGACACCAGCAAAATGCGCGGCGGGCCGACGATTTCGGTGAAGGCGGCCAACTCGTTGTTTTGGAAATAGGTGTCCTCGATGGGGGTCAACCGCACCCGGTAGCGGGCGAATTCCTGCGCCGCCGCTTGTAAACGGACGGCAAAGTTGTTGACGCCGGCGTTCAACTGTACCGCCGGGTCTTCGTACACCACGCTGCCCCCCGCCAGGATACGCAGCACGGCCGTCGTATTCGTCGTACTCTCGGCAGTGATGTCAATACGAAAGGTTTCGCCTTCAACCACACGGGTGGGCGCGTCTACATTGGTGAGCAAGACCTCGGCGCTGCCCGACGGCCGTGACAATGGCACAAAATCAATCACCACCCCCGAAGCCGCCGCCAGTTTGGCCGCCTGCGCCGCATCCCCAATCGTCTCCGCGCCATCGCTGAGGATGACCAGCCGCCGCGCGCTCCCAGCCGGGAACAGCGCCATCCCCAGGCGAATAGCTTCCGCCAGATCGGTGTGCAATTGTTGGGGGACGGAGGTAACAGGGGCTAACTCAGCCAGCCCGGACATGGGACGTTCCACCAGCGCATTAGCCCCAAACAGGATGACGGCCGCCTGGTCATTGGGCGTCATCGTTTCCATGGCGGCGCGCACGAACTCCTCCGCCTGCGCCGATTGTTCTGGCCCAATGGAGTCGGAGGCGTCCACCAGAAAGACGACGGCCAACTCATCGGCGGCGCGGACGATTTGGGTTCCCGCCAAACTCAGGGTGAGCAGCAGCAAAATCAGCAGCCGCGCGATCAAACTGGCCCAATCCCGCCACCGGGCACGGCCGTATGCCGACGGCCGTCCCACCCAGACAAAGTAGGGCAGCGTCAACAGGAAAAGGAGGGCAAGGGGTGTCGTTAAGCTCACAATTTTGACAAGACATCCGATTTCTTGTCACTCATGATGTTGGCATACTCGACAACGAGAAATCGGATGTCTCTACAGTCACTTTACTCTTCAAAAGAGATGGGCACAAACAGAGAAAAGGCGCTGCCCGTGCCATAGACGCTTTCAACTTCCACACGGCCGCCATGCGCCGCCGCGATGAAATGGGTCAGCGGCAAACCCAATCCTGCGCCCAGCGCCCGGCTTTGCGGCTGATTGATTTCGTCCCACAGCGTCGCCAGCCGATCTTCCGCCAGACCGACGCCACTGTCCGTCACCTGCACGCAAATGTGGCCGCCATGCACGCCGCAGTTCACCGTGACCGCGCCGCCGATCCGGTTGAATTTGATGGCGTTGTGCAAAAGGTGCTGAATCGCCTCCCGCAGTTGGTCGCCGTCGCCCAACACGGTGGGCAAGCCGGGGATGGCGTTGAAATCTACGCGCACCCGCCGCGCTTCGGCCATGGTGCGCAGGTTGCGGATGGCGTTGCGCGCCAGTTCGTCCAGATGCACCGGCTGAAAATCGAAGGCGCTGCGCCGCTGAATGCGGCCGGACATGGCGATGAGGTGATCGAGCGGCGCTTTTATGGCGTCAATCTGCTGGCTGAGTTCCTGCACCAGCGGCAACTGGCCGTTGTCGCCGACGCTTTGCTCCAGGCTGTGCAATTTTTGCTTGATGACGGTGAACGGCCGTCGCAAATCCGGCGATACCATCTCGATGAATCGGCCTTGCAAAGTCGCCAGTTCAGCCAAAAGCTGTTTTTCCCGGCCCATTACCTGGTTTTGGGTAAACACAAAATCATTGATACGGCGCAGACTGGCCATGTTTTGCGCTTGGGCCAGAAGCGGGCCGATTTGCCCGGACATCGCTTGCAGCCATTCAAAATCCTGCGCGTTGTACGATTCGCCGGAATACTTTTTGCCCAATCCCAACAACCCCACCAGGCTGTCCCCGGCATGAAGCGGCATGTACACCACCCGCTGCCAGCCCACCAGCGCTACCCGTTCCGCCTGGTTCATCTGGCTGAACCGGCCCAGAGTATCCACATCGTACTGCGCCAAGGGCATCTGGTTCTGGCGCAGATGGGCGACGAGGGGACTGTCATGGCTGAAACTGGCGGTTTCCAGCGGGGTATCGGTGAGGGCGGTTAACGGCCGTAACATCAACTTCCCCTGTGGCCCTGTTTCTACCGTCATAAACCAGGCGTCATCCGTCGCCAGATTCGACTGCACATTCCGCAAAAAAAGCTGTCCCAACTGCGCCGGTTCCGGCAAATTACCGATGGCGTTGGCATACTCCGCCATCACCACTTTGCGCCGGGCCACCGCCGGCACAAACAGCCGCCGCGTCAACTCATTGACTATCCGGTAAATGGCGGTGAACAGCCCGGCAAAAGCGGCCGCCGCCAAAGTCAGAATCAGGTTGGGATTGGTGTCCCCGCCCATGTTGGTGATGCCCTGAACGATGATGGACAACGCCAGCCAGGTAAGGCCAAAGATGATGAGCGAGCCGGACAAACGGCTGAGCAACTGACGTACGGCCAATTGCAGTTCTGGGAGTTGTGGATTGACGATGCTGATAGTGCCGATGAGCGCCGCCAATACCAGGAAAAGCAGGCCAATCTCCTGCCAGACAGGTTGGCCGGGCTGGCGGATGGAAGCCAGGGCGCTGCCGATGAAAATCAGCGTCAGCACCAACAGCCAATAATGAATTTGATTGCGATAGATAGAACTGGGCAGGTTGTTGTTCACCTGCATGGTCAAAATCCAGGCGGCGGCCAGAGGCAGCAGCCAACTGGCGATCCAGGCCCCGGCCCACAGGTCAAACTGGCGAATGGGATACCCGGCTAACACCGTGTCGGGAATTTGGTAGGCCCAAACAGCCGGGTCCAGCGCCAATCCGATCAAAAAGAACAGAACGCTAATGCCGACGGTGATTCGACTCACGCGCTCCGGGACGGACAAGTAACTGAGGGTGGTGATGAGGATGCCGACGGCCGTCAAACTGAGTAAGTAGGAACCGATGACGCCCCAGGTATGCACCAGGGATACGGAAAAGTTGACGCCGCCGTAATATCGCAGCGCAGAACTGCCCCACAATGCCATTGTCACCAATGTAAAACCCCAACGGCCGCCAAGAGACGGCCGTTGCACATCCTGCCGCCACGTATAAAGCGCCATCAGCAAAAAGCTGAGCGGTAAAATCGAAACGATTAGGAATTGTTGGGTCAGTGTCATGTTGGATTTGCGATTTTAGATTTTGGATTTTGGATTGAGTTACACTTGGGCAATTCGTGAGGAATTCCAAAATCTTTTGTCATATGATTTTTCTCTGTGTTCTCTGTGGCTTTTTTGGGAAAAGTCACGTTCACGATGGCGAAATATCATTTTTCCCAAGTTTATCCCAATTGCGGATTTGGGATAAATTTGGGAAAAAGAGAATCATTTCAAAATGTAATAAGTGCCTTTCTTGGCGCCGATTTTGAGCAGCAGTCCCCGCTCTACCAGATCGGCCAAATCCAACCGCAGCGTTTCCGCCGAGACATCGGGGCAAAACTGGCGGTATTCCCGGTTGGTGATGCTGCCCGATTCTTGCACAAAGGCCATCGCCCGCGCCTGCCGCTCGTTCATGTTGCGCGTCCAGCGGGGCATGGCCGCCCGTTCCCGCTTGTTGGACAAGGTGACGGTGAAGGAGTGGGGGGCGGCTTTGAAGGCGGGCGGTTTGTGGCCGGCGTTCACCATCTCTTCGATCATCTGATCAATGCCCAACCCCAACTCTTCGATGTAACCCCATTGGAACAGACCGTTGACCAGCCGCGGATTGCGCGAAAAATGTTCTTCTACCAGGTTATCCAGGGTCATGTAGCCGGGCAAGCCGCCCGGACTGATGATTTCCATCCGATTGGCATACATGCGGATTTCGATGCGACGGCCGGTGATGCGATAATCCCGATGGGCGATGGCGTTGACCAACGCTTCGCGGACGGCAAAGCGGGGATATTCGGTCACTTCTTCCCGCTCCAGGTTGTTTACCTGCGCCCCCACCCGCATCTCTTCAAAGATGATGTTCCAGGCGCGATCAATGATGCGCGCCAGCGGGCCGGTGAGTTCGTCCCGACGGCCGTATCCCACCCCGCCATCCTCGCCCCGCGGTTCTGTGCCCATGAATTTGACGAATACCAGGCCGCTTTGCGGGAAAAACATCTGCGGGTTTCTGCCAAACAGGAGGATGCCGCTGGTGGTAGGACGGCCGTCCCGGTCGGCAGCCCCGATTTCATAGAGGAGATCGGCGGTCGAGGCAATGGGCGCGCCGCCCCGTTTTTCCCGCTGTTCCAGGTAGTCGCCGATGACCTCTTGATCCAAGTCGGACGGCCGTGCTCCCGGCGCTGCGTCTGTCTCGAATTCGGCGGAGTTTTTGGTGGCGGCCAGATGGCGCACTTCATCGCCAACGAGGGGGCGGTTGCGGGTGTGGCTGCGGATGAGGATACGGCCGTCGGCCAAACTGTGCAGGTCGGGACTGCGCGGAACCTGGATGCCCACCAGCGCGCCCTGCCCTATTTCCACCGGCTGCCAATGGGTAGGGACGGGCGGGCGGCACAAAGCGGCCGCCTCGCGTAAAGCGTATTCCGCCTCCTCTTCCCAGATGTCTTCGGTGGCACGGCCGTCTTCATCCAGGCCCAGCACAATCAGGCCGCCATCCCCATTGGCAAAGGCCACCAGGCATTCGGCCAAACGCGCCACATCAGCCCCCGGGAGAAAGGCGAGACGTTGTCCCGGCTTATTTTTAAGCATAACGCTCTACAGTATAGCAAGGGAAGGATGAAGACGGAAGGATGACGCAGAAAACGATGTCAAGTCTCCCCTGCGCGCCCCCTTCACCCTTTCACTTCCGCCGCCAGCGCCGCGCCGACGATGCCGGCCCGGTTCAACATCTGCGCCGGCATTACCTGGGCGCGGACATCTATGTATTTCAGGAATTTTTCATGCTTTTTGCTGACGCCGCCGCCGATGATAATGGTGTTGGGCGAGAAAAGACCTTCGATGTGCTGGAAGTAGCTGTTCAGCCGCCGCCCCCATTGTTTCCAGCTTAAATCTTCCGCTTTGCGCACCCGGTCGGTGGCGAAATCTTCGGCGTCCAGCCGCATGTTTTGCAGGTAGAGATGGCCCAGTTCCAGGTTGGGGACGAGACGGCCGTCCACAAACATGGCGCTGCCAATCCCCGTCCCCAACGTAAAAATCATGACCACGCCGCCCCGGTTTTTCCCGGCGCCAAACCGCATTTCCGCCAGCCCGGCGGCGTCGGCGTCGTTGAGCAGGACGGTGGGACAGCCGGTGGCTTCGGCGACGGCCGTTTGGCCAGGGTAGCCGATCCAGCTTTCATCCACATTGGCCGCGCTCATCAATACCCCATCCAACACCACCGCCGGAAACCCCACGCCCAGCGGCCCCTGGTAGGCAAAATGGGTCGCAATTTGTTGGATGGTTTGGATGACGGCCGTGGGCGTGGCCGGTTGGGGCGTGTCAATCCGCAGCCGGTCGCTGGCAAATTGGCCGGTTTCGATGTCCACCAAAGCCCCTTTGATGCCGGAACCGCCTACGTCAATGCCCAAGATGTGCATGTCAATCTCCATCGTAGAAATCCGATTTCTGGGAGAAATCGGATTTCTTGACTTCACCCCGACCGCACCCGCCGGGCATCGCTGACGATGTTGTGCCACACGGCCGTCTGCTTGTCAGTGTTGTCAAATGTCAAATAAATGGTGCGTGGGTTTTGTTTCTGCTCCCCCTCATACCCTTGCAGCATGGCGTACAAGGGCAGCGGATTGTCTGATTCCGGGGCCAGAAAGGTGATGGCGGCGGTGGGGAACGGCCGTCGGCCAAAAATCAGCCAACCCATCTCAATTTGTTGCAGTTTGGCCGCGTCAAAAAATTGGTAGAGGAACTTTTCTACCCCCATCTTGACCATGACGATGTGTTCGCCCAATGGCGCCTGCCAATACTCGGCGGGGCGCAGCAACACCCGTTCTTCTCTGTTGCGGACGGCAAAAAGGCCGCTGGCCCACAGGTTAGTGTGCTGGTTTGGCGGAATGGTGTTGAGGGGGTGATTGGGGGGGATGACGGCCGTTTTGTCTGCCACGAACTTGCTGTATCCGGCCCGGCGGGCTGCCCAATAAGCCAACTGCCAGCCCGAAAACAGCGCCAACAACCAGGGCCACGCCGGCCATCGCCCCGCCCAGGCGGCGGCCAGCAGCGCCAGCCAGCCCAGATTCAGCCAACCGCGCCCGCTCATGCCCCAAAAGCGGCGGGTTTTGCTGTGGTAGGCGAGGGCGAAGATCGTTCCCAGAACAGCATAATAAGTTTTTTTGAGCGGCGGCAGATCATGCATGGGTCTATTTTATGAGGGATTGTCGATTGGGGAAACTTTTCTGATTTCGGATTTACGATTTTGGATTTTGGATTAGGACGCTTCTTTTTGGATGACGCCGGCGAGATGGACGTGACGGCCGTCTGGCAGCCACTCCTCCAACGCGCAACTCAGCCGGAACAAGGCGGGGGTGAAGGCCAGGTAAGTCGGGTCGGGGATGGTGAGCAAGGTGGTCAAGTGCAGGCCGGTTTGGGTACACAGCCGCTGCAAGTCGGCGGCGGTGTTGGCCTGGTAATGGGTGGGAAAGGCGTCGTCGGCGGCGCGGCCGTAAAAACGGGCCACCATACGGCCTTGCAGCCGGGCAAACCGGCCCAGCCCCCGATTGAGCAGCGCCAGCGGGTGACGGCCGTTGGGCGTGATGAAGACGAACTTTCCGCCCGGCCGTAAAACGCGGTGGATTTCGGCCAATGTCCGGGACGGCCGCGCCAGATGTTCCAGCAGCCAACTCGAAAACAGCAGGTCAAACGAATCGGCGACAAACGGCAGCGCATCGCTGAACCCGGCGGCGCGGGGCAAAGCCAGCCGGTGTTCTTGCAGCGACGCCATATCCGGGTCCACCCCGACGACTTGGGTCAGCGGCAGCCCCAACTGCTCCACCAATCCGCCCCGGCCGCAGCCCAGGTCGAGCAGGCGCGGGGCTTCCCATCCGGCCAACTGCCGCCGCACCAGATCAGCATACTGCTCTGTGGCCGGCCGCCAGCCCGGCCGTCGTTGCCGGTACTGCTGTCGCAATTCATTTTGTTGGTCTAATGAAAGCATGGGATAAGGTTTCTAATCAGCCTGTGTGTGATATAAAAATGCTCTTGGCAAGTTTGCCGGTTTTCTGGAAAGCATGATACCATCAAAACTTATGATTCGTTACCCTCAACTACTCGTCCTTGTTTTACTTCTCGCCGCCTGTGTCCAGCAGGAACCGACGCCCACGCCATTGCCCACTGCCGTGCCCACGCACACCCCCCGCCCGCCGACGCCCACCCCATTGCCCACCATTGAAGTGGTTGGGGTGACGCCGCCGGTTTGGCCTACGGCCGTTTCTCTACCTCAACCATTGTCGCGCACGGCCGTCTCTCTTGATGAGCAGGCCGTTTTTGCCGAATTAGCCGCTTCCCGCCCGCCGGAACGGGATGATGTGGCGCTGGCGATGGCCTATTCAGGCGTCACCGAAATAACCGATCCGCCCCAAGCCGCTGAAGTTTATGCCGAAGGCGATCATCTCTCCTTCAATATCAGCAATTTGGACACCAACACCGTCTCCGAAATTGATACGGCGCTGCTGGCCGTCAGCGACCACGCCTACTTCTGGTTCGACACTGGCCCCGGCTCCATTGACCCGGATGAAGATGAATTGGCGGAGATGGCCGCCCTCTTCGACGAGATTTACGAGCTGAACGTGCAGTATTTCGGCTCGGAGGCCAACCCCGGCATTGATGGCGACCCGCGCGTGCATATCGTCCACGCCTCGCCGCTGGCCTTGTGTGACGTGACGGTGGAAACGGCCGCCGACTGTGGTTTTGCCGGTTATTTTAGCTCAGACAATGTGCTGCCTCCGGCCGTCGAACCCAGTTCCAACGCCCGCGAAATGTTCATCATGAACATCACCCAGTTCGGAACCAACTTTTACCGGAATGTGCTGGGCCATGAATTTCGGCACATGATTGAAGACAACTATGACCGGGGCGACGCCGATTGGGAGGCGGAAGGCTCGGCCACACTGGCGGAAGAGCTACTGGGTTACACGCGCAGCCCCCAACTGCGGGGCAACCTATTCATGAGCGATCCCGATTTGCAGCTTAACGCCTGGTCAGACACCAACCGCACCCCCCACTACGGCATGGGCTACGTTCTCAACCGGTACATTTATGACCGGCTGGGGGCGAAGTTGTACCGGGAGTTTGCCACCAGCCCCGGCTATGGCCTGGATGCGGTGACGGCCGTCGCCGAGGCGAACGGGCTGCCCATCACCGGCGAATCGCTCTGGCTCGATTGGCTGGCAGCGCTGGCTATCCATAACGAACCGACGGCGCCGGAGATGTACCAGTTCAAGGGGGTGGCGCTGGACACGGCAGCGATGACGGCCGTGTCCGATCTGCCATTCACGGCCGGGACAACGGTCAACCAATTTGCGGCGGATTACTATGCGCTGCCGGCGGACACGGCCGTGACCGTCACCTTCACTGGCGACGCCGCCGTGCCGCTGTTGGACACGCCGCCCATCTCCGGCGCACGATACTGGTATGCCCAACGCGCCAATTACAGCAATCCCCGGCTCACCCGCACCGTTGATTTGCGGGACGCAGCGGCGGCCACGCTGGAGTATTGGGCGTATGTGGACATCGAGCAGGGGTATGATTTTGCTTACGTGTCGGTATCAACCGATGACGGCCGTACCTGGCAGCCGTTGGTGGCCGAGAACATGCAAGGGCTGGAAGCGGAGGATAATCCGGCTGACTCGGCGCTGGCCGAGCGGTTTTACACAGGCGAGCTGCACGCCTGGTTCCAAGAACGGGTGGATTTGTCCGCTTATGCCGGGCAGGAGATTTTGCTCCGCTTTGAGTATGTCACCGACCTGATTTTGACGTATGGCGGTTTTGCTCTGGACAACATCGCCATCCCCGAAATCGGCTTTTTTGATGATGCGGGGTCGGACGGCGCGGGATGGACGGCGGAAGGGTTTGTGCGGGCGACGGCCGTCATCCCGCAGCAGTGGCACATTCAATTGATCACGTTTGAGGGGGATATGCCGGTGGTGGAGTTGGTGGCTTTGGCGGATGGGCGAACGGCCGTATTCACCGCCCCCGCCAACGCCAAATCTCCCATCCTCATCATCGCCGCCTCAGCTCCCGACTCGCTGCAAACGGCTAACTATCAGTTAACGATTGAAAACTAGAGGAATGGAAACTCAGTAGATCAAGATTTTCGCCACGAATGCCACGAATTACACGAAAAACACGTTCTTAATTCGTGAAATTTGTGCAATTCGTGGCAGATTTTGGATCTACTGAAACTGGTTAATCACCACTCTCCGATTTTAACAGGTCTGGCCTGGGCCAAATAAATTGCCCCACCATTCGCCGGCCGACCAGGCCAAAATGGCGCGGACGACGTGGGGCAGGGTGAGCCAAAAATCGGGGCGGGCCTGGATTTTGGGGCGCACATCCCGCCAAAATTGCAGCTTCATCAGAGCCGGAATGAGAAACCAGCCGAACAAGGCGATGAGGGGGCGGCGCAAAGGGGGCGCGTTGACGGCGCGACGGCCGCCAAAACAACGGCCGTGCCGCCACTGCCGCCGTAAAATCTCCCCCTTGCTGGCCCGGCGATGGTAGATGGCATGAATGTCGGGGGTGAGCTGTGGCGTCTGTTCATCGACGGCAAAACGGCGGAGGACGGTCGTTTTCCAGGAAAGATCGGCCATGTTAATCCCATTCTGTTCAATAGCGGCCAACAACGGTTCTCGCTTAAACGTGAGATTGAGTCCGGGCAAATCCCGCGTTGGGCCGCCGTTCAATGGCGGCAAGAAACGACCGTAATCCACCCAAAATAGCCCCAGGTCGGACGGCCGTAAATCAGGAGCCGGAGCTATCGCGCCGCCAATCGCCGGAGTTTCATCCTCGTCGTGTACTTTCAGGACGGCCGTCGCCCACTCTGGCGCGAAAGTGCAAATGGCTTCGGTAAAAACAACTACATCGCCATCAGCGTGGGGCAGGGCGATGGCGTGCAGTTGGGCTGCCGGTGCGGGCACAGGCTGGTGGATGAATTGAATGTTTGGGTAGGATTGGGTGATGGCAACGGCCGTGTTATCGGCAGAACTGTCGGCGACGATGAGTTGCACCGGGGATGTTTGCCCCCGCAAAGAATCCAGGCAGGCGCGTAGTTGCGCCGGAGTATTCTGGCTGGCGACGATGACGGTGAGGCGGGACACAACTCAGGCGGCGGGCAGCTTGCGGCTGATGAGGGCGGCGATGCTGGCGATGGAATTGAAATTTTCGGGCAGGATTTCGGTGTCCTCAATCACCACATCAAAGCGGGTTTCGGCGAATGTTACCATCTCGAAAATGGAGATGGAATCCAGCACGCCGGTTTCCAGCAGGGGCAATTCTGGCGTCAACTGTGCTGCATCTTGTCCCAGTATGTATTTTTCCAGAATAAATTGGCGCACGGCCGTTTCCACATTCTTCATGGTTTTCCTTTCAAATAGCCATAGAGACCCGCGAGGAACCTCCGGGAGGTTTGTCACAATGTCTGTGTGAATATCGAAACCTCCCGGAGGATTGCCCTCGCCGGTCTACAACGACGCCGGGTCGGGGGGCAACGGCCGTATCACATTCGATCTGGGAGCCGGATTTTCCCGCTTCAACGCCCGATAGATGAGCAGACAGGCGCCAAAAGTCACGCCGCTGTATACGAAGTACAACCAGTGCCAGGGTAGGGCTTGCAGAACAAACCAGAGACCCCGTTTCCGGCGCAAATAGTCGTAAAAATCCCGGTTCAGCCAGAGCAGTGTAAGAATGACGACGGCCGTTACCAACAGCATCCCCGGCCAAAACAACGCCGCCAACAGCGACCCCATCAGCAAAAAAATGGCGGCGGCGCTGATGCGCTGGGACGCCTGCAAATTCAAATCGTTGGGGATGTCCCGGTCTTGCAGAATCAGCCGTGTCCAGGGGATGGCCCGATCCCGAATGTCCGTCAACAGCACTTTTGGCGGCGTCCACCGCTTCATGTGGCCCACTTGCAGCGATTTCTCCAGCCGGATGCGATGCCCAGCCGCCCGCAGCCGGTAGCCCAATTCAATGTCCTCAATGCTGGGCCGGGGATAGGCGGCCACATTAAACCCGCCCATCTGCAAGAAAATATCCCGCCTCATGGCGCCGCAGCCGCTCCAAAAAGTGAAAGCTTCTTCGCTGCCCATTTGGTGGACGTAATGGTGCTGCAAATTGCGGTATTGGGAGAGGAAGTTGGGTTCGGTAGGGGCGTCATCATAGGAGCCAAAGCAGGCCGCCAGGGAGTCGTCTTGCATGATTTGAGCCACCAGGCCGATGGTGTCCGGCTGCACCAGCACGTCGGCGTCAATGAAAAAGACCACGTCCCCTCCGGCGGCCTGGACGCCTTGATTGCGAGCCTGGGCCGGGCCGCCTTGCGGCGCGCGGCTGGGGATGACGGCCGCGCCGCAGCTTTGGGCCAACTGGGCAGAATCATCCGTCGAACCATCGTCAATGACGAGGCAATCCCAATGAGGATAGGCGGTCTGGGCCAACGCTTCCAGACAGCGGCGGAAGGCGTCGCCGCCATTGTAAACGGGGATGACGACGGAGATAGATAGTAGGGTTGGTTGGGTTTCTGGATTCTCGACCATGGTTTGCGGTCACTGTAGCCGTTGTCGCTTACACGCGGGCTTACGCTAATCCCAGGTGGACGGCCGCGCGCCAGATGCCGACAATCGTTTTGGCGTCGTGGATACGGCCGTCTCGCGCCATCGCCAGCAGATCAACCAACGGCAGGCGGACGACCTCAATCGTCTCATCTTCATCCTGGGGCAAAGGGTCGGGGCACAGCGCCTGCGCCAGATACAACACCAGCAGCTCGCTGGATAACCCCGGCGCCGGCCAAAATTCGCCTAATCGGGTCAACTCTTGGGCGCGGTGGCCGGTTTCTTCGCGCAATTCTCGCTGGGCACACGCTTGCCAATCCTCATTCCATCCACGTGTGCCGGCAGGCAGCTCCAGGATCGTCTGGTCAATGGGGTGCCGGTGCTGTCGAATCATTAACACCTCGCCGTTGGACAGGAGCGGCGCTAAAACAACTGCGCCGGGATGCTCGATAGCGCCTCGTTCCATTTGACGGCCGTCGGCCGAAGTCAACGTCTCCACCCGCAACCGCCAGGATGATCCGGTCAACACCCGGCGCGAATCAGTAACTTTCATCCGTGCCTCCGCATAAAAAAAGGAGATTGGCGCGCCAATCTCCGAATCTTTTTAATCTCCTTCCTGAGACTGGAGACTAGAGATTGGCTGTCTCCAGTCTCCAGTCTCCAATCCCGCTTAATTGCTAGGCGGAATCCGAATTTCCTGACCCACTTCCAACTCATTGACATTGGTGATGCCATTGTATTCGGCGAGTTCATCAATGGTAAAGCCGTAGGCCAGACCGATGCGGAACAGATTTTCGCCCGCTTTAACGATGTGAACTTGTTCTTCGGTCGAAGTCGTGTCCGGCGGTTCGGCGGTGGTATCCGCCTCGCCTGGGATGGGAATGGTGAGCACTTGGCCCACGTCCAACGTATCCAGGTTGGTGATGCCGTTGGCGGCGGCCAGCGCTTCTACAGTCACGCCAAATTGCTCGGCGATTTCGCCCAGAGTATCCCCGGTTTGCACAGTGTAGACACCGGGCGCATCGGCCGTTTCAGCGGCGTCGGTTGTTTCAGTGGTTTCTTCAGTTGTGGTTGTTCCCTCATTCGTCGTGTCTGTGGTGGCTTCGGTGGCGTCTTCAATGACGGCCGTTGGCTCAGGAACCGGCGGTTCAGAAACCGGGGTATTTACGGGAACGGCCGTAGGCATCACCAACGGTTCGGCGGTGGGCAGGTCGCTGCCGCCATTATCGTCGTTATCAATGGTGCGCACACACGCCGTCAGCGCTGTCATCATTAAAAGGGCAAATAAGAGAGACATGAGTTTCATGGTTGAATTGCGTTTCACGAATGGCCTCCTTGTCAGATAGGCAAACAATCAAAATAATGCGTCATTTTCACTGGCTAGTAAACATAACGCAGTCTATCATATGCGTCAGGGGTCGTCAAGATTCAGAGTAGACATAACGAACAACAAACGATCCTGAAGGCGACTTTTCTGGTGCTGTACCTTAACAATGCGGATAAATAGATCGAAATAAAATTTGTCAAAAAAGCGGGCTAGCAGTTTGTCGGAGAAGTCCAATTCTCCAAACAAAGATAATTTTGGTGTAAACTTTAGGCATGACAAGAAAATTCAGAACCGCCGATTACGAAAAAACACTTGACCTG
Organism: Chloroflexota bacterium; assembly: GCA_024277135.1. GTDB lineage: Bacteria > Chloroflexota > Anaerolineae > Promineifilales > Promineifilaceae > JAJRVV01. The sequence goes on along the minus strand of JAJRVV010000050.1, from coordinate 24 downwards.
CAAATCAGCGTGCGTGATGTCCTG
>JAJRVV010000049.1 GCA_024277135.1 Chloroflexota bacterium | reverse complement strand
TCTTTCCGTTGGGCATCAAAGGCCAACAGAGAAGGATCCTTCAGTGAAAAGAGAGCAAATCCTGACATAAGCGCATCGGGCAAAGAAACGCTGGCATCTTCTGTGCGCCAATCCTCAATTTGAGAAAAACCTGTACGGACAAGCTTGTATAAACCGCTGGCTGATAAATGTTTTCTTATCTTCATGGTGGAATTCCGCTAATGATGACGAATAGTAGAGCATAATTATCCTCAATTTTAGCGTTTGTTCACCACAATGTTTACGAAAACTCGCCCCGCATTCTTTTTCTGTCCGCCTTGCGGGAATTGCTGTGTAGCAACCAGATGGTGATGACCCAACTTGGACTTAATCCCTGTCCATGCGGCTCAATCACGCGGTCGATGTTAGCCTGTATGCCCATTTTTTGTAGTAATCCATACACAACGGGTATATCATCTACCCGTTCAATGTGTATTCGCATGTCTTGTATACTCATCATACCTGATGGGTATACCAAATTTGTTTTTTACGTCAAAATTTAAGCGAATGTCGAGTTAGCAGTTAGTAGTCAGTGGAGCTACCTCTGGTAGTTGTTGCTGAAAACTGGATACTGAAAACTGGCTACTGGTAAATGATGATGTGCGGCTGTGGTTCTAGCGCCATCACTTCCTCCGGCGTCAACAGCCGCCGGTCGCGGACGGTGAACAGTTTGATGCCGCCATATTCAAATGCAGGTTCGGCCGTGTATTGCAAATAGCTGTCCATCTTCACCTCGGCGCTGAACGCCCCATCCGAATCAATCACCAATTCCACGTAGGGATAATCTATGATGTCTGCCTTGTCCGGCAGCATCGAATCCTTGAACTGGTGCAGAATCAGCACCCGGTTGACGCCGATTTCGATAGCCACCTGGTTGAGAGCCGCCTGCACTTCGTTTATCTGCTCCGCATACATTTGGCCGATATGGATGAGCGGAATTTGGGTGTCGCTCATCGTCCATTCCGGGTCCAGCGCCAGGTGTACGTTTTCGTTGTAGAGATAGGGTAGCAGCCGCTCCACTTCACTCATCAAATCGGCCCGCCCCGGCTGGAAATCGAGGATGACGGCCGCATTTTCTCGTTCGGCAAAGGCGATCCAATCTTCGATGACCTCCGCCTCCAACTGGTAGCTGTAGTTGGGCGGCTCGGTGTGGGCGACGGTGGTGATCATGTGGAATGTGGGCCAGACCGGTTCGGCGGAAAACGCCTGGTATTCGGCGGTGATGCGGCGCAAATCAACCAGCATTTCGTCGCGGGGGCTGTTGCCCAAAATGCCCAGCGCCCGCCCTTTGGCCCAGCCGTAGTAGGCGACCAGCCGCCGGTCGGCCAGGTACGGCCGTGGCGTGGGCGTAGCGGTTGGCGTCGTCGTGTGGGTGGGCGTGGCTGTCGGCGTATCAGTCGGCGTGGCTGTGGGCGTGTTAGTGGGGGTATTCGTGGGGGTGGCGGTTGGGGTGTCTGTGGGCAGCGGCGTGTGGGTGGGCGCGGCCGTGGCCGTCTTCGTGGGGGCGGCTTGAGCAATCGTTTCCGCTTCTGGCTCCGCGCAGGCGGCCAAAAGCGCGAGGGCAAGGGTCAGCAGAGCGGGGATGAATGTTTTTTTCACCAGATGTCATTTTTCCTGATTTGGGATTGGCGGCATTGTACCCGACTACTCACATCCATCCAACAAATGGGCGTAAGTTTGCCGTTGGCGGATGATGCGAAAACGCTCCCCCTCGACCAACACTTCGGCCGGGCGTAGACGGCCGTTATAATTAGAACTCATGGCAAACCCATACGCCCCCGCCTGCATCACCGCCAGCAAATCGCCGGGCTGGGTTGGGGGCAGCGGCCGTGCCTTGGCCAGAAAGTCTCCCGTCTCGCATACCGGGCCAACTACATCGAAGGATGAAGGATGCGGGATGAAGGATGAAGCGTGGACGGGCAGGATGGGATGTTGGGCGTTGTAGAGGGTGGGGCGGAGCAGGTCGTTCATGCCCGCGTCCATGATGAGGAAGGATTTCTCGCCCTGATGCTTCGTGTAGATAACTTGAGTGAGCAGCAATCCAGCGCTGCCCGCGATGGAGCGGCCCGGCTCCATCACCAGTTGGTAGCCCGCCTTTTGCACTGGGCCGGCTACGGCCGTCACCCAATCCGTGGGGTCAGTATCCAGTATCCAGTCTTCACTCTTCAATCTCCAATCCTCCCCATACCCGATCCCCAATCCGCCGCCCACATCCAGATACGCCAATCGGATGCCGCTGCCTGCCATTTCATCGGCAAAATCGGCTAAAAAGTGGGCTGCCTGGGCGAACGGCCGTAAATCGACAATCTGCGAGCCGATATGCGTCGCCACGCCTGCCGGCTCCAGCCAGGGGTGCTGGGCGGCAAATTGGAGCATGGACACGGCCGTCTCCGGCGGCGCGCCAAATTTGTGGGCGGTCAGCCCGGTGGAGATGTGGGGATGGGTCTCGGCGTAAATGTTGGGGTTGACGCGCACGCCGATGCGCGTCATTTGGCGCTGGGCGGCGGCGATGTCGGCGATGCGCCGCAACTCCATCTCCGACTCGACGTGCAGGGTGCGGATGTCTTCCGCCAGCGCCATCTCGATTTCATCCCGTCGTTTGCCCACGCCGGAAAAGATGATCCGCTGCGGCGGAAATCCGGCGTGACGGGCCAAAAATAGTTCGCCGCCGCTGGTCACGTCCGCCCCCATTCCCGCCTGCGCCAACAGCCGTAAAATGGCCGGGTTGCCGTTAGCTTTGATGGCGTAACAGACGAGGGCGTTGAGGGGGGCGGCCGTCAAATAAGCCTGCGCATTCCGCAACAACGCTGCCCGGCTGTACACATAAACGGGCGTGCCTGCTTGGCGGGCAATGTCTGCCAGCGGCACGCCTTCACAATGCAATGTCTGGTCGAGGTATTCAAAAGTTGGAGACATAGTTAACTGGTCACTGATTACCGCCCGCTGATTTTCGCTCACCTTCAACGGCCGCCGCTTCCAATGTCGCCACTCCCTGGGCCACATTTTCAATCGCTATCCGCTGCTTGCGGTACAGGTCAGATTCGCTCATCGCCAGCCGCCGCGCCACATCCCGCACCCGCTGGCCGCGCACGAACTTCAATTCCAGGATGTTGTACAAAATCCATTCCGTCGTGGTCATACTGCGCTGACCCTCCGGCTTTTGCAGTTCGATGGCCTGGTTGAGGATGGCGCGCAAGGCGTTAGCGGCGTTGTGGTCATGTTCATCCATCGCTTTTTGCACCACTTTCAGCCGCATGAGGGGGCTTTTGGTCAATTTGGGGCCGCCCCAATAATGGCTCAAGGCGTCTTTGACCGCGCTCTTAAATTCCGGGTCGTTGATCAACTCTTCTTCGATGGGTTCGGCGATCATGGGCAGTCCGCCGAAACGGGCGGCGATGCGCCGTTCCTGCAAAGCCGAGATTTCCGGCAGCAGCCCTTCCACGGCGGCGAAAACTTCTTGCTGCAAAATCCGGTCTTCCAGGGCGGCTACCGCCTGGTCAATCAGTTTGTCCAGCACCGCCTCTTCGTCCTGGCTCAAATCAGGCGCGGCGGCTCGGGCGCGGATGCCAAAGATGCCCATCATCAACTCGCCGGTGCGGTTGTATAACGGCCGTATCCAATAATTTCGCCACAAAATAAAATCCCCGGCCGTTTCCAGATTCAGACGATTGCCGTTTGGCCTTGACTGAGCCAGTTGACGCAATTCCGTTTCTTGCAAAATCGCTTCCGGTTCTTCCGTCAATGGGCCGACAACCGATTCCAATTTGGGGCCTTCATCGGTGATGGCCGCCACAAAAGCGGTCGGCGTCCGCAGCAGTTCACAGGTGGCGGCCAGCACGCTTTCCAAAAATTGATGCAAGTCCCGCGTCGTCAACAGCCGTTCCCCCAATTCCTGGATGCGGCGCACGTCCGGGTCGTCGTTGAGTTGGAAGAGTCGTTCTAGCGGCCGTTTATACGCATGAATCGCCCACTCCACCAACATCACCGTCGCTACCAAAGCGAAACCCAACGCCGTTTCCGTGGGCAGACCCAACACCGGGCTGCTGCGGCTGACTAGCACATACACCAGCAAGACGATGCTGCCCGCCAGCGGAACCCGCGCCATAAACTTGTACAGCCGCACCCGCACCACCCGGTCGGGCGATACGGTGCCAAAGTAGATGAGATGGGAAGTCAGCAGCCCAAACATGATGCCGACGGTGATGTTGCCCGTGATCACAATGGGCCAGAACAACAAAGGCGCCGATTCGGCCGGGCTGCCGGCGATGATGAGGTAAGGGAAAACGCCCAGCGGCGCGGCCAAAAAGGCAAACAGGGTGATGCTCATGCGCTGGCGGGCAGCGCTGGTGACGGTTTGCTGCCGCGCATGCCACATCTGCACAATGGAGACGGCCGTTGCCGCCCAAAAATACGCCGTAAACAGAAAGAACAAGGGGCCGGCTTCCAGGTGGGGCGCTCTGGTCAACGCCACAAACCCGGCCACGATCCAGTCGCTCCACAACACCAGCCCCAGGAACAATAGCCCCAGCCCATACGCCGCCGGCGTCAGCCAGGCATGGCGCAGTTTGGGCGAAGTCGTGCCCAGCAGACTTTGCGAGAGATGAATTTGAGCGGCGGGAACCAGCGTGATCCCCACCCACTCCAGCCGCAGCCAGCTCTCGGCTGATGGCGATACGATGATGCGGCTGGCCAGCAGTTCTGTCAGATAGACGATGACGACAAACGTGACCAGAGCGGTAAACGCCCGGATCACCGAAGAACGCTGGCTGCGGCCCAGGTTGTAAAGCACTACCGCCGCGCCAAAAATCACGATAAACGCTTGCAAAACATCATTGGTCAGCGCTAAAAAATCAAGCAGTAAATTTGTCATAAGCGCAAGTTCAAGCCGGCGAAGGCGCTGGCGGCATGTCCAATGATCCCGGTTTCCACTCCGTCTCAGGGGCGTCGCCCGGATCGGCCGTGGCCGGTTTGGGCAGCGGTTGGCTGCCTGTCGGCGGCGGCAGTTCTCTCCCTTCCATCAACGCGATGAACTCCTCTGCTTCCAATGTTTCGATATCCAGCAAAGTCTTGGCGATGAGGTGTAATTTGTCCAGATTAGTCGTCAGTAAATGATGCGCCCGTTCATATTCCGTATCAATAAATTTCCGCACTTCCCGGTCAATTTTCTCAGCAATCGCGTCTGAATAATCCCGTTGTTCGCTGATTTCCCGACCGAGAAAGACCAGTTCCTGTTTCTTGCCATACACCTGCGGCCCCAGCGCATCGCTCATGCCGTATTGGGTGACCATCGCACGCGCAATTTGGGTTACAGTCTGCAAATCGCTGCTGGCTCCGGTGGTGATTTCGCCAAACACAATTTCTTCCGCCACCCGGCCGCCTAGCGCGCTGGCGATGAGCGCCTTGAACTTGGATCGGGTGCGCAAATAAGTGTCATCTTCCAGATACCAGGTGACGCCGCCCGCCATTCCGCGTGGAATGATGCTGATTTTGCGCACCGTTTGGGCGTTGGGCAGCAGGTGGCTGATGATGGCGTGCCCCGCTTCATGGTAAGCGGTGATTTCCTTCTCCTAGGCGGTCATGATCCGGCTTTTTCGTTCCGGCCCTAGCTGCACGCGCTCAATCGCTTCCTGAAACTCGGCCATGCTGATGGTGCGCCGGTTGCGCCGCGCCGCTAACAAGGCGGCTTCGTTCACCGTGTTTTCGATGTCGGCGCCGACAAAGCCGGGGGTGGCTTTGGCTAAAATGCCCAGGTTAACGCCGCTGGCGACCGGCTTGCCGCGTACATGCACCTGGAAGATCGCCTCCCGGCCGCGCACGTCAGGCCGATCAATCACGACGCGCCGGTCAAACCGGCCAGGCCGCATCAAGGCCGGGTCCAAAATGTCCGGCCGGTTGGTCGCCGCCAGAATGATGACGTGGGTGTCGGTGCCGAATCCGTCCATTTCCACCAAAATTTGGTTGAGGGTTTGTTCCCGTTCATCGTGGGAGCCGCCCAATCCGGCGCCGCGCTGGCGGCCGACAGCGTCAATCTCGTCAATGAAAACGATGCAGGGGCTGTGCCGTTTGGCCTGCTCGAACAAATCCCGCACTCGGCTGGCGCCGACGCCGACGAACATTTCCACGAATTCGGAACCGGCGATAGAGAAAAACGGAACCCCGGCCTCGCCCGAAACTGCCTTAGCCATGAGGGTTTTACCAGTTCCGGGACTGCCCACCAGCAAGACGCCTTTGGGAATGCGGGCGCCAAACCCGACATATTTGTCGGGTTCGCGTAAAAATTCGACGATTTCTTGCAGTTCTTCTTTGGCTTCGACGCAGCCAGCCACATCTTCAAAAGTGATGCTGGGATGATCGCCGGTGAAGAGACGGGCGCGGCTTTTGCCAAAGGAAGCGGCCTGGTTGTTATTGCCCTGAGCTTGACGAAAAATGAAGTAGATGAAGCCGATGACGAGGACGGCCGGTAAGAAGATTCCGGCTAAGTTGAGCCAGCCGCCGACCTGACTGGGCGGGATATAAGTGATGGCGGGCTGCCCATCTTTGTAGTCGTTGGCGGTGATGCCGTAGGCTGCCAACACTTCCTCAATGGAACTGACGCCGCTGATTTGGGAGATGGTGGACTCACGCTCTGCGTCGGCGTAGTTGACTATGATGGCACGGCCGTTGCCCTCCACCTGAATTTCGGCCACCTCGTTTTCCTGGATTTCTTGGGCAAGTTGGCTGATGGAAATTTCTGTCTGCTGGGGCGTGGCGGTGGAGTAACTCCACCAGATGGCGAGGACGGCCACAGCCAGTAAGGTGTAGATAAACCACCGGGTCATTTTTACTGTATTCACAAGATTTCCTCTTTGATCTGATCGTTTAAGCAGATTTGAAAACTTTCCACCAATTAACGTTAGTCATCGGGTTTTGCCAGCCAAAACTCACGTATTTTTTCAAAATGACCAATTCGTTCTGAAATTTTACCAAGCTCTTTGGAGTAGAACGCAGCCACAATGTCACACAGTTCAAGCATCCATTTTTTGCGAGAACAGTGTGGGTTTATGCTGACTCGATTAGAATTAGCAATCTGTATCTGTCCCCAGCCTAATGCGCCAATGGTCAGGCAGCCCCAATCAAGAAATTCAATGGGTATGAATTTTACATCAGTGAAAACCGCTTGAGTTTCTTCTAAATGATAACTCACGAGCAAAAGAGAGAAATAGTTGTTGTCGTCCTCGTAGAATCTTGAAAGCCGCCTGACGGATGTCAGATTAGGCATGTTGGATTTTGTGTTTGTTCGGTGCGTTTTTACATCGATCACATAGTACAGCCCGTCAGGATCATTGAAAGCGAGATCGGCCATCGCCCTGCGCGCAAAACTGGCCGAGTAATCAATGCTCCATTGTCCAAGAATAGGATCGAAGGATTCAGCTATAATTTCTTCTATGGCGTCGCCGGCCGCGCGTGTGCTGCTCAGCGTGCGCGGGGAGAGTATATCTTGCTGGGAATTGAGCAAGTTAAGGGTTGCTAGTTGAATGTCTTTGTAAGTATCAGTGAAAAATATGCGGCTTTTCATTAGATTGCCATCTATGTTAAATTAGTGAAAGTTGATTTACTTTGTAATTGTTTGGCGTTTTGCGAGGTTTCTTTTGGTCGGCTAGTGTGTTTCTTTCCCAGAATACACCCTCATAATAACCTTGGATGTCTGAATTTATTTCTGTTTGCATTAACCGTTTTTCGGCAAGGCAGCAATAATGTTCATCTATTTCAACGCCGACATAATGACGATTAAGTTTTTTAGCGACGACTGACGTTGTGCCAGAACCCAAAAATGGGTCGAAAACAACATCATTTTCACAAGAACTGGCTAAAATAATTTTTGCCAGCAGTTTTTCAGGTTTTTGAGTGGGATGATCTGTATTCTCAGGCATTGACCAAAACGGCACAGTTAGATCAGTCCAAAGATTCGAGGGGTAAGTTAAACGAAAACGGCCGTTCTCCGTTTCGTTCCAATCTTTGGGAGTCCCTTTTTCAGTCGTGTATGGCGCTATGACTTTTCGTTTTAATTTGACCGCATCCACATTGAACGTGTAATTCTGCGATACGGTGCAGAACCAGATATCCTCGGAACTGTTTTTCCAGTTACTCTTTGCCCCGCGCCCCTTCTCGCGTTCCCATGTAATACGATTTCTAACGACGAAGTATTTTTCTATGACTCTATGGATGGCCGAGGAAGATCGCCAATCGCCACATATGTACAATGATGCGGTTGGTTTTAGGATACGCGGCAGTTTAGCGATCCAACTATCTAGCCACTTTTCATATTGGGTGAGAGGCAATTTGGAAAATGTACGGCCGTTAAAGGATTTGCTTAAATTATACGGTGGGTCGGCAAATAGCAAATCTATTGATTGCGATGGCAGATAATCCAAAACTTCAAAAATATCCTGACAGATCGTCTTATCACTTATTTCGCCGAGCGGAACCGGGTTGTTCAAATTCAGAAGATGCGTCTTGAATAACTCTTTTTCGGTATCTGTGAGGATGATGGTTCGGTTCCGGGGCGCTCTCTTTTTCTGATCAGTCACTGATGCCTTCCCGTGCGAAAGATGATACTCATCTGGATAATCCTGGCGCGGCGGACGGCCGTCCGGCCGTCACCCAGCCCACGCTTGATAGACAAAAAACCAAAGCGGAATTAACCCCAGCAATGCGCCCAGAGCGATCACGCCTAAGCTGATTGCCAGCCAATCTGTCTGATTGGCGGGGGCGGGGATGTGGACGGTTTGGGTGGGATTGGGTGCGGGGCGAGGCACGGCCGTTTCCCGTGACAATTGTTTTTTGGGATGGGACGGCCGTTTCGGTTCCCGTCGATAAATTTGCGTCTTTTTCTCCGCGACGGGTTGGGGCGGCGGAGTTTGCCGTGAAATCGTCAGGCTTTGTTCCCGAAATGCGCCCAAAATCCGGCCTAACTGCCCCGCTGTCCGGTAGCGGCCAGATGGCTCTTTGGCCAGCACCTTGACGATAATTTGCTCCAGCGAACGGGGCACGGCCGGGTTGTATTCGCTGATGAGCGGCGGTTGTTCTTGCAGATGTTTCAAGGCAATGGCGGTGGGCGTGTCCGCCTCAAACGGCCGGCTGCCCGCCAGCATCTCAAACAAGACAATGCCAATCGAATAAACATCTGAAGCGGGCATGGCCGGATTGCCGGCGGCTTGCTCCGGCGCAAAGTATTGCGGCGTGCCCCACACCTTGCTGTCCTGCATCCGGCTGGCCTCGCTGAGGGCGCGGGCGATGCCGAAATCAGTCACTTTTACCCGATCATCCCGCGTCACCAGGATGTTTTGCGGCTTAATATCGCAGTGTACCAGATTGGCGCGGTGAGCGTAGCCGATGCCGGCGCAAAGCTGAACCGCCAAATCAAGCGCGTAGTTGATGGGAATGCCCTGGCCGTCCCGGTAATGGCGGCGAATGAGCTGCTTGAGCGTCTGTCCGGCCACATACTCCATGACGATGTAGTGGCGACGGCCGTCCTGGCCGATGTCATGCACCGTGACCACGTTGGGATGGGTCAGGTTGGCGGCGGCGTGCGCCTCCCGCTGGAAGCGCTCTAGAAAACCGGTGTCGCCGGTTAAACTTTCGTGCAGTATCTTGATAGCAACCAGCCGCCCCAGCGCATTGTCCTGCGCTTTGTACACAATCGCCATGCCGCCGCTGCCGATCCGTTCCAGGAGTTGGTAACGGCCGTTCAGAATCTTTTCGCCATCTAGCATATCTGGATTTTAGAACGGTTTGCCTTTCCCGTAAAGCGGTATTGCCAAATGAGGTTAAATCGTCTATAATAAAATCAGAACATAAGTTCTAATACGTTTGCCATTACCTTCACTTTGGCAAATAGAAACATGCGATTCAAATGAAGTGGCTGACATCTTCAGAGGTTCAATAATTTGAGATGATCTGGTTTACCAACACCCATAAAAGGAGGCGCATTTGAATCTGTAAACGAGGAGAGAAATGAACGATCAACAATTTGACGGCAAGCTGGCCAAACAAGAATTCGGCCAATCAGCAACGGCCGCGCCCTTTACTCGGGCGCCGGGTAAGTTGGCGATTGGCTTGCTGCTTTTCATCGGCCTGCTGGCCTTTGAGGTATTCAACTTTGATACGACCCGGTACGCGCTGCTTGATTTGATGGGGGAGGTGAGTTTTGCCGGTTTGCGCTGGGCGGCGGTGTTGGCCACGGCATTTTGTGCCATTGACTTTGCCGGTTTGGTGCGCATCTTTTCCCCGCCGGAATCAGAACGCGCCCCGGAATCCTGGTATTTGATGGGCGCCTGGCTGTTGGGGGCGACGATGAATGCGTTGATGACCTGGTGGGCGGTGTCGCTGACGCTGCTTAATCATGACTTGGGTAACGAGGTGTTGAGCCGCGCCCAACTGTTGGAGGCAGCCCCGGTATTTGTGGCGGCGCTGGTCTGGCTGACGCGTATCTTGTTCATCGGCGCTCTGGCGGTGGCCGGCGACCATCTGTTTGCCGACTTGCGGCCACGAACCTCCTTGGCCCGGACTCGATCAACGGCCGCGCGCCCGCATACTCCCGCGCGCCCGCAGCCCCAACCTGTCCGCGCCCGACCCATGCGCCGCCACCCGGCTGTAGTTTCGCCCCGGCCGTCCCCCATCCAGGCAGCCAATGATGATCTGCCGCCTTTTATGAGCGGGAGCTATGTTGTGGTGGAGGATGATTTTGATGACATGGAACTGGTTGCGCCTTCCGAACCGCAGCGGGAAAGGCGCTCTCGCATTCGGCAGCGGCCGCCGACGCCACTGGCGCGGCGGCGGGCGACAGCGTCCATGTCACCCCGCTCTCGCCGGTAGGGAATTTAGCCGATGCCCAGTTCACACGCTTCCCAGATGCTGCTGATTTTGACGGCCGTCACCCTGATGATGACCGGCCTGATGTGGTTGAAGCCCTCTCCGGCGGCGGCAGAGTCCGGCGATGAACCAACCACTCTCGTGGAGCCGGGAACGACTTCCGCGCCGGTGACGGCCGTTGAAATGGGAACGGCCGTCGAGCGGGAATCGGTCGCCATCTCCCCCATTTTTACGCCGGAGGTGCAGGTGTGGGCGGCGGACATCGGCCGTTGGGCGGCTGAGTTTGGGTTGGACCCCAATCTGGCGGCGACGATCATGCAAATTGAAAGTTGCGGCGACCCGACGGCCGTCTCCCCGGCCGGGGCGCAAGGTTTGTTTCAGGTGATGCCTTTCCACTTTACTGCGGGCGAGGCGATGCAAGACCCAGATACTAACGCCCGGCGGGGGCTGGCCTATTTGGTGGAGCGATTGGCCCAAACCGGCGGCGATACCCGCCAATCATTTGCCGGGTATAATGGCGGGCACGTGGCGGCGGTAGCGAGCGAGGAAGCATGGCTGCCGGAAACCAGGGCTTACGTACGCTGGGCCGCCGGGATTTATGGCGAGGTTCAGGCGGGCGGTGAGGTGAGTGAGACGTTAACGCGCTGGCTGGCGGCGGGCGGCAGCCATTTGTGCGCGCAGGCAACGGCCGTGCTGGGGCTGGCGGATTGAGGTGCGACGCACTTAGGAAAGTGCGTCGCACCTGAAATTCCACTTGTCTCTCCAGGCGTCTTATGATAGCATTCTGTTGCAAAATTAAGGACATGGCGGGTGTGGTGTAGGGGTTAACACGTCTGGTTGTGGCCCAGAAGATCGTGGGTTCAAATCCCACCACTCGCCCCACAGAAAACCAGGTTGAATGACCTGGTTTTTTCTTTTCTGGTAAAAATTGTGCAGACATCCGATTTCTCGCCATCGAATATGCGAACATCATGGGAGACAAGAAATCGGATGTCTTGTCTTGACGATAAGGGCGCGTTCGCAAATAAGTTATGGAATTGGCGAACGCGCTTTAGGAGCCTTCGTCGTTACAAATCGCTAAGTTAATTCCGAACGGCCCCTAAGGAGATGCCGATGCCATTCGATGTGCCCGGATTCAAAATTGGTCACGCCACAAACGAGGAGTTTCATACCGGGGTTTCGGTGATTATCTGCCCAGAAAACACAGTGGGCAGCGCCGATGTGCGCGGGCCGGCGCCGGGCAGCCGGGAATCGGCGCTGTTGCAGCCGGACAAACCGATCAAGGTGGTTCACGCGGTGGTGTTGACCGGCGGCAGCGCTCTGGGGTTGGGGACGGCGACGGGCGCAGCCCGGTACCTGGCGGAGCAGGAGATTGGGCATCCGACGCCGATTCGGCCGATTCCGATTGTGCCGGCGGCCGTTGTCTACGACCTGTTTTTGGGGGCGGGTAAGTTTATCCCGGATGAGGCGATGGGGTATGATGCAGCGGCCAGCGCCACGGCGACCGATGACCGGCAGGGGAATGTGGGCGCCGGCGCCGGCGTGACCGTGGGCAAATGGCGCGGATTTCCCCATTTTATGAAGGGTGGCTTTGGTTTGGCCAGCATGGCGGTGGATGATTTTGTGGTGGGTGCGGCGGTGGTGGTCAATGCCATTGGCGATGTGGTGAATGAGGATGGTTCGGTGCTGGCCGGGGCGCGGGATTTGGACGGTGCCTGGCTGGTGGACGCCGATCCGCTGCGCCGTTTCCCAGTGTTGCCGCCGCCGGTTGGGACGAATACCACATTGGCGGTGGCGGCGACCAATGCGGCGTTGACGAAGGTGGAGGCGAACCGGTTGGCACAGCGGCTGCATGATGCGTTGGCGCTTGCCATCCGTCCGGCGCATACCACGCATGACGGCGACACCACTTTTGCCCTCTCATCCGGTGCAGTGGATGCGCCGTTTGACCTGGTGGCGAACACGGCCGTCTTGGCGACAGCCGAAGCGATTCGGAACGGAGTGCGCTTTGCCAAGAGCGTAGCCGGCATACCCGGATTGGGTTCAGGGCGATTGCATACTCCCTTTTTGCAACGAATTAACACGAATTTGCGCGAATTTTGAAGATGATTCGTGTTAATTCGTGAAAATTCGTTGCAAATAAAACGATTTTTATTGAGTATGCAATCGCCCTAGGATTGGGTTGAGATACGTTGAAATCAAGGATAAAATAGCGACACTCTTCTGAAAGAAAGCCACAGAGGTTATAGAGAACACAGAGGGATAAATCTGCGTGATCGGCGAAATCTGCGGTTTTTTCAGGGGATCTCTATCATATGGACAGGATGATATGACTTTGAGTTACCCTTTTCCGGCCCTTCCCCGGTTTGAAGTTGAGGCGTTAGACATCAAAACGGCTTATTATGCAGCGGGGGTGGCGAACGGCCGTCCGCTGGTACTGCTGCATGGCATGTCCACATCGGCAGACAGCTTTCGGGAGCTGATGCACGAATTGGCTGCGGATCATTGGCTGCTGGCGCCCGACATTCCTGGCTTTGGCTACAGCAGCAACACCACGCCCTACCATGTGCCTCACCTGGTGGAATGGTTGGCCGCTTTTCAGGAGGCGCTGGATTTACCGGAGATGGTGATGGTGGGTCATTCGTTTGGCGGCTTGCTGGCGACCCAATTTGCGCTGACCTATCCGGAGGCGGTATCCCAGATGGTATTGGTCGCCCCCGCTCTGCTTCGGGCCGAGTCGTATCCGGAGTTAGTGAAACGGGTGGGGTTTTCATTGGGATTGGTTAACCTGGGATCAGCTATCTCCCAGTCCAAAGTATGGGTGAAGCGGCAGATCAAGGCGCCGTTTTTCGACCCGGATAAGCAGGATGAGTCGGTCTGGCAGCGGCGGTTGCAGGATTATGATCTATCGCGGGCATCGGCCAATGTGTTGAAAGCGACGGCGTTTCACTCGGTACGGCCGTCTCTGTCTCAAATTGCCGATCCCGTCTGCCTGATTTGGGGTGAAGACGACCCGGTGGTGCCGGTGGCGGATGCGGATGAATTGGCGCAGTTGCTCCTCGACGTCCGGGTGCATAAGCTGGCGGAATGCGGCCATATTCCCATTTTGGAGCAGCGGCAAGCGGTGGCGGCCATCGTGCGCGAGTTTGTGCAATAATCATTGCTCATTGCTCATTGCTCTTTGTTCATTGTTAATTGACTATGAAAGTAATCGCAGTGTTTGGCAGCGGACGGCCGTCTCCCGGCAGTCCGGCATATGAGCAGGCGCGGGAAACCGGGCGGCTGTTAGCGCAGGCCGGTTTTTCCGTAGCCACCGGCGGCTATGACGGAACCATGCGCGGCGTCAGCCAGGGCGCGGCGGAAGCGGGCGGGCATGTCATCGGCGTCGGCTCCCGGCAAATTGAACAGTTCCGTCCCGGCGGATTGAACGAGTGGGTGCAAGAAAGCATCATGTATGACACGCTGGCCGACCGGCTGCTGCATTTGGTGCGGCACAACGACGGCATGATCGCCCTGCCCGGCGGCATCGGCACGCTGTCGGAATTGGCGTTGGCGTGGAGTTTTTTGCAGGTGGGCGAGGTGGGGGCGCGGCCGTTTGCGCTGGTGGGCGATACCTGGAAAAGCAGCATCCAGGCCATGTTTGATCCCGCTTACGTCAACCGCAGCCACCTCGCGCTGCTCAAATTCGCTGCTACTCCATCCGAAGCCGTGACGTTTATCAGCGGCAACTCCAATCCAAAATCCAAAATCCAAAATGATTTTCTTGAAATTGGGCGGCTCCCTGCTGACGGATAAGACCGGCGTCGGGGCGATCCGGCCGCAGGCCGCGATGCGGGTGATGCGGGAGATTGCGCCGGCGCGGAGGGAACGGCCGTCTCTGCAATTGTTGTTGGGGCATGGCGGCGGCTCGTATGGGCACGTTCCGGCGCAAAAATATGGCACGCGGCAGGGGGTGGCCGGCGCGGAACAGTGGCGCGGCTTTGCCCTGGTGCATGACGCCATGCTGAAGTTGAATGCGCATGTGATTGGCCTGTTGTTGGCGAATGGCGTTCCCGCAATCAGTTTTCCGCCGCTTTTGTTGGCGCGTTGTGTGGACGGCCGTATCGCTCAATTTGACGCCGCGCCCATCCAGCAGGCGTTGGCGAGCGAGCTGGTTCCCGTTATTTTTGGCGATGCGGCCTTTGATGAGAAGTTGGGCGGCACGATTGTCTCCACTGAAGAAGCGATGGCGGCGTTGGCGGGGGCGTTACGGCCATCCTGGCTGCTGTTGGCGGGGGAGACGGCAGGGGTTTATGACGCTGACGGTCAAGTCGTTCCCGCCATCACCCCGGCGAGTTTTGACGAGGTAGCGGCGGCGTTGGGCGGTTCGCGGGGGACGGATGTGACAGGGGGGATGGCGGCGAAAGTGGAAGAGATGTTGGCGTTGACGGCCGTTTACCCCCACCTGCAAATCCGCATCTTCTCCGGCCTGGAAAAGGGGTTGCTGGCCCGGCTGCTGCTTAACCCCGAATTGAAAATTGGCACGCAAGTCGGTAATCAGTAATCAGTTGTCAGTCAATGTTATTAAGTTAAGGAAATGCGTCACTATCCAATCCATTTTAATCACGGTAATGAAGAAATGGAGGAAAACCAAATGGATAGTAACACAATTCAATTTTATACAGGGGGGGGCTAAAGCGGCCCCTTTTGTCAAGACCACAAAACCACGAATTTAAGTAACATTTTTGCCATTCTATTGCTTCCATTCTATTTATCACAGCAACAATCAAAAGTTGCCTTAGCCGAACGGCCGGTCAAGCCTCTTGGGGCCAAAATTACCTTTGACTAGGATCGGAACCGACTCCTTTAAGCGCTCAATTGTCTTGTTCATGTATAGCGTGTTCCAAAGAACGATCATATTAACCACCAAGTTTTGGCAATACGGCCGATTTCCGCAATGGCCTTAGCCAAAACCGAGCTTCCCTTGCTGGCCTGTAGCGCCTTCATCAATTCAGAAGCTGTTATCTGCCTCAGTTTCAAGGAACCAGCGACCCATAAAACATCATCCCAATTGTCTACCACTCGTTCTTCTTTGATGTGGTGTCGGGCAACCCTGTTCAAGGCGCCATATCTTGCCTTCTTGTCCATACGCAGAAGCGGGTCTTGCCAATGTCGCGTAAGCGTGGGCTGAATTGATAACCCAACAACCAAAATAACCCAAAAACAATGTCTGTGTAACCTGCCGTATCAGTCATCACTTCCACCGGTTCCAATACCGTCTGCTGCGCTAACAGGCCGTCGAGAATGTACATAGCCGTCCCCCATCCCACCTGTCACTTTACTATCAAAGGAAAATAAACATACTCAGTAGATCCAAAATCTGCCACGAATTGCACAAATTTCACGAATTAAGAACGTGTTTTTCGTGTAATTCGTGGCATTCGTGGCGAAAACCTTGATCTACTGATACTCCCAATTTGCCCGCTCATACGCGCCGATGTCGCAAACGGCCGTTTCACAGCCGCGCCTAACTCAGTTACGTAGAATTGCAGGCAAGTAAATAAATTTTGTAAATGCGATCCCTGCTGGAACATCAAATGTGGAGCCGCTTCCCTCTTGGGGCCGAACATCTGCATTGACATCCAAATCAAAACGAATCGTTGCGCTAGGGTTAACACTGACGGTCACAAAATAAGCGCCCACCCAGGCAAGGTCTGTGGATAGCAAGAATTGAAATTCGCCATTACTATCGGTAGTGACATTGCCCAAAATCATGCCGTTAACACTGATCGTGGCGGTACTGTCAGCCGGAAAATCCATGCCGGTAAACGTAAAATAACTACCTGGCGCGCCAACTGTATAATTAGCGGTTAATGTCGGAAACGATGGGTCATAATGAAGTATCCCGCCCCAACCAACAGCCCAACCGTCTGTCGTAGACACCATATTGACGGCATTAATTCTGGAACTGGATGGGCCAGTCACCTTTGTCCAGGAGCTGCCATCCCAATGGAGCATAATTCCATTATCCCCAACCGCCCATCCATCTGTCGCTGAGACCATAGAAATATCAAATAAGCTAATCGTTGTCGGGCTGGTCGCCTGCGACCAGGTTGCGCCGTTCCAATGGATAATCGTGCCGCCATTGCCAACCGCCCAACCGTCGGTAGCTGTGAGCATATCTATAGCATTTAAAGATGTAGCCGGATTGGCGACTGTTGACCAGGCGCTGCCATTCCATCGAACTGTTTGACCTGCAAAACCAACAGCCCACCCGTCCGTTGATGACACCATCTCAATGTCGTTTTCAGTATAAGTAGAGGAAGTCGCAGTTTTCGTCCAGGTAGAACCATTCCAATGGTAATAATTTGTCCAAAAAGCGCCTGCGGAGACAATCCAACCATCGGATGCCGAAACCATACTTATCGCTGACATTGAGGTTTCATTTGGATCGGTATATGTTCCAAATTGAGACCAGCTTGTGCCATTCCAACGGTAAATAACTGAGGATGCAGATTCGCCCAGCGGCCCCCCCAATACTATCCAGCCGTCATTGGCCGATACCATTTGAATATCTCCCCGAATAATATCTTGCGTATGCGTTACACTACCCGCGCTCGACCATGACACCCCATTCCACCGGTATAAAGAAGCTGTTTGTCCACCATAAGCCAGAATCCAACCATCACCAGACGAGACCATTGAGATTTTGTTGCCGGTAATCGAATTGTTAAATAAGGTCCACCCTGAATCTTGTGCGATATCTCTCGTTGCTGTCTTGTTTTCCCCAACATCGAATTTGGTCACAGAAAGTGGCGGATTTTTAGCAGCCGTTACTGTTGTGAACAATAATGTAAAACTAGCGATTGAAATCAACAGGACCATCCGTATCCAATATGTTTTGTAGATTTGTAAGCGATTCATCAATATACTCCCATAAGTGTTTGGCAGAACGGCTGTACTCTCCCCCACCGAGACAATAAAAGACTCCCCCCCCATCGCCCCCGCTGGACATACGCCGTTCCATAGTTTTCAACTCAATGCGCATGGTATAAAATCTCCGCTACAAAAAGTTGGGATGGCGCT